>UQGS01000037.1 GCA_900540685.1 uncultured Catenibacterium sp. | reverse complement strand
GGCTTGGATATACGAAAAAGAGCTGTAGCGCTCAAGGTAGTAGTTAATACTATCTATTCGTTACAGCCCCTTTTGTTTACAATAAGATGACTAACATCGCAAATATATTATTTGTCATATGTGTAAGTATAGAACCCCAGATATTATCTGTTGTTTCATAGATATAGGCAAAGACTAATCCTGAGCATGCATAAGGAATCATCTGGACCATTTCTAAGATATTACCTGCAAAGACTGAATTCATGACATGAATAAAGCCAAATAAGAAGGCAGAGACCGCATAGGCAAGGAATCTATTATATTTACGTAATCCTGTAAATATAAGCCCTCTGAAGATTAATTCTTCCCCTAATGGAGCTAAGAAACCTGTCACAAAGAACATAATGGCTGGAATACTTTTCGCAAGTGTTTCTACCTGCTGCTGATTAACACTTGATGACTGATCTACAAATAGCTTCACAATACTATTACCTATTGCATTTGCACAAATGTTGAAGAAGAAGCCCATAAAACAGCCTGCTGCTATAATAGATAGCTTATTGTTCATGAAATCCTTCCATTGGCGTCTAATGAAGTTTCTTAGGATAATAACTGCAATAAGCGCAGTAATGAAATCAATAATGAAGTTAAGCCAGATTGTCGCTGTATTGCTTGTAACAGAAAGGTCAAATGTGAGAATAGTCCACTTCACAATAGCTGTTCCTATATAGCTATTACAATAGAAGAATAAGGGAAGCAGGATGACACATCCAAGGATCAGTTCCTGATTAGAGAGTCTTCTCGTAAAACGATCAATTCTTTTTCTCATTAGATTCTCCCTTCATCGTAGAACTTATATGCAATTTCTTTATAGAATAAAGCATGTACAGTAATATAAGCTGGCAGATATGTGTACGCACCAAGTGCAGCACTTAAAACTGAACCTAGTAGTCCTGTAATACCATTATCCCCAAATGCAAAACCAATAATACTGCTTAAAATACCGCATAAAATCATCCATCCGATAAATGATAGATCAATGAATAATAAATCTGAACAATGACCTTTCATTAAGTTAAATGATTCTTTTAATGCTGCAAAGCCTTTGATACCATATTCCTGATGTAAATAAGTCATTGCGAACATACGTAAATTAACCCATACAATTACAAATAGGAATGCAATAAAGGCAATAAACACTAACATTCCACCTAATGCAGAAAGACCTGTAATTACTCCCTTAATAGGTGAAACGCTATAAGGATCAGTAACTAATGTTAATATGCCTCCAAAAGAACCAATGGAACATGTCACAATAATGATAATAAAGATAATGGCTACTGCAAAATTCACAAGGACCTTTGTTAAATAAGTAGGTAAATATTCAATCCAGTTCACTAGACCATAGATACCATCATTATCAGATAACTCTTGTTCACGATTAGTGACCACTTTAAGTCCTGCAACAACATTTCCCTGTTCTGCCGCAATTAATAATACAGAAATGATTAAATGAATCACATACATAATCCCATTACCTGAATTAAGTAAGCTAGGAAGTGCTGTAATAATACCGATTATTAAGCATATACGTGATAGACTTGCTTTGTTAACATGTGCAATTTCTCTTGCACGCTGTTTAATCATAGAAATATTCATAACTTAATCCTCCTTGATCAATTGTTCAATAAATGAGATGACTCTCTCTACATTCTTACCATCCTGATATTTAAAGAATTGATCCTTAAAGTGTTTGATGTCATATTGTTTATTAGAATGTATTGCATTAGCTAACTCTATTTCATTATAACACAATGGACCAGGCATTTCCTTCTTATAGTCTACAAAACATCCAAGACGATGCATATATTCCTTTAAATCAGGTACAAAGAAGTATAGTGGCTTATCTAGAATAGAATAATCAAAGATAATAGAAGAGAAATCAGAAATAAGTGCATCACTTACAATAAAGAGTTCATATGTATTTTCATGACTCATATTGAAGATACGTCCCTCTTCTTCTATTGGAATATCCTTCATAAGAGGATGATATTTATAAATAAGGACTGTGTCTTTATCAAAAGAAGAAATAAACTTCTTTCCATCAAAAGGAACAGCTTTAAATCCTTTATAGATATTTCCTCTAAATGTTGGTGCATAGAGTAAGATCTTCTTATTCTTGAGTTCTGGATATCTTGAATAGAAATGATCTCTGGCTTCTTTTTTATAGTTTTCATCAAAGAGATGATCGACACGAGGCATCCCTGTCACAAGGACATTGTCTTTTTCTACAGAAAAGGCGAGAGAATAAGGCTCTATCCAATAATCACTATTCGCAATAACATAGTCATAATTATTAATAGGATATTGTCTTTTAATCGCATTGCCAAACTTCTTGATTGCACCTGTGGCATGCCATACTTCAATGACCTTAACGCCTTGTCTCTTATAATGAGAAACAACATAGTTATTGTCATTAATAAGTACAATATGAGATGTATTAATCACAATAATCTGTTTAATACAGTTTAATAGATATAAGAAATCATTCCATATTGATTTCTTATCATAATGAATAAGTACTGTTTTAATAGAGTAAAGAGAATGATCTAGATGATTGTAGATATCTAGGAAATCTTCTTTTAAAACATTGTCTTCTAATGAGACAAAGGCAATCTGATTCTTTTTAATTGGAACAAGTGATACAAAGATGTTCACGAATGAAAGAATAATGTTTAATACAAGTTTCTTAAGCCCCATGCTGTTCACCTAATAGTATATCAATGACACGTTTGCTTGCCTGTCCGTCTTCATGGTTATTAAAGCGGTTATTGAAGCCTGTTAAACGGTCATAGTCAAAATCATGTGTATGGATCTTTTCTAATAACGTTTCTTCATTTTCAATGACATCACCTGGAAGATCCTTATAAATATCTAAATAGAAGCCTCTTAATTCATCACGATAGTTTTCTAGATCATACATATAGAAATAGATAGGTCTTCTTAATATTGCATAATCAAAGAATACACTTGAGTAGTCTGTCACTAATGCATCCGCAATCAAGTATAGATCCGCAATATCTTCCTGAGGGTCTACATAGTAGACAAAATCTTTGACTTCATCTAGATTAAAATCATTCACAATCAAATAATGAGGTTTAAATACAACAATATATTCATCACCTAATACTTCCTGCCATTTTTTAAAATCTACTTCTAGCTTAAATGTATAACCCTTCATATTAAATGAGTTATCACGCCATGTAGGCGCATAGAGTAAGATCTTCTTATCATGTGGGAGATGCATTCTATTCTTGATTGTTTGTACATCTTCTTTTGTATAGTTAGATAATATATCATTTCTTGGGTAGCCTGTTTCAATCAGTCTTTCCTTATTAATTCTAAAAGATGTCTGAAAGACTTCTGTTGTAAAGGCACTTGGAGAAATCATATAGTTGTATTTAGAAACATCATTGTCATAAGTAGCACGCATTTCTTCTATAGACATGCCTGAACGATAGAATGTTGTTCCTTCTGGCACTTCAATATCATGAGCCAGCTTCTTTAAAGGTGTCCCATGCCATGTCTGTAAGTAAACCTGGTTATCCTTCTTTAATACATATTTAGGAAGCTTGCAGTTAGAAATCCAGTATTTACTTCTTGCAAGATAGAAGAAATAGGAAATACTGAAGTATTCAATGATCTTTGCATTAGGAATAGTCAGGTTCTTTTCTTTATGATGCTTGATGGCATATATACAGCGATATGAGGCATATTCTTCATGTTCTGTTATATATTGATGTAATGCTTTAGGATTATCTGTATAGCCACGACCATGGAATGAAATAAATAATATTGTATGATCATCACATGGTATAAAGCGATAAACGAGACGATATAATAAGCGAATCAGTTTACCTAGTATTTTCTTAATTAGTTTCATGATGATTTCTCCTTTATTAGGGTCTATTATAGTGAGAATGACTATTCTAGTCAATCAAACCGATAGAAAGAAAAAGCTCCCTATAAAGGAAAGCTAATTCTTTTCAAATACTGTTTCAACAACTCTCTGTGAAGAATGACCATCTTCCCAACCACAGAATTTATCATAGAAAGTAACATAACGGTCTGCATATTTTTCAGTAATTTCATCCATATGTTTAATTGTATCAATGACTTCATCTGTAGTGAATACAAGTGGACCTGGAAGTTCATCTTCCATATTAATATAGAAGCCTCTTAATACATCACGATATTTATCTAAATCATATGTATAGAATAACATCGGACGTTTTAAGTTCGCAAAATCAAAGAATACACTTGAGTAGTCAGTAATGAGAATATCACTCATTAAATAGATTTCAGTAATATCATCATACTTACTTAAGTTAAACGCAAAACCATCTAAACCAGTTAAATCAAGAACATCCGCAATATAATAATGTGTTCTTAGGATAATGACATATTCATCCCCTAGTTCTTTTCTCATCTGTTCAAGATTCAACTTTAACTGGAACTTATAAGCCCCATTACCATAATATTCATCATCTCTCCATGTTGGTGCATAAAGAATGACTTTCTTATCTAGTGGAATACCTACCTTCTTTTTAAGTTCAATTGCAATCTCATCTTTATGAGGATCAGAGAGCAAGTCATTTCTAGGATAACCTGTATCTAACATCGTATCCCCTTCATCCTTATACATAAAGCAGCTCTTGAATATTTCACTAGAGAAGGCATTAGGCGCAATTAAATAATCCCATTCCTGTTTCTGACGATAGAACTGTGCTTTATATGTAGGAGAAGCTGCAGTGACTTCTTCCTGGTCAAATGCTAAACGTTTTAATGGTGTACCATGCCATGTCTCCAAGAACACCTGTCCTTCTCTTTTACGATACCATAATGGCTGTCTGGTATTGAATACAAAGTATTTACATACAGCAAGATAGTAAGCATATTTACGTGTCATACGTTTAACGACTGTTCCACCATAAGGAAGCTTTGTTTTTGTATCATTGAGTACCCAGACAAATTCATACTGTCCAGGGAAGTTCTTAGCAAGATATTCATAAATGTATTTAGGTGAATCTGCATAGCTTGCTCCACGGAATGTTTCAAACATCACAAGATTCTTCTGAATAGGTTCATTCTTATATTTATGTCTATAGAGGTACTTATTCATTTCATTCTTGTTTTTAAAGATTTTCTTCGCTTTAACACCTGCTAAGTGTGCTGCAATAATCTTCTGTACTTTCTTTAAGTCATGATTCATACATGCTTTAGAAAGACTGCGACGATACATAGATTTCTTTAATAGTTCAGGTTCAATATGAGTAAGAACTTCTGACATTGTATCAAAACGTGTTGTTCTCCACTTATCATCTTCACTTCTTCTTACCTTCTTCGCAAAGAAGCTAGTAAAGTAATTTGCCATCTTCGCATTAATATAATAATGAATCTGTGGGTAATCCTTAGAAATCTCTAAACAATAGTTATGCGCTTCAATGAATTCATCAAAACGACCATCAGGATCCTTAATCTGAGACAAGGCTGGACGATTAATTGGGTCATTATGTTTACGTTTAACAAGAATTGCCTCTTCTACAAAAGATACATCATTTGTATATTTCAATAGTTCTACTACAAAAGGTGCATCTGTATACCAGAAGAATTCTTCTTTAAAAGAAATATGATTCTCTTCAATTAGTGAACGCTTAATAAGAAGGTTTAAGCATGATACATTTCTTAATGCATGTCTTGTACGGATAAGTAAATCAATCTTAAACTGTTCTGGTTCATTGTCATAAGCATGCTCTTCCTGTTTTGTTTCTACTTTCTCAAGACGATCATGGTCCTTGTCTTTTAAGTTTCTTTCGATATTTGTTTCATCGCTCATTGTTTCATAAACCTGTTTTTTGAACCATGAAACCATTCTTTTACCAGCAACAACTTCATTGTTTGATTGATCTGCTTCTTCCATTAAAGCAGTCAAACAGCCTGGTAATACATAGTCATCACTATCTAAGAAATAAATATAGTCTCCCTTGGCAAGGTTAAGACCCATGTTTCTCTTTTTACCTACTGAGGCTTCTCCTGATTCAATAAGTGTAATTGGTAAGTCATATTGATGGATTTTATCTTTGACATCCCCAATCGCATCTACAATAAGAAGGACTTCATAATCAGACAAATTCTGATCCTTAATACTTTCCAAGCAGTCATATAAATAATGAATATAACGATTAAATGGTATGATAATTGATAATTTCATAATTAAACTTCCTTCCCTATATTTAAAAAGGCAGGTTCCCCTGCCCTTTGTTTATCTTGTCTTAATAGCAGCAAAGAGCTTATCACCTAGTGTACGACGAGAATTAGGAATCACACGCTTTGCGAACTTTTCATCACGTACTTTCCTTTTCTCTTTTCCTGATAAATGATTATAATACTCTACATATTCAGCATAATGATCACATACTTCATCAATATCACCATATTCACGAAGCATGCCACCTTCAATCCACATAGCACTATCACAAAATGATCTTACCTGTCTTAAGTTATGTGAAATAAAGATGATTGTTTTGCCTTGTTCCTTTAATTCAGTCATCTTATTCAGACACTTTTCAGCAAAACCTTTATCACCAACACTTAACGCTTCATCGACAATCATAATATCTGGATCAAGACATAAGTTAATTGAGAAACCAAGTCTTGATTTCATACCTGATGAATATTTCTTTACAGGCTGATAGAGGAAGTCACCAATTTCTGCGAAATTAATAACCCCTTCTTTAATTTCTTCAATACGCTTTTTAGAAAGTCCTAATAAAGCACCTTTTAGTTCAATATTCTCAAGTCCTGTAAGCTGTGCATTTAATCCAGTATTAATAGCAATAAGCGCCTGTGTTCCATTCACAATGATTTCACCTTCATCAGGATCACAGATACCAGCTAAAATAATAGACATAGTAGATTTACCAGAACCATTTGTTCCTAGAATACCTACGACCTGCCCTTTCTTGATTTCAAAGTTTAAATCCTTTAAGGCATAGAACTTGACATCGCCTTTTTTCTCTTTAGATCTTAGTTCATATATTTTAGAAGCATGACGTGCTTCAATTGCGATATTTGAATCCATAATGCCTCCTAAATAAAGTCTACAAACTTAGATTTGAATTTATACATAATACAGCTGCCAAATACAAATAAGAACGCTGTAATAGCCCAGAAACAGAAAGCAGAATATTTATAATACATAATTCCACGATGATAGAAGAAACAGTCACGATAACCCTGAACAATATAATAAATAGGATTTGATAACATGATTCTCTGTAAAATAGATGGAAGGCTCTTTACATTCCATAAGATTGGAGTCATGTATAATAATAAACGCATAATTGCGAGTACAAGTTTTCTTGTATCACGTGCAAGCATATTGAGTACAGATGTTGTCATAGATAAAGAAATAGAGAAGACAACACCACAGAAACAATAATAAATAAGTCCTACCCAATGTAATGATGGGTAATAACCAGCAAAACAGAATAATACTGTCAATATACACATCAAGCAGAAGTGGTCAAATAGTTTAGATAATACCACTGTTGCTGGAAGGACACTGACTGGGAATTTCATTTTAGTAATAATATTTATTTTAGAGAAGATAGCATTACATCCTGCAGTAATACATGGAGAGATGAAGAACCATACAACCATACCTCCAAGCATCCACCAGATGTATTCAATACCATCTACTGACTTACGATTTAATACTAATCCAAATACAAACCAATATGTTAATACCTGAATAATTGGATTCGCAAAGTTCCAGAATAATCCTAACTTTGAATCACGCATGTCAGCTAGTACTTCATATTTCGAAATAGAATAAATACGAAATAAGTTCTCGCTGTTTTCTTTAATTACATATTTTACAGCTTCTAACACGTTGGATCCTCCTTAATAATCTATCTTAATATTTATACAGCATTATACTTGAAAAAGCAATATTAGCCTTTTTTATTATACTTTATTTATACGTAAAAAAAAAGGAGGGATATCCCCTCCTAGATGAATTATTTAGTCATCCAGCTTTCGTCATGTGGATCAACTTTCCATGCTTTTAACTTTTCTAATGCTTCTTCTTTAATGTAGTTATGTTCTACAGCAACAGGAAGAAGAGCATCATAGTTAGATAAAGTCACGAAATGACAATCTTTATCTGCAAAGTTCTTGATAGAATCCTTTAAGCCATAAGTGAAGATAGCAACTAATCCTAATACTTCACATCCAGCTTCTCTTAATGCATCTACGACTTCTAATGAAGATCCACCAGTAGAAATTAAGTCTTCTACTACTACAACCTTCATACCTTCTCTTACAGCACCTTCAATACGGTTCTGACGTCCATGAGACTTATTTGAACCACGTACATATCCCATTGGTTTATTTAAGATATCAGCCACTAATGCAGCATGAGCGATACCTGCAGTTGAAGTACCCATTAATACTTCACAATCAGGATAGTTTTCCTGTACTAATTCAGCTAAACCTTTTTCGATATCGTTTCTTACTTCTGGATAAGATAAAGTTAATCTATTATCGCAATAGATTGGTGACTTAATACCTGAAGCCCAAGTAAATGGTTCATCAGGGCTTAAGAATACAGCCTTAATACTTAATAAATCTTTCGCAATTAATTCTTCTCTACTCATTATTATTCTCCTTGAAATTGATTAAATACTTCTTTATAAGCTGCCACTGGATCAGCTGCTTTAGTAATTGTACGTCCTACTACGATATAGCTAGAAGTCATATCCTTAGCCATAGCTGGTGTAGTGACACGCTTCTGGTCATCTTTAGCATCACTTGCAAGTCTGATACCTGGAGTCACTGTTAAGAAGTCTTCTCCTACTGCATCATGAATACCTTTAGATTCTAATGGTGAACATACAACACCATCTAAGCCTGCTTCTTTTGCATTCTTAGCCCATCTAATAGCTACATCCTGAATTGGTTCGTGAATACCTAATTCATCATCTAATACTTCCTGGCTTAAAGAAGTAAGACATGTAACGGCGATACATAAAGGACGATCCTTGCCCTTTTCTTCTTCTAAACCTTCAATCGCAGCCTGCATCATAGCCTTAGAGCCTGAAGCATGAACATTCACGATATCAACATCAAGACGTGCTAAATTCTTCATAGCCATCTTTACTGTATGAGGAATATCATGTAGCTTCAAGTCTAAGAAGATTGAATGTCCTCTTTCTTTGATAGCCTGAATGATTGCAGGTCCTTCTCCATAGAAGAGTTCCATACCTACTTTCACAAAGAGCGGTTCATCAAATTTATCTAGGAATTCAAGAACATCAGCTTTGTTTTTGAAATCGAGTGCAATAATTACTCTGCTTTTAGTCATAAACTACCCTCCAAATTTTTATATTCTCTATGAAGTATATCATAAAACATATAAACCTGGGAGACTTTTAAAAATATTATTCTAAAAACTTCCGAGATGTTTTGGAGAATATATTGTAATAACCATATAAAAATGATATAAAATAAAAATGAAAGATTTTTATAAGGAGTGAATATTTTGAACAAATCTAAATCGATTGTCAAACAGGCTTCTATCCTTGCACTTGCTGGTATACTTGTACGTATTATTGGTGTTCTCTATAGAAGTCCATTAACCGCTTTAATTGGTGATGAAGGGAATGGGTATTACTCTACTGCATATAATATCTATGCGATGGTCTTACTTATTTCTTCTTACAGTATTCCTACAGCTATTTCTAAGCTGATCAGTGAGAAGCTTGCTCTTCATCAATATAATAATGCACGTAAGATTTTTAAATGTGCACTGATCTATATTACTGTAGTCGGTGGCTCTGCTGCCTTGCTTACATTTATCTTAGCCCCTTGGATTGTGACAGAGAATGCGGTATTCGCATTAAGAATTCTATGTCCTACTATATTCTTATCTGGTTTAGTAGGTGTATTAAGAGGGTATTTTCAGGCTTATTCTACAACTGTATATACATCTGTATCACAGATTATTGAACAGATTTTAAATGCGGTTGTTTCTGTTGGTGCTGCTTATTTATTTATTCAGCCATATGCTAATAATCATACTTTACTAGCAAGTCGTGGAGCTGGAGGAAGTGCCTTAGGAACTGGATTTGGTGTTCTAGTTGCACTTATTTATATGGTATGTGTATACCTTAGAAAAGGCAGACATATGATTGATGAAACAGACGCTGATCCTCGTGTTCAATCAGGTAAAGCGATTTTCCGTTCTATCCTTAACATCGTAACACCTATCATTATTTCTACTTGTATTTATAATTTAGTATCTACAATTGATATGTTTATCTTCTATGGCATCATGCAATCACGTGGTGTAGCACTTCTAGAAGTTGTAAAACTCTATGGTGTTTATGCAGGTAAGTATGTTGTCTTAATGAATGTACCTGTTGCGCTTGCAAGTGCTATGAGTACGGCGACTATTCCTGCTATTTCTAGTTCTTATGCATTAAGAGATTTCAAGGAAGTACGTGCCAACATCAAGAACAGTACTTTTATTACGATGCTTATTTTAATACCTGCAGCTGTAGGTATGGGTGTTCTTTCGTATCCTGTAATGGGATTGATCTTCCCACAGCCTAAAACTCTAAAGATTGCCTCTACTGCACTCACTCTTGGTGCACCAGCCATTGTGCTTTATGGTTTATCTACTTTATCCAACGGTATTTTACAGGCAATTGGTGCTGTTAAGGTTCCTTTAAGAAATGCAGCTAAGGCATTAGTTGTTCATGTTGTAATTCTAGTATTAATGCTTGTATTAGTACCATCACAGTTCCTAGATGTAGGTATTTATCTACTTGTTATCGGGACTACGCTTTATGCCTTACAGATGTGTGTCACTAACCAGTTTGCCTTAAATAAACTTGTTGGCTATCATATCAATTTCAAGACAGCTGTCTTATTACCATTAGTTGCTTCTATCTTAATGGGAGCATGTGCTTATGGTTCTTATTATCTACTCTTTAAGGTATTCCACCGTGTCTTTATCCCACTTATTCTCGCAATAATGGTAGGTGTGGTTGTATACTTCTTCAGTATTCTATTTATCTTCAAAGATCATCTAGAAATGTTGAATGGTGTCCCTTATGTAGATAAGATCATTCGTAAACTATTTAAAAACAAAGCATAAAAAATATCCAGACAAATGTCTGGATTTTCTTATGCCTGCTTTTTATCGATTAAATCACATACATCTTTCATTGTATGAATAGACATTAATTCTTCATCAGAGAATTCAATTCCTAGTTCTTCTTCAAGGTCCATGATTAAGTCTACTACATCAAGAGAATCAATACCTAAATCTCTTAAGTTAGAATCTAAAGTTAGTTCCTGGCCTTTTAATTTACTACTTAAAGCTTCTTTGATTTTATCGAAATAGTTCATGTTGTTCACCTCACAACAACAATTATAACTCAAATTTCCCCACAATTACAATATACTTGTCACATAATCAAAAAATGCATTAATAGCTTCTTCCTGGCGACGATAGTAAGTAGCACGAGAATAATGTGTCTTCCACCAGTGCTTATGTTCATAGAAATAGTCTTCTAGTATGATATGGTAGTATTCATCTCCAATAACGGATTGAGACTTTTCTATAAAGACAATACGTTTAGTGAGTTCCTGTTTTAACTGGATTCTATGAAGTAAATAGTCTTCTTTAGAAGATGATGAGGATTGATAGTACTCTTCATAATTAATAGAAGGATAATAGTTAGCCTGATTTAATGAATTCAGTGTGTTCTTATCTTTCTGATATTGTTGCAGTAGTAATCGAATGATTCTTATTTTCTCTTTCTTAGTCATAATAAAACACCTCCTATAGGTATATACCCTAAAAGAGGTGTTTTTTCTCATTAAATGATAAAAGATTGTTTAATATCTTCGATATCTTCTTCTGACATACCGATATGGTATAAATAAGCTTTGGCACTGCCATAATGTTCTCTTAAATAATCTAAGAAGATCATCATATAACGTGGTGAAGATGTAAGGAAGTTTTCTGTATCTTCATCCATCATTTCTTTAAGTGCTTCAATGATTTCATGGTTATTCGCATAAGATTCACTATAGTCCTTCACGATATCATGATCATGACATCCTGCAAGTTCTAATAGTAATGCAGAAATAATACCCGTACGGTCTTTACCTGCACTACAATGGAACAATACACCTTCATAAAGATGATCCTTGAATACATCAAAGACTTCTTTGATCTGTTTCTGATGGGCTTCTAACATATAAATATAAACACCACCAAGATCCTTGTATTCCTTGACTTCGCTAGGTACAACCTTTACAACTGCATCATCCATCAAATTGATTTCAATGTTTTCTACATCACGATAATCCTTAAATGGTGATGGCTGAGCCTGTTTTTCAAAATCAGAACGTAAATCAATAGTGACACGTACACCATAATCATAAAGTTTTTCTAGATCTCCCTCAGTCGCATTAGCTGGTGAAGAGGCACGGATATAATGATGGCTTTTAGTATAATAGCCTTCCTGTGTTTCATATCCACCTAGATCTCTTGTATTTGTCATCTTATCTAAAGCGATTAAACGCTCTTCACTTGTCATATATTGCATATATTTACTCCTCAAAAGGTCTTACTCTTAATGTAACACCTATTTCATCTGTAATTTTTTGACATGCTTTAATCTTTTCTTCACCAATAATATCCACAACAGTTAATACAACATTTGGTACATAAGCTTTACATTTCTTCGCAAAATCAAGCATATCATCAAAAGAAGAGATACCAAACTTAGAACGTGTGAGTTCTAAGAACTCTTCTTTTGTAGGGGCATTTAATGAGATAGAGACTGTATCAAAACGTCCTTTATATTCAGGGGTTACATCTCTACCATAAATATCATTGGCTAAACCATTTGTATTAATACGGATCAACATATCCTTCTTAACACTACGGATATAATCAATGACTTCTTTGATATCATCCCATCTTTCCATTGGTTCACCAAATCCACAGAAGACGATTTCTTTAAAGTCATTGAGATCATATTTCTTGAATTCTTCAATGATCATTTCTTTAGAAGGTTCTTCTCTTAGCCATAAAGAATTGTTTTCCATCATCTCTTTAGTCTGTCTTAAACAGAATGTACATGCACATGGACAACGGTTTGTCGTATTGACATAGCATGTAACTCCTTTAGTAGAGTCTAAATGTGAAAGATCAATATAAGTATTTTTATAAAGTGTATATAAAATAGTCATCTTAAAAGTCTCCTAGTTCACTTAAATATTGTTCAAAGCATAAGCCATAATAAGTTGGTGTGCCTATTTCTTCACTATAGGCGATACATTGAGAAGAGAATTCAGTGGCCTTTTTAACACAATCATAGAAAGAATGATTATTTAAATAGCCTCCTGCAATTACACTTGATACAACATCTCCTGTACCACTACGATCTGGTCCAATACGATCTACAATAATACAAGACGTATGACCATGATCATAAATGAAATTCATAATATGTGCATCATCTACCGGTATACCTGTCACGACAATCATCTGTGGTCCTTTTAAAGAGAGTTCATGACACATCTGTCCTAATTCTTCTGATGAAGGAATTACTTCTGGATAGTCACGATCAAGTAGTGTAACAAGTTCTGTTAGGTTAGGTGTTAAGATATCTGCATAATGTACAAGATTCTTCATACTTTCTGCCATTTCTTTACTATAAGTGGCATAAAGATGTCCATGGTCTCCCATAACTGGATCTACTAATACAAATGTTTCTTGACGTTTAAAAGATTGAATGAAATCAATCACGATTTCCACCTGCTCCTTTGAACCTAGAAAACCAGTCGCAATACCATCAAACTCTAGATTCAAATCCTTATATGTCTGAATATATTCAGGCATATGTTTAGTGTAGTCATCAAAATGATATACAGGAAATTGCGTATGTGTAGATAATATAGCTGTAGGTACTGGTACAGCCTGAATACGCATAGTTGATATAATTGGTGCCATAACCGCAATAGAACATCTCCCAAAGCCTGTTATGTCATTGATTAAAGCCATTCTTTTTTGTCTCATAGTCTTACCTCGTACAAGTATTTTATCATATCGACACTTTTTTTCAATAAAGAAGATATAATAGAGATGAGGTGAAGAGAATGGATTTTAATGAAAACAAATTAATGAATGAAATATATGAGAATGATTGGTTCATAGAGGAAACATATAGACAGAGTGATTTCCATCAATGTCAGTTCAACAATATTACAACACAGGATATTGTGTTTGAGAATTGTTATTTTTTTGAAACTGTGTTTAACCAATGTGATTTATCCAATATCAAGTTTAATAACTGTATGTTTAGAAAGGTGCAGTTTATCAACTGTAAGTTACTAGGTAGTGATTTTTCTGAATCTAGCTTTGATCAGGTTATTTTGAATGATTGTTTATGTCATTTTGCGAATTTCTCTTTTATGAGAAATAAAGAGACATTGTTTAATAAGTGTGATCTGAGTCAAGCTGTATTTCAGGATACGACCCTATCTAAGACAAGATATAAGGAATGTAGAATGATTCAGACAACATTCCTTCATGCATCACTTAAGAATATCGATTTATCTACATGTTTGATTGAAGCGATTGAAGCAACACCGCAGGATGTCAGTGATGCAATCATTGATGAAATGCAGGCATCTGCTTTTATTCATTTATTAAATATCAAAATAAAAGAGGCATGATGAATGCCTCATTTTGTGAATTGCGTATTCGCAAGATAGTTATTTCCTGCTGTCATATCATATTGAACAAGCTTATAATCATTATATAATTCTTTTTGTGATGATGAGAGATCATTATATTTAATCATTTCTCCATCAACACTGATCATAGCTGCATCAGATTCTTCTTCAGAACCTGCTGCAGCTTTTGTAGTTATGACAGGTAATTCATCTAGAACCTTTTCTAATAATGCACTATAAGGCGTTGTTTTAGTAAGTGTCTGCTTTTGTACAAGGGACATGAAATCAGTCGGTGCAATCATCTTATATTGTTTATAAGTTCTTCTACCTAGATGTCTTCTTGCATATTTATTTGAATAAATGAAATAATCTGTCTGATGAAGAACAGTATTATTGTTTGTATCCCAATAAATACCAGGTAAGTGGTCTCCATAGAAGACAAAAGTGATAGGCTTATTAATACTATCTATCTTTTCTATGAAGTTCTTGACTGCTTCATCTGTATGATGTAGTCCCATCATATATTCTTCTACCATTCCTCTGACATAATCATTTGTGACCGCATTACCACTTGCTGCATATCTTTCTTTGTTGTTGTAGTAGTTGTTGTCATATGGTAAATGATTCTGCATAGTAACAAGGTTGATGAACTTACTGCCATCTGCATCCATGATTTCATCTATTGTATTATCATAGGCTGTTTCATCTGAAAGATAAGCACTGCGATCAATAGAGTATTGATGCTTGATTGGATATTTAGAACCTAAATACATGAACTTATTAAAGCCAAAGTTCTGATAAACTGTCTGACGGCTATAATACACACCAATATATGGGTGAATTGCGATAGCCTGATTAAATAAGCGAGAGAATGCATAAGCATCATTCTGTGAAGTAACCAGCTGAGTATAAGGTGTAAGAGAGGCAGAGAAGAAGCCTTGGTTTAACCCTGTTAAGGCCATATATTCCATATTGGCTGTACCGCCTCCATAACCAGTGCTATACATAAGTCCTGAAGTAGTTGTTTTCATCAAGCTTCTGATATAAGGAATAGGATCATTGGCAAGTGTGAGTTCAGGAATACGATAAGGATCTGCAAAACTTTCTGATAAGCCCATGATGACAATCTGATCATCCCAGTCATTTCGTCTTCTTCTGTTGATTTTTTGAGATTCCTGAGCATATTTCTCATAAATCTTCATCATTGTTTCTTTACTATAGTTTTCTGGCTCATCCATGACAGATACATCAATATTATTGAGGAACTGTAAAAGAGGACCATTGACCTTCGCGCCAAATAGCTGATTGAAGAAATAAGGCTGATCACCAAGATTACGCATTAATGCATTAACATAAGAACCATCATGATTCATGAGGAGTGTTCCACTAAAGAAAGTCACTGTGACAAGAACCCAGATGATACTCTTTTTCAGTGACATATGGAATGCATAAGGATGCTTCTTCTCTAGATAAACAGTTAAAGTAACTAAGATGACAATAAGCGCAATTGCTGCGATAATGACATTTGTCCCCATCATTCCCATCAAACTCTTCCATGCTTTAATCATTGCAAGATCACCTGGGATAATAGGTTCATCACGGTAGATAATCTTTAAACGATTAGCGACTGTGATAATGATCTGGGCAGAGCCAGTGAATAATACAGAGAACCAATAACGTCTTGTAATCGCAAATAAGAAGCGTGCGACTAAGACAAGCATGATTGTGTTAAGTAAGACAAAGAATTGTCTTTTAAAGAGTGTATACCAGAAGATATTGTATGTTTCTATCGCATTGATTTCTATTGTATAGGCTGTATTCATCGCAATGAATGATGCATAAGAAAGAATATAAGCAGCAATCAGCATAATGATATTGATACGATGTGCTTTTAAGAAAGCAAGAATAAAGCGTAATTCCTTCTTGATCCATTGATCAGTTAATTCAAAATCACTGAAATGATCATCAAGATCCTGCTCGATCTTCTTAACTTGAGGAAGCTGTTTAAGAAGTATTGTCACTAATAGTACAACTAGAATAATAATGACAGCTTCTAACACGCCTTGTCTAAATAGTTTTGCAGCTGATTTACCTACAAGATCTTCATTCCAGGATACGATTGTTTTAAGACGATCTGCTCCAATCAATACAAGAGAAGCAAGAGGAATATAACGAATAGAAGTCCAGTTATTGAAGAATGGAATATTTCTTAGTACACGGATTAAAAGACAGGCTATCATTACTTCCATAAATGAAGTAGATGTTGTAAAGCGTAATGCGGTAGACATATCTCCATGTACAATCTTAGAACAGAGTGGCATCATAGTGACACATAGTACATTAATGAAACATAAGAGAATTAAAGAAATAATTGAAAAACGTTTTTCTTCAGATGCTTCAATGACACCTAGATAAAATAATATGAATGTGAATGGAATGCTGTAGCCATCACTATATCCAAGTAAATCTGTACCACTGAGTGTAGGTATAAGCAAAAGAGCAAGAAGTATAAATTTTAAATACTTATTGTTAACCTTCTGCATGAATGGATAACAAATAAGTGAAAGAATAAGTCCTGTGATGACTGGTGATACATTTCTTATGATAGGTAAGAAGATAGAATAGATGGCATTGGTGTCTATTTCTTTTGTAAGAAAGAAACAGATGATTGTAGCTATGAATCCTGTAAAGATAGTATAAAGCCACGTTTTTACTGCATCAGAAAGACTATTCTCACGTTTAGAATATATGTATCCTAAAGAGATAATAACTAAATCAAGACCTAATAATGTAATAATATGCTGGACCTGTAAAGTACTCATTAAGGTACTGACTTTACTTATATGTATATGTTTTGCATGGGATGTCCAAAAGAACTGATCAAGAAGCATCAGTAGAGTCCCTATTATTAAAGATAGATGTGCTGTATGTGTCTTTTTCAAATTATTTACTCCCCTTTTTATTCAATGGTAATTATTATATCATCTTAACCTAAAAATAACATTATACATTATATAAAAAATGCAAGAAAAAAAGGGACTTTTTTGTCCCTCAAGGTTATCTTTTCCATAATGTCTTTGAGAAAATCATCAACATTGGGAATATTTCTAATCTTCCTGCAAGTATATCAAGGCTAAGTACAAGCTTGGATAAATCTCTTAGACTTGAGAAGTGACTCGTTGGACCGACTAAGTTTAATCCTGGTCCAACATTATTGAGACAGGTAGCTACAGCTGTAAAAGCTGAGGTAAAGTCTATATTCTGCATGGCAATAATAAGTAATGAGCTACAGAAGATCATGAAATATAAGACCATATATGTATGAATATTGTTGATCATTGAAGCATGAGGTGAGGGAACGAATTGCTCACGCGTGTTAAATAATAAGCAATCTTACTTCCACCAATGACCATGACATCCTTTATTTTCTTTCTGATGATAATACCAATATCAAAGCAGAACATTGATAAGTTATCATGACTTCCTTGAATACAATACTACGTCTCATTTCTTTAACTGCTCCTTTTTCTAGATTGATGATCATATTCAATCTCATTTCAGTTCTTAAGAATCCTTTCTGCATTGAGTAGTCAGGATTACGTACACTTGCAGCAACATAACGTGCGCCTAGCTTTTTAGCCATCATTCCTGATAAAATATTTACTTCATCAGACATTGTAACAGTAATAATAGCATCTGCCTTTTATACGCCTGCTTCACATAAAATATCATAATTTGCACCATTTCCGATGATTCCAAGGACATCAAACTGTGAAGCAACACTCTCTACTTTGTACATGTTCTTGTCAATGACAACCACAGCATGACCTTAAGTTGATAATTATTGTGTTATAAGCTGCCTGACTTTTCCTAAGCTAACAACTATAATATGCATATCATGGACATTGACCTGTAAAGAGTCAATCTATTTATAACATATAAAAAAATCCCAACAAATTATTGTTGAGATTCATTTTATTAATATGCTCTTGCAAAATAAACGACATGTTTTGCTTTTTTACCACAGCATGGACATACGCCATCTGCTTCTTCATGTTCATCAATACAGCGAGAAGTTGCCTGATAAAGTTCTTTGATCTTTAATTCGCATGCTTCTTCACCACACCAATTCATCTTGACATAGCCACCCTTTTCATCTAATACCTGACCAACTTCTTCTAAAGTATTAACACGAGTGATATGGCTATTTAAGAATGCCGCTGCCTTATCATACATTTCCTTATGGATTGTTTCTAATGTATCATGAATAGCCTGTGGAAGGTTTTCATCTAAGTCCATCTGAGTCTTGACACCATCATTACGTTTTACAACAACACAATGACCGTTTTCGATATCACGAGGTCCTACTTCGATACGTACTGGAATACCACGCATTTCTGCTTCAGAGAACTTCCATCCTGGTGACTTATCACTTGCATCTACACTTACTCTCATACCAGCTGCTTTTAACTGATCTGCGATTTCATCTGCTTTTTCAAGTACCCCAGCCTTCTTCTGCTGGATAGGGATAATAACAACCTGTGTTGGAGCAAGTCTTGGTGGTAATACAAGACCATTGTCATCACCATGAACCATGATGATAGCACCGAGTAATCTTGTAGAAACACCCCATGAAGTCTGATATACATGTTTTAACTTGTTATCTTTATCTAAGAATGTCATGTTGAATGCTTTCGCAAATCCCTGACCGAAGTAATGAGATGTACCAGACTGAAGAGCCTTACCATCATGCATTAATGCTTCAATAGTATAAGTTTCTTCTGCACCTGCAAATTTTTCTCTTTCTGTCTTACGTCCTGTTAACATTGGAATAGCAAGTAATTCTCTTGCAGTTTCTTCATAGATATCTCTCATCATTAATGTTTCAGAACGAGCTTCTTCTTCAGTCGCATGAATTGTATGACCTTCCTGCCATAAGAATTCAGAACCACGTAAGAAAGGTCTAGTTGTCTTTTCCCATCTTACTACTGAACACCACTGGTTATATTTCTTTGGAAGATCACGGTAAGAATTAACAATCTTAGCATAATGTTCACAGAATAATGTTTCTGAAGTAGGTCTAACGATTAAGTGTTCTTCTAAATCATCTAAACCACCCTTAGTAACAACTGCACATTCTGGTGCGAATCCTTCTACATGATCCTTTTCTTTATTTAATAGAGATTCAGGAATCAACATAGGCATATAGACATTCTGATGTCCTGTTTCTTTAAATCTCTTATCCATGTAACTCTGAATCTGTTCCCATAAAGCATAACCATATGGGCGATAAATGATAAATCCTTTAACACTTGAGTAATCCATTAATTCTGCTTTACGACATACATCTGTATACCACTGAGCAAAATCAACGTCTCTTGGTGTAATTGCATCATTTTTAATATTATTTTTTGCCATAACTTTCTCCTCTCTTGTACGATAATATTATAACTATTTTTGTGAAAATGAAAAGGATTAATCCAATTCATGATGAGAATAATGTGCTGTAATGACTGAGTTTGTAATGTAAATCTTAGAAAAACAAGGTGACATAGATAATACATTGATTAATGTTTCATGATAATCATTCATCTCATATTGTAATGAATGATCAATAAATAAGATATCCTGATGTGAGACAATAGAAGAGAGACTATATCCTAAAACAAATGTACATAACCCCTTCATTGAAGAATCTTCTAATAAAGTGATATGATCCTCTTCTTTGAGATAAAGTTTTTTATCGAGAATAAGCTGAAGACGATCATGGGTGATTTGTTTAAGCATGCGGTTAGCGGTATTCATTAATTGAGTGATAAAAGGAGTTATATCCCCTTCTGAAGGGACTATCTGTTTATGAAGTAATGTAAGAATTTTTTGATTATTGAGACATTCCTTCTTCTTATTTTCAACAAACTCTTCATCTACATAAACAATAAATGAATACTTCTGAATAATATCATTACATAGTTTTTCTGCATTCTTGAGTTTTTCTTGTAATGTGAAATATTCTTCTTTGACTTCTTCTATTGCCATAAGTATTTCATGATAATCCTGTTTAAGTGCTGGTAGATGTTTTTCTAGTTTATGAAGATATCCTATTTCATCTAGAAGTTTCTTATCTTTCTTATAGTGAGATAAGTAATCCGTATTCAAAACACTGAGTTCTCTAATAAACATCTCTTTGGAAATATCTTCTGTAATATGCAGCTCTTTTTTCTTTTCAATAATCTTCTCTATAAGTCTTTGATGACGGACCATATAAGTGGCTTTTTCTATACGCTTGTTTTCTAGATCCGTTCTTGTTTTTTCTAATAATGCTTCTTTCTTAAAAAGAAGTTCCTGAGACACTTCTCTTCCTTCTATTGTACAAGGCGCAGGATGATGAAGAGAACCACATACAGGGCATGGTGTACCTTCCTTTAATTCCTTAGATAGAATACCTGCAATATTATTCATATAGTGATGATACATACGCATATAGTCATCATTTTCACTACCATAAAGATAAACAGCACGTGTATAGGATGCTTCTAGATCAAATAAATGGTCTTGAGAAAGTAAATACTCGTCATAAAGTAATGAAAGTTCATTTAATCCTTCTCGACGTTTATCTATTGTCTGTTGCTGTTTCTTTCTAATAGCTGCTTTCTTTTCCATATCACCTAGTTCAGTGACAAGTTCTATTTCACGTAAGACCTTCTTTTTCTTATCTTCTAAAGCCTTTTCTAATGCATCTAGATGGTTAGAGTAAAGAGAAAGATAAGGCTTATTCTTAACAATATAAGCACAGGCTATTTTATATTCTTCGTAGTAATTCAAGAATGCCATTGTTTCATTGATCTGTTCTTCTATCATTTGTGTATCACTGGTATTGACAGTTTTTGTAGATAAGAAAGCACGCATGATATCTTCTTGAGGTGATCTGATCCAAGTATCAATAAATGCAGAAGGCATCACATATTGATGCATGAACTGATTATAGTTCATATCCAATATACGAGAGATATGTTCTTGTGCTTCTTTATTGTCTAGACCATCACAATGAAGAATACATTTTTCATTCCTATACATACGTTCTATCGTATGTAATTGGTTGTTCTGTTCAAATGTAAGATGAACTCTCTTAATAATAATTTCTGTTAAACCAAAAAAAGCGAATGTGAGACCATTGACGACTGTATTATGATTTTCAATATAATTCAAATGATTCCTTAATGAAGTAAAGTCAGTCTCAACATTCTTATCAAATGTTTCTATTTTAAGTTGTAATAGGTTCATAATATCCTGCCACTCAAAATGTGATTAAATATACTCACATCAAGATAATGTAAGTTCTCAC
>UQGS01000036.1 GCA_900540685.1 uncultured Catenibacterium sp. | reverse complement strand
CATCGACCTCACCCTTATCAGGGGTGCGCTCTAACCAACTGAGCTACAGGCCCATTTCGTGACTGCTCACCTATAATACCATGTAGAAATAGACTCGTCAATAAAAAAATACATAAAATTAACCAACAAACAAAATAAAGTCCCATTTAAGGGACTTTACTCACTATTAATAGTCTTTTAGATGGGCAATATCGATATAAGAAGGAATACCGTTCTTATAAGTAATTGCGATTTCACCCTGGATTAATGGAGATAAGTAATCATAAAGTTCCTGAGTGATATCATTACCTTCTTTAGTAATCCATTCTGCTGGAACTTTCTGTTCTAAGTTCGCAATATCCTGTACATTACTATAGATACATTCTACAGTATATGGATCATTGCTCGTTCTCTTAACACCCATCATTACATTTGTATGATCAGCAAGTGCTGTTTCTACAGCTTTCTTACCAATAAAGAAAGATTCATCAATATCTACCTTAGAGGCAATATGCATGGCACATCTCTGTAGTACGTTTAATTCAATACTTCTTACCTTACATCCAAAATGTTCCTTACAGATATTTTCTAATACTTTACCAGTACCAAAATGGATTGGATGACCAAATGCATCATACTGCTGTGAATCACCACTATCTAAGAAGTTTCCATTTTCATCATGAATACCTTCACTTACTGCAATCATGATAGAAGACTTTTCGTTAAACTTTTCTTCAATATCCTTTAAGAAACGTTCTTTATCAAATACAACTTCTGGTAAATAAATAAGATCTGGGGCATCATTACATTCAGTTCTTGCAAGTGCACTTGCAGCAGTTAACCAGCCTGCATTACGTCCCATGATTTCTACAATAGTAATCGCATCTAGCTTATAGATAGAAGAATCATAAGCGATTTCTAACATAGAGCTTGCGACATACTTTGCAGCTGAACCAAAGCCTGGAGTATGATCTGTACCCATCAAATCATTATCGATAGTCTTTGGAATACCAATGAAGTGAATAGGGGAATTGATTGTTTCACCATAGGCTGCAAGTTTAGCCACAGTGTCCATAGAATCATTTCCACCAATATAAAAGAAATCAGTGATTTCTAAATCATTAAATTTTTTAAATAACAAGTCGTAAGTGTCTTTATCATCACTTACTGTAGGCAGCTTATAACGACAGCTTCCTAAATACATTGCTGGGGAATGCTTTAATGCATCAATTTTTTCCTCAGAATTAAATGTTGTACCTAGATCCATGAAGTGGTCTTCTAAAAGTCCCTGGATACCATTAATCATACCATAGATATGAGTAAATCCTTCTTCCTGGCATTTGGTAATAATACCTGCAAGAGAGGCGTTGATGGCAACCGTAGGCCCACCAGACTGACCAATAAAACAGTTTTTCGTATTCATTTTATGCTCCTTTTGTATATTTCATCCCCATTTTAACATCAAATTCATATGATAGAAAGATTTTATAACTATTAATAGTAAAATTGCAGAATAATAATTAATTATATGAAAAAAGATACCCCTAAGGATATCTATTCACTGCGGAATTTTATAAAACCAATAATAGCTGCAACAAGTACAATCACTGCACCTACAAAACCAATATATTTAAGTGAAATATTTGTATAAACCATTCCACCTAGTCCTGTTCCACTGCCAATTCCTAAATTGAAGATAGCTGAGAAAATAGCCATAGCAACAGAGGATGCAGCTGTAAAGACACAGCCGATAATCTGTGCCTGGAAGCAGACCTGAAAAGCCATTGAGGCAATACCCCATACTGCACATACAAGAATGATAGTATACATATTTATTGAAGCAGGGTATAAAAGTGCAAGAGCAACTACAAAGCTAAATAGAACTGTCTGCACAAATACGAAATGGTGATTATCATAATATCTAGAAAATAAATAACTTCCTAAAAGTCCAGCAATACCAAATAACATAAGTGTAATAGTGACTAAGCTACTTGAGAATCCTGCCACCTTCTGTAAGAATGGTTCAACATAGCTATAAGCAGTATAATAACCAGTGGCAAAAAGGAATGTGATTAAGTAAATAATCATGAGTTTTGAATTCTTAAATAGCTCTGGAAGCTGACTGACTGAGAAAGTATCTGTATTTTCTATTTTTGGGAATACGAATAAAAGATAGGCAGTCACAATGAATGAAATCACCCCAACACATAAGAATGTCATTCTCCATCCAATCTGAAGACCAATCATTCTACCAAGTGGCATTCCAAGTACCATTGCGAAAGCAGTTCCTGTCACAATAGCACTGAGTGCTTTTGCCTGGTGATCTTTTGCGACAACACGTACGGCAAATGGTGATGCGATTGACCAGAAAATAGAATGGGCGCAGGCAACACCAATACGAGATACAACGAGAAATGGAAAACCAATCGAAATAACTGATAATACCTGACATACCGCAAATACAGTCAAAGTACCAAGTAATAATTTCTTTGGTTTGATTTTACACGCCACTAACATAAGTGGTAATGATAATAAAGTAACAGTCCATGAATAGGCTGTAATCATCACACCTGCCTGGGCAGCTGTTATATTGAAATCTTTAGAAATATCTGTCAATAAACCAATTGGCATAAATTCAGATGTATTGACTAGAAAAGCAGAAATAGTCATACCAATTAATGGCAGCCACTCCCTTAAAGTCATCTTTGTTTTCATCTATATAATATCCCCCTTATTTAGACTGCGGAAATTATAGTATTGTAAGCAGGAAGAGTCAATAATATATTTCACATAATATACAAATAAGAAATAAATTTACGTAACATTTACTTAAATGCATTATAAGAAACATACACGTTGAGAATTAATTATAGTATTTTATTGCACATCAGCGTATAATGGTAGATAAGGAGGATTGAAAGATTATGTCTAAGAAGTATTTATCTATGGATGGTAATACTGCTGCCGCTCATGTCGCATATGCATTCTCAGAAGTAGCAAGTATCTATCCAATTACCCCTTCTTCACCAATGGCTGAACATGCTGAAGAATGGGCTTCACAGGGAAGAAAAAATATTTTTGGCTCTGCTGTAAACGTAGTTGAAATGCAGTCAGAAGCAGGCGCTGCTGGTGCTGTACACGGTGCTTTACAGGGTGGTGCTTTAGCTACTACATTTACTGCATCTCAGGGTCTATTATTAATGATTCCTAACCTTTATAAGATTCAGGGTGAAATGCTTCCAGGTGTTTTCCATGTAGCTGCAAGAGCCCTTGCAACTAGCTCATTAAACATCTTCGGGGATCATCAGGACGTTTATGCCTGCCGTCAGACAGGTATTCCTATGCTTTGTTCACATTCTGTACAGGAAGTTATGGATTTAGCTGGTGTCGCACACTTAACTGCAATTAAAGCAGGTGTACCATTTATCCATTTCTTTGATGGTTTCAGAACATCTCATGAAATTCAGAAAGTAGAAGTTCTTGATTATGAAACTTTAGCTTCATTAGTTGATCATGATGCTATTAAGAAATTTAAAGCAAATGCACTTAACCCACATACTAATCCAGTAGAACGTGGTGGTGCTGATAATGATGATATCTATTTCCAGAGCAGAGAAGCTCAGAACAAACATTATGATGCAGTTGTAGAAATCGCTGCAGATTACATGAAGAAGATTTCTGAAATTACTGGTAGAGAATATGCACCATTCACATATTATGGTGATCCAGAAGCTGATAGAGTTATCATCGCAATGGGTTCAGTAACTGAAACTATTGAAGATACAATCGATGAAATGGCTAAAGCGGGAGAAAAAGTTGGTGTTATTAAAGTACATCTTTATAGACCATTCTCTCCAAAATATTTAAAGGCTGTTTTACCAGCAACTGCTAAGAAGATTGCTGTACTTGACCGTACTAAGGAAATGGGTGCTACTGGTGAACCATTATACCTTGATGTATGTTCAGTTATCAGAGATGCTGATACATTAGTTATCGGTGGTCGTTATGGTATGGGTTCTAAGGATACTACACCTCAGCATATCAAGGCTGTTTATGATCACTTAAATTCAGATAATCCATTCACTGGATTCACAATTGGTATTAAGGATGATGTAACTCATTTATCATTACCTGATGTTCATGGATTCCATATCAACTCTGGTGTTACTCAGTGCTTATTCTATGGTTTAGGTTCTGATGGTACTGTATCTGCAAATAAGTCTTCTATCAAGATTATTGGTGATAATACAGATTTATATTGTCAGGCTTATTTCGCTTATGACTCTAAGAAGGCTGGTGGAGCAACTCGTTCTAACTTAAGATTTGGTAACAAGCCAATTAGAGCAACTTACTATGTAAATAGAGCAGACTTCATCTCTTGTTCATTAGACAACTACTGCTTGAAGTATGATATGTTGAAGAACTTAAAAGATGGTGGACGTTTCTTATTAAATACTGAATTTACTAAAGAAGAAATTGCTGATTATCTTCCAAATAGAGTAAAGAAACAGTTAGCAGATAAACATGCTAAGTTCTATATTATTAATGCCAACAAGATTGCTGGTGAAATCGGTATGGGTAGACGTACAAATACTATCCTACAGTCAGCATTCTTCGCATTAAATGAACAGATCCTTCCAATTGAAGAAGCTGTTACTAAGATGAAAGAAATGGCTAAGAAGTCTTACAGCAACAAGGGTGAAAATATCGTCCAGGCTAACTATAAGGCTATCGATGCTGGTAAAGATGCAATTGAAGAAGTAACTGTAGATCCAGAATGGTCTAACTTAACTGTATTACCATTAAGAAAACCAACTGGTGATGATTACTTTGATAACTTCGTAGCTCCTATCAATGCACTTGAAGGTTATGACCTTCCAACTTCAGCATTCTTAGATAAGCTTGATGGTACTATGCAGAATGGTGTTGCAATTAAAGAAAAACGTGCAATTGCTATCCAGGTTCCTAGATGGGAAAAAGACAACTGTATCCAGTGTAACCAGTGTGCAATGGTATGTCCTCATGCAACTATCCGTCCATTCTTAATGACTGAAGAAGAAATCAAGAATGCACCAGAAGATATTACTAATGATGTATTAAAACCAATTGGTAAGGGTGTTGAAGGATTATCATTCCGTATCCAGGTTTCTCCTGATAACTGCGTAGGTTGTGGATTATGTGCAGCTGTATGTCCAGGTAAACGTGGTGAAAAGGCACTTGCAATGGTTCCAGTTAAGGAAGAATTAGAACATTCTGCTTTATCTGAATATGTTTACAACAATGTAGAATATAGAGATGACAAGTATCCTACAACTACAGTAAAGGGTGTTGGATTCATGAAGCCTTACTTCGAAGCTTCTGGTGCCTGCGCTGGTTGTGGTGAAACTCCATATTATCGTTTAGCTTCTCAGTTATTCGGTTCTGATATGAGAATTGCGAACGCTACTGGATGTTCATCAATCTATACTGGTTCAACTCCATCTACTCCATGTACTACTGATAAGAATGGTCATGGTATGGCTTGGGCTAACTCATTATTCGAAGATAATGCTGAATTCGGTTTCGGTATGAAGCTTGCAGAAAACTACATGTCTAAACATATCTTAGAAATCATTGAAGCAAACAAGAATGATGTAGAACCAGAATTAAAAGAAATTCTTGAAAAATATGAAGCTGTTAAGGGTCAGAGAGTAGAAGAAAAGGCTCTTTATAACGAATTAGTAGAAAAAGTTGAAGCTTCAGCTAATGAACCTATCAAGGAATTACTTGATATGAAGGGTGAATTAGTGACTAAGTCTCAGTGGATCATCGGTGGTGACGGATGGGCTTATGATATCGGCTACGGAGGATTAGACCACGTTCTTGCGAATGATCAGAATGTCAATGTATTAGTTCTTGATACAGAAGTATATTCTAACACTGGTGGACAGTCTTCTAAATCATCACAGGCTGCTTCAATTGCGAAGTTCACTGCAAGTGGTAAGAAGGTTGCTAAGAAAGACTTAGCTCAGATTGCTATGGCTTATGGTCATGTATATGTTGCACAGATTGCTTTAGGTGCTAACCCAATGCAGGCTATTAAGGCTATGAAGGAAGCTGAATCTTATGATGGACCATCATTAATTATTGCTTATGCACCATGTAATGAACATCATATCAAGGGTGGATTAATCAACTCTTCAAGACAGGAAAAATGGGCTGTTGAATGTGGTTACTTCAACTTATTAAGATACGACCCACGTTTAACTGAAGAAGGTAAGAACCCACTTACAATTGATTCTAAGGCTCCTGATTATTCTAAGTTCAGAGACTTCTTAATGAGTGAAAACAGATTCTCTCAGTTAGTTAAGATCAATCCTGAAAATGCAGAAGCATTATTCGATAAGTGTCTAGTAGATGCTAAACGTCGTCGTGCAAGAGCAGAAGCACTTGCTAAAGATTTTGATGCTGCTGAATAATTAATACGAAAGAGATAGTAGAAATGCTATCTCTTTTCTTTATATTGATAACATAGTGAATAAGTAGGTATATCACTTGATATAATGCACAAATGTTCTATACTAGAAATGGGTGATGGATATGAAAAGTGTACTTATTAAAGATACAACAAGAGAAGAAAGAAAAAGAATCATACAGGAGGCACTAGACTGTAATGATTCTGCTGGATGTGAGAACTGCAGTGGCTGTGGTTTATTTGGGGCAGGAGATCCCTTTGAAATGTATGAAGACTATATAGAAGGAAAAAGAGAAATCAAAGAGATCAATATGGAATTTGTTTCTCGTTACTTTGTGCGAGGTTAATCACATCATAAAGTATACAAATGTACTATCGTTGTACGCACTAAAAAACAGGGATTTTTAAATCCCTGTTTTCTATTTCATGATTTCATTGTAGATATCATCAAGATTTACAACACTTGAACGATCAGTAAATTCAATCTTGATTGGATCATTTTCTTCATATCTTGGAATAATATGAATATGGAAATGATGTACTGTCTGACCAGCTACTTCTTTCGCATTAGTAAGAATATTACATCCCTTTGCATGCATATTCTCTACAATCTTATTTGCAAGCTTCTGAGCAACTTTCATACAATGAGCCATCACTTCTGGGTCTGCTTCTAAAAAGCTATCATAATGTTCCTTGGGAATAACGAGTGTATGACCATTAGTAGTCTGTGATAAATCTAAGAACGCAATGCAAGTATCATCTTCATATACAACTTTGCCAGGAATTTCCTTAGCTGCAATCTTACAAAAAATACAATTATCCATCATATAAAACCTCCTGTATTTATTCTAACACAAAAGAGACGCTTTCACGTCTCTTAGTCTACATATTTACTAGAAATTTTCTTGATCTGTTTCTTAACTTTTTCATCTTCTACAGTGAACTTATATTTCTTTAAATAATAAGATTCGATATCTGACTGTACATCAGCAAGATTCTGTAAGTTTGAAACAATGTCATCCTTCTTAGCAGCTTTGTCAGTATTATATACATAAACAACAGCATACTTACCAGTACTTAACTTAACAGCTTCCTTATATACACCATCAGTCTTCAATGAAGTGAACTTGCTTAAAGCCTTGATCAGCTTCTTATCAACTGTAGTCGTAGAACTCTTACTGCATACAAAGCCTAAATCAGTAGAATTAGATGCATTCGCATTCATTAAAGTAGTCATTGCATTTTCATCAGTCACAGTCTTTAATGCCTTTAAAGCTTCAGATTCTTTGCTATATTCAACAATCTTTAAATAAGAAACATTATATTTCTTACAAGCATCATTGAACTTTGTATCTAAATACTTTTCTTCTAATAGTTCAGATTTTGCTTCTGGTACAACGACTTCCTTTTCATAAGTCTTTGCATCACTATAACCCTGATTCTTTGCATAAGTTTCAAAAGAGCCAGAATAACTTGCATAACGATTCTTAAGTTCTTCAACTTTCGCATTAATTGCATCTTTATCAGTAATCTCTTTTGCAGTGATCTTATTATATGCTTCATTTAATACTTCATTGGCACCATAGTTGTCTAATAAGTATTCATATAAGCCTTTCTTAGTTACACTTACATCACCACTGATCACTTCTGATGAACCATTCTTTACAGAACTTGTATAACCATCTTTATCAGCAGTCACAATATAAGCTGTAATCACACCAACAACAAGGACAATCGCAACAACAAGTAACGCAATCATTTTCTTAGTAAGTTTAAAAGGTTTCTTTTCAACCTCTACCTTATGGATCTGTTTATATTCTGCCATGATCTCTTACTTCCTTTCTGCAGCTCTTGTCTTTAAGCCTTCTTTGATTGCTTCCTTCACTGCTTTTTTAACCTTTGCATCCTTATACTCAATATCATAAGTCTGGAATGCGAGATAGATGATGTAATCATCATAAGTAAGTAATGGAGACTGGATAGTCACATTCTTTAATTTCTTCTTGATCTTCTCTTTGCTAGTAGAAGTACACTTTAAGATATAATAACCATCAGTCCCTGTTATTACATCAGAAGTCTGTCCTTCAGTTAAAGAGAATGCTGCTTCATTCACAGCACTTCCATAAGTATTTGTAAGATTACTTGTTGTATCTACAATACCTAAAGAACCCTTAGCACTCTTAGTATCTGAATCATCTGAATAGCTCTTGGCAACAGCACCAAAGCCTTTACCATCTTTTAATAGATCCTGTACTTCCTGTAGTTTTTCTTTTTCTGAATCAGTAGGACTAGAAGTATCAGATACAGAAATCTTGATCATAGAAACCATACGTGGTGTGGCAACCTTGTAATAATCATCAAATACAGTATCATAATGTGTCTTTACATAATGCTTCACTAATTCAGCATACTGTAAAGAATAGATAAGTTTCTTCTTATAATTGCTTTCACTTGTATAACCAGCACTCTTTAAATCACTCTTGAACTGCTTTTCATAAGAGTTCTCACCATACTTGCTCTTATAAGAATTCTTAATACTATCAAGCATATCACTTGCATTATCCTTCATATCACTTGTCACAGGATATTGTTTATTAATAAGCTGATCTAAAGCATACTGGAATGCAGCTGACTTACCTGAATTTGTAGACATTAATGTATCATAAACATCATCCGCATAGACATTGCCTTCACTTGTGGAAGCAACTACGCTCTTTCCATCTACTGTCTTACCACCGCAGCCACTTAGTAGTAAAACACTCGCTAAACATAGCGCCGCTATTTTCTTGGCTTTCATACGTACCCTCCTTGCGTAACATATATATTATACATGCTCACTCATTTTTTTCAAATAATTACCCTTGTTTCACATAAAAAGACATAATTCTTTATCATATTATTTGAGGTTGGTTGAGTAATCTTTTATAATGATTCTCGAGGTGAAAAAAAGATGTCAGTTTTGAGTATAAAAGATCTTCATGTAGCCATTGGTGATAAGGAGATTTTGAAGGGAATTAATCTAACAATTAATACAGGAGAAACACATGCATTGATGGGTCCTAATGGAAATGGGAAGTCTACATTATTAGGTACAATCATGGGTCATCCTAAATATAAAGTCACTCAGGGAACAATCACATTAGATGGTGAAGATGTTCTTTCTATGAGTGTAGATGAAAGAAGCCGTAAAGGATTATTTTTAGGAATGCAGTATCCACAGGAAATTCCAGGTGTCACAAACTCTGATTTCTTGCGTTCTGCAATGAATGCAAGAAGAGAAAAACCATTAAGTTTATATCAGTTCATTAAGGCAATGGATCATGCAACAGAAGACTTAGAAATGGATGGTAATCTAGCACATCGTTATTTAAATGAAGGATTCTCAGGTGGAGAAAAGAAACGTAATGAAATTCTTCAGATGAAATTACTAGAACCTAAATTCGCATTATTAGATGAAATTGATTCAGGTCTAGATGTCGATGCATTACGTATTGTCGCTGATAATATCAATGAAATGAGAGAAAAGAATGAAGACTTCGGTTTAGTTATGGTATCTCATTATGAAAGATTATATGAATTAGTGAAGCCTACACATGTACATGTATTAGTAGATGGAAACATTGTAGTAGAAGGTGGCTTTGAACTAATTGAAAAGATCAACAATGAAGGATATGAATGGGTAAAGAAAGAATTAGGCATTGAACTCGAAAAAGAAGACGAAGACGTTGTTTCTATCGGGGTATGTGGTCATAAGGTGACAAGCAATGTATAGTTTTGAACACTATATTCATTTTATAGATGGGAAGGTAACAGAAGATAATCTTCCTAAAGAAGTTGTTGTGAATGATACAACAATCACATTCAAGTATGGAGAACCCATTCAGCTTCATGTAGTGGTAGATGTAAAGAATGAAATGTCACTACATTATGTATTTGAAGACAATGTTCATGCAGAAGTGATTGAAACAAGACATGTTGAAGAAAACGGTGTATTAAATCGTACATTTACTAACGGTGCTTATTCACATGTTAATTTCTTTAATGAAAATGAAGGAACAGGAAAAAATACTTATCTTGATGAAGGGCATTCTTCTCATGATAGTATGCTTCAGCTTGGCTATTCTGAATTATCTGATGCTTCTATTGAAGCCTCTTATACATTTGAATTAGATGGTGAAGGCGCAGATGTCAGATTAAGAATGGCGGCTTTATCAAAGGATAAAGAAAAGAAACATTATAAGGTGCATATTAAACATAATGCACCTCATACTACTGGTATTATGGATAACTATGGTGTAGCCAAAGATGAAGCACATCTAGTAATCGATGGTATTGGTACAATTACTAATGGTCAGAATGGTTCAGCATCTCATCAGACAAATAAGATCATTGTCTTTGATCCAAAATGTTATGCGAGCGCAAATCCATTCTTATATATTGATGAATATGATGTCCAGGCTTCTCATGCTGCTGGTGTAGGGAAGATGGATGAAGAACATCTTTATTATTTACAGTCTCGTGGCTTAACTAAACGTCAGGCTATGCAGTTGATCACTTATGGTTACCTCATGCCAGTTGTAGAGGTTGTAGATAACAAGATGATTAAGGAACGTTTTGAGTTGGCGTTATCAAAGGTAGGTGCTTAGTTATGGCGAATTGTAAGGATACAAGAAAAGACTTTCCAATGTTGGATGGAAAGACACTCATGCATGGCAAGCCACTGATTTACTTTGATAATGGTGCAACTACATTAAAGCCTCAATGTGTGATTGATGCAGTATGTGAATATTTATCTAGCTATTCAGGAAATGCCCATCGTGGAGATTATGATTTATCTCATCAGGTGGATGTCGCTTATGAAGAAGCCAGAGAAACGATTCAGCATTTTATTCATGCAAAAAGAAAAGAAGAAGTTGTATTTACAAGTGGTGCAACAGATTCACTTAACTTAATTGCGAATGGTTATGCTAAGACACATTTAAAAGCAGGGGATGAAATCCTTTTGAATGTGGCAGAACATGCCTCTAATACATTACCTTGGTTTGATGTAGCAGAAGAAACAGGTGCTGTTGTGAAATATATTGAACTTGATGAAGAAGGTCGTATGACATTGGAAAATGTCAAGAAGGCTGTAACAGACAATACAAAGATTATTTCACTCGCCATTGTGACAAATGTATTAGGTTATGAAGTACCTATCAAAGAAATTACAGAATATGCTCATTCTAAGGGTATTATTGTAGTAGCGGATGGGGCACAGAGTGTTCCTCATATTGTCACAGATGTTGTACGTGATGATGTGGACTTCTTAGCTTTCTCAGGTCATAAGATGTGTGGTCCTACAGGTGTTGGTGTTCTTTATGGTAAATATGAGTTATTAGAAGAAACAAAACCTACACGTTTTGGCGGAGGATCTAATTCACGCTATAACAGCTGTGGACTTGTCACACTCAAGGAACCACCATATAAATTTGAAGCAGGTACACCTCATATTGAAGGTGTGATCGGCTTAGGTGCAGCTGTTAAATACTTACAGAGCATCGGTATGGAGAATATCCGTCAAAGAGAATTAGAATTACGTCATTATGCGATTGAGAAGATGTCTCAGTTAGATAATGTCACTGTATATAATCCAACATCAGAAGGGGCTATTGCCTTTAATATTAAAGATGTATTTGCACAGGATGCAGCCAGCCTATTTAATACTTATGGTATTGCAGTAAGAGCAGGTGAACATTGCGCAAAGATTTTAGACGAGTTCTTAAAAGTAAGAACAACTTGTCGTGTCTCTTTCTATTTCTATAACACTGAAGAAGAAATTGATCAGTTTATTGAAGCTTGTAAGAAAGGAGATGATTTCCTTGATGCATTCTTTGGATGATCCAATGATCATGAGAGAAATTATTATGGACCATTATCAGAATCCTAGAAACCATGGACTTGTAGATGATGATTCATATCAGAAAGTCAATATGGATTCAAGTACATGTATTGATGATATTGATGTCCAGGCTAAGTTTAATGGTGATGTAGTAGAAGATGTACGTTTTGATGGTGAAGCATGTGCCATCTGTACAGCATCTACTTCTATCATGACTGAACTTGTGAAAGGGAAGACAAAAGAAGAAGCAGCGCATATTGTAGATAACTATATGCATATGATTTATGAAAAAGAATATGATCCAGAACTTCTTGAAGAAGCCATTGCGTTTAAGAATACGCATAAGCAGGCCAATCGTATTAAGTGTGCGACTCTAGGCTGGACTGGATTCTTAAAATTATTAGAAGGAAGCGAGGAATAGAGATGGCTATTGAGAATCTTAATATTCCACAAGCTGAAGTGATAGAAGATCATCCTGATGAGGATGTATCTGTCTTCAAGACACCTAAAGGGTTAAATGAAGATATCGTTAGAGAAATATCAGCCATTAAAGAAGAACCAGAATGGATGACTGAATATCGTATTAAGTCATTAAAACAGTTCTTAAAGATGCCAATGCCTAAATGGGGTGTTGATTTATCTAAGATGGATTTTGATGATTATACATACTATAATCGTCCATCAGATACAAAAACCGATAAGTGGGAAGAAGTACCAGAAACAATCAAGAATACATTTGATCGTTTAGGTATTCCAGAAGCAGAACAGAAGTTCTTAGCAGGGGCAAGTGCCCAATATGAATCTGAAGTTGTTTATCATAATATGCTTGAAGAAGTTAAAGAGAAGGGTGTTATCTTCTTAGATATTGATTCTGGATTAAAACAATATCCAGAAATCTTCAAGAAGTATTTTGATACTGTTATTCCATATTATGATAACAAGTTTTCTGCATTAAATGGGGCTGTCTGGTCAGGTGGATCATTTATTTATGTCCCACCTCATACTAAATTAGATAAGCCATTACAGTCATATTTTAGAATCAATTCTGAACGTATGGCACAGTTTGAAAGAACTTTGATTATTGTAGATGAAGGATCAGATATCCATTATGTAGAAGGATGTACAGCACCTTCTTATTCTAAAGATTCACTTCATGCAGGTGTTGTGGAAATTATTGTTGGTAAGAATGCCCATTGTCGTTATACAACAATCCAGAACTGGTCTAAGAATATTTATAACTTAGTTACACAGCGTGCTAAAGTTATGGAAGGTGGATCAATGGAATGGGTGGATGGCAACATCGGTTCACTTGTGACTATGAAATATCCTTGTTGTGTTCTTGCAGGTGAAAGAGCTAAGGGTACAGTTATTACTATTGCAGTAGGGGATAAAGGTCAGATCATTGATTCAGGCGCTAAGATGATTCATGCAGCACCTCATACATCAAGTCAAATCATTTCTAAATCTATTGCAAGAAATGGTGGTAAGACAAACTATAGAGGACTTGTCCGCCATAACAAGAATGCTTATGACTGTAAGAGCAAGGTAGAATGTGACACATTAATTCTAGATAAGATTTCTACAAGTGATACAGTTCCTACAAATATCATGGCCAATAATGATTCTATTATTGAACATGAAGCCACTGTATCTAAAGTATCAGAAGATCAGCTCTTCTACTTAATGAGCAGAGGTCTCACTAAAGCACAGGCAACAGAGATGATTGTCATGGGCTTCATTGAACCATTCAGCAGAGAATTACCTATGGAATATGCTGTTGAATTAAATCAGCTTATTAAGCTTGATATGTCAGAAGATGCCATTGGATAGAAAACAGATGATTAAGAAACGTCTCGCTTTAGAAGAAGAGACGTTTCTTTCTTATTCAAAAGAGATTGCCTCTTATCTAGAAGAAATGCCTGCATTTAAGAATGCGAAAAGAATTGGTTTTTATATGTCCTATCGTCATGAAGTAGATACACTTCATTTGATTAAGAAGTATATATTAGAGAAGGAAATCTATGTACCAAAATGTGTAGGAGATAAACTGGATTTCCAGAGAATACATAGCATGGATGATTTAAAGGAAGGTGCTTTTCATATCTTAGAGCCTATGACAGATGAACATATGGATGTTAAGGATTTAGATGTGATTGTAGTGCCGTTGCTTATGTTTGATAAGAATCATAATCGTATAGGTTATGGCAGAGGGTTTTATGATCGCTGTTTAAAAAAGACAGATGCTATCACAATTGGTTTAGCTTTTGATTTTCAGGAAGTAGAAAATACCCACCCTCACTTGCTTGATGTACCACTTAATCACATAATCACACAAAAAGGTGTCTTCTAGGACACTTTTTTTATAGTAACAAAGGGATAAATTTGATATAATGGATATGATTATGAGGTGTTTTATATGGAAAAAAATGTTGTAAAGAATATTCTCGCAGACATTGATCTGCGTCAAAATCTAATAAAATTAAAAGGGTCAATGACAGCTGCCGATACATTAGATGGACCTATTGTAGAAAAATTATGTGATTGTTTATCTCATGAAGATCCTAAAGTAAGAAAAAATGCGGCATTACTACTTGGATATACTAAAAATTCTATGATGGCTTCTGTTCTTTTAGATGCTTATAAGAATGAAGAAAAAGATTTTGTAAAAGATGCTTATTTAAAAGGTATGAGTCATTATGATTGTAAGCCTTATATTAAGGAATTACAGGAAATCCAGAATGAACTCATGAACTCAGAAGTAGTAGACAGCAAGCATATCAAAGCACAATTAAAGGTATTAAATCCGATGATTCGTTCTTATTCTTATCATAAGAAGAAATCAATCCGTTTATTGCATAAAGAAGTCGATGTTATTCTTACAACACTTCCTTATTATCAATATACACTCTTTGAACAGGTTAAGCATTTACGTTATAAACCAGTAGGACAGGGCGTTTTAGTGCGTACAAAGGCTATTTATGACCTTCTAGGCTTACGTAATTATAGAGAAATGATTTTCCCATTATCAGGCTGTTCAGGACTTGCTCAGGATGGACATTTAATTGGTAAACGTATTGCGCAAAGTAACTTGGTAGACGTACTACATCGTTTATATGATGCAGAAGGATGTTTCTATTATCGTTTGGTTGATCAAATGAGAGAAAAGAAATCAGCTGTCATCAATGATATAGTTAAAGAATTAATTGAAGAAATGCCTTCACACTTGCAGAATGTAACATCTGATTATGATATTGAAATACTTATTAGAGAATTAAAGCCAGGAACAGTGAATGTATATTTAAAGTTAAGTTCATTAGAAAACCCACGCTTTAATTATAGACGTGAAATTATTTCTAACTCAATGCAGCCTTATGTAGCAGCAACACTTATGGAAGTAGCTAAACCATATATGGGTATGCATTCTCGTGTATTAGATCCATTCTGTGGCAGCGGTGTTACACTTATTGAAAGATGTATGGCTAAACCAGTTAAGTTTGCGATGGGATTAGATATTTATGGAGAAGGCTTAGAAGCAGCTAAGAAGAATGCGATTGCAGCTAATCAGGCTATTCACTTTGTAAATAAGGATGCCAATCGTTTTGTAAATAATGAAATGTTTGATGAAATCTTTACTGATATGCCTACCTATGCACAGATGAAAGATACACGTGCTTTAAAGAATCTTTACGATAACTTCTTTAAACGTATCCACAGACACGTTTTACCAGAAGGGTATGTATTTATCTATACAACTGAAATATCTCTTGTAGAGAAGAATTTAAGACTAAATTCAGATTATCTCACACTCATAGAACATTATGATGTACCTAGAGGTAAGACAATGGCTTATTTCTTCATCATTCAGGTAAACAAATAGAGGTCCAATCAGGACCTCTTTTTCTATCTAAATAAATAACGATAACCTTGCCAGAACCACTGTTTTACTGTTTCTGGGTTATCTAAATAAAAACGTACACCAAATGCAAGTGCTACTAATATAATCACAAGTAATACTAATAACACAAAAGTCTTAATAAAAGTCATCACAGGATGTGATTTCTCTTTATACTTTACCTTAGTCTTAGTACGTTTAGGTAAAGAATGTGATCTCTTATGTTTCACTTTTGTCTTAACAACTTTTTTAACTTCAGGTTCTTTTTCTTCCTGCTGAATAGAATTCTCTCTCCTAGTGTCTTTAATAGAGTCATCTTCATCATCAAATGTGAATCTTTGCATACTATCACCTCTCTGCTTTAATGAATATAGTCTCTATTATGGTATTTGTCAAATTAAAAAATGCTCTCATGACACAATAAAAGCTCTTGAATAAGGAAAGCAAATGTATGTGTCATTGAGAGCGGCCTTAAACAAGAGCCTTTAAAATGTACCTATTACTAGATACATTTAAATTGTAATAGTTCTAATAACAAAAAGCAAACAAAATACAAAAAAACTTGAAAATATCAATAAAAATGAGAAAAAGCGTCATTTAATCAAATATACATTTAAATAAAACCCTAAAAAAGTTTAGATTTTCTGTTGACTTAGAGTGGATATGATGATAATATAGTACCCGCAGCGGAGGTTTAGCTCAGTTGGGAGAGCATCTGCCTTACAAGCAGAGGGTCAGCGGTTCGAGCCCGTTAACCTCCACCATTTTTATTAAAATTTTAGCAACACACGCCGACTTAGCTCAATTGGTAGAGCAACTGACTTGTAATCAGTAGGTTGGGGGTTCAATTCCTCTAGTCGGCACCAGTGGGGAGGTAGCGAAGTGGCTAAACGCGGCTGACTGTAACTCAGTTCTCTACGAGTTCGATGGTTCGAATCCGTCCCTCCCCACCATCTTTATTGGGATATAGCCAAGGGGTAAGGCAACAGACTTTGACTCTGTCATTTCACTGGTTCGAATCCAGTTATCCCAGCCATCTTTTTTTGACTCGCTAGCTCAGATGGCAGAGCATCTGACTTTTAATCAGAGGGTCAGGGGTTCAAATCCCCTGCGAGTCACCATCCTAAGCGGGTGTAGTTCAATGGTAGAACTTCAGCCTTCCAAGCTGACTACGTGGGTTCGATTCCCATCACCCGCTCCAATTTCTTATTAAGTCAATCTTCGGATTGACTTTTTTTGTACTTAAAGAATATTCGTTATAATATAATTATGTTGGTGAGAGGTGTGATTATTTTGTCATTTATTCTACCTATTAGTGACTTGATTATAATGTGTACTGAATTAAATGACGTATTTGTTGATTAAAAAACACTTTGTACAATACGATGTAAAAATTACCCAAAACTAATGCCAGAAGTTTGCACTTCTGGCATTTGTATAACTGGAGTGAACCTCAAGCTTATTTAGTTACTTATTCTTGTACTTATAGAATCCTTCACCAGTACTATATCCTAACTTTCCTTGATCAATATAAGACTTCAACATCTTATGCATGCCTTTGAAATTATAAGGTGCTAAGAAGCCAGGAATCTTTACATACATTCCAACAATCTCATAAGCAGTCTTTAATCCTACTGTATCAAGAATCTGGAAAGGTCCTTTAGGTGCTCCTGTACCTAAAGTCCATGCTTTTTCAATACTTTCAGGATCAGAAATACCATTGACCATTAAATCCATACCTGAGAATAATAATCTAGAATTGGAAGAAGCATAAACTATTGCAAGGAACTTGCTGAATTTCATAAGGAAGTAAGAAAAATGTCACAAGTGAAGAAGGTAAAAAGCTCCTGTTCAAGAGAGATAATGAGGCAGAAGGAACATTCGGTGATCTTAAGGAGAATATGGGGTATGATAGACTCTGTTATAGAATAATAAACTCTAGTTTTTCTTTTCCCAATAAGAACTTTTCTATCTTCTACATAGCCTTGATCAACTAATTTATATAATATTGATAAGAGTTCCTTCAGCTAAACATATTTTTTTATTAGAAAGTTATTTTAGAATTTGAGTTATTTCATAACCATATCTCTCTTTTGTCTCTAGAATTTTTAGTAGAAGCATTTCAACTTTAAATAAATTACACTAAGTTTAAGAAAAATGTTGCTACTAGATCATCAAATTTAGCTTAATATCAGATTTTCTACTTCATAAGAAACTGGAAAAGTATACATTCAAGAGAAAAGGAGATGGCATCTATGATTCTTAGAATGATTGTGGATACAGAAATCTTCAATAATACGAAATTGGTAAGAGTTATGCTTATACCTATTTCAATTAAGGAAGCCTATTACGAGTATCGTTATGGGATTTTAGCCGAATAAGATAACCTAAGGCAACAATTTACTTAAAAAGAGCGGAAAATTATTAGTTGTTTTTGGCATTTCATCCCTCTTTAAATGCATTATATAAAAATAACATCTATATTGTAAATATATAGAATAACTAGATAAATATATAGAATAACTAGATAGTTATTGACATAATATTAAATATAAAATATGATAATACTGTAAGAGCTTTTACTAGAAAATTATTAAGGAGGAGCTATTTTTGGTTAAGAAAATTTTATCTGGATTATTAGTATTCACTTGCGTTTTATCGTTATCTATAGGTATGGTTTCTGCAAATGAAGTATCTAGTGACAGATTAAGTAAAGATGAAATACATGATTTATTGAAGATGTATAAAGCAGCATTCAATGGTAATGTAGATGAATGGGATTATTCTAAAGCAAATGATATCTCAGTATCTGATAAAGAAATTGAAGATGCATATAACCAAATATATTCTGAAGATAATCAAATATCTACACGTGCAACAATTGCTTTTAGTACATATTTTAATTCTACAAAGACAAAATGGGTAAATAGATCTAATGGTATTACTTTGAGTTGTTATTATAAACCAAATGCAATTTTTACATCATTACCAAATGCTACAATGGTAAATGCGCAAAAAGCTTTTGAACAATTAAAGAAAAAATTTAGTGGTTCAAAAAATTGGAAAAACACACAATCTATGCAAGCGCAGTTTCATTGTCACGTAACAACAGTAGGTAAATTAAAAAATCCATGGAATATTGAACCATGGCGTACTGAAAGTAATCTAGTTAAAGTAGTTGCAGCCGGATGTAATCCATGAAAAAGATATTATATCTTTTCTTAATTATTACATTATTTATTGTGGGTTGCAATGTGAATAATTTTAATAAAACTTATACCATAGAAATAGTAAGTATTAACGATACGGATAGTTTATATTCAAATAAGAACGGTATATATTATTTTGGAAGACCAGATTGCTTGGAATGTATTGAGATGCAAGAGAGTGTTGAAAAAATAAAAACGAATCAACAAGTCCAATTAAAATATGTAAACACTGCCTATTGGAAGAAAAATGATTTAAAATTCAATGATTTTTTAAGTGAAAATCAAATTGAAAGTGTGCCTGTTTTTATTGAATATAAAAATAATAATGAAATTAGAAGATCAAATAACATTGATACTATTCTTGAATAGTAGATAGACTTATTATAAATCACTTGATGTATTTATTTATGAGTCGACTAAGAAGTTTTCCTGCTTATATATTTAAGTTAAAATTGAGGTGTATAGATAAATGTTTATATGGACTATGCTATTCATCGTTGTAAATTTTATATCAGTTATTATGTTATTATATTATTCTATAAAAATAAATATAAATTTTATAATTTCACAATTAATTTGTATGATTACGATGATTGCATTAATGTATTCAATATTTTTTGATGTTAATAATTGGATTAAAATTCACGATTGGTCAGCATTGATGGATGTTATTCCTATAACATGTAATATATTATTTTATTATTTGATTATTGTGATTATTGTTAATATTATTTCTACTATATTATTTTATAAAAAAGTAAGATGTAAAAATAAATAGAATATAGTAAAAGAAAGGGTAATTTAAAATATCTAGGGGTTTCCTATATTTTAATTATCACGTAGTAAGGGGTGAAATCTCACCCCTTATTTGGTAAGAGCAAATTAAAATAGTGTATTTAAAAAAGTCGATTGAGTTGATACAATAATCAATTTAGTCGGCTTTTATTTCAAATTCTTCTTTTATTTCTTCACTCTATGGTAAGAACCAGTCCAGTCTGTCTGGATCTTCAACCAAATCTTGCTGTGATAAATAATCCAGGATAAATTCAATATAGTCGTATGGATCAAGCCTGTTGGCTTTAGCTGTTTCAATTAGACTGAATATTGCTGCACTTGCTTCAGCTCTTTTAGTAGAAGTTGAAAACAGCCAGTTATTTCGATTATGTGCTATAGAACATAATCGAAATTATGCGCTCAATCCATTTATGTGCTGATAAAGCGAATATAGCGCTGTATGACTATATTCGCTTTTAATATGAGCACATAACTTTACTTATAATTTTGATAAAAACTCCAACAAATCATTAGATGGTTTGAATTTTTGAACGGAATTATCAATAATTCCTGCTTTTTCCATAACTTTTCTCTTAATTTCTAAGTCAGCTACCATATATTTATGTGTTGTTTCTATACTGTTATGACCTAGCCATATTGCGATGGTTGATATATCAATTCCTGCCTGTAACAGATTCATAGCTACAGAATGTCTAAAAGAATGAACAGAAATATTCTTCTCCAATAGTGATGGACATTCATGACTAGCCATCATTATGAGTTTATTAATTCTAAATCTTACACCTGATCTGGTTAAATTGTTTTTATTCTTGTTTATGAAAATTGAAGTTACATTTTGTATCTGATATGTATCAACAAATTCTCTTACTAATTCAGAAGTACTTTTCCATAATGGTATGGTTCTTTTCTTTCTTCCTTTTCCTGTTATAGATAAGTATCCTCCTTTACTGCATTCGATATCCTTAAACGAATTCCAGTTTATATTGATTAGTTCAGAAACTCTTATACCAGTATTATAGAGCAACATCAGCATGACCTTATCTCGAAAGCCTAAATATGTACTATCATCACATTGATTAAGCAATGCATGAAATTCTTCTTTAGTGATATATTCAATCAACTTGATCTCTTGTTTTTTAAATGGAATCATTATTGTACCTTTCGCAATATAACTATATTCAGGTGCTTGTTCTGCAACATATTTCATAAAGGAATGGATAACAGATAATCTGTTATTTAAGGTTGCTGGTTTATTATGTCTGATTTCTTCCAGATATTTTAAGAATGAAAGAACTCTAGTCTGATCAAAATCAGAAACACTTATATTCTCAACTGAAATATTCAACTCTTCCTGCAGGTATTTGATATATATTCTAAAAGTGTCTCTATATGATTCTACCGTACGAGAAGTAACGCTACGTTGCTGTATCAATCTCTCTAGAAAGTAATTTTGAATCAATACCTGTATTGATGTAACCTTATCTTTACTACGCTTCATTTTTAATCACCTACCATTTTCTCATATTTTTCACTAGCAAGACTCATTAATAGCAATGACGATGATAAGTACCAGTATGTATCGCTTATCTTTGCATGGCCGAGATAGCACGATAATATGTATAATTTCTCATTTACATCTTCATCACTTTTCAGCCATTGATAAATAGTTCTAGATGCAAAACTATGTCTAAAATCATATAAACGTGCATGGTCATAATCACTATCACTAGTATTGATATCACCTCTGATCAATTTAAAGGCAGTATACATTTTTCCAAAGGTGAAGATTTTATGATAGGTAGTATATTGTTAAACCGCAAACTCTACCCATAATAAAAACTAATGAAACCGCAAATTAAATTAATAAACAGGTGGAAAATATGCCTTTTGTGACGGCATAATCTTCCACCTGTTTTTATGATCTGATTGTAGTATGATAATCATGTA
>UQGS01000035.1 GCA_900540685.1 uncultured Catenibacterium sp. | reverse complement strand
AACTACATTTGTACAAATATACACTCATAGTAGGAAAAAAGGCGATAAAAAAGAGCCAACTTCTTAAGTTGACTCCATTGATCACCATTTTATGTATTTCTTTTCTAGCATTTTCTCACTCTGTCTTAAATGCATCTGCTTTTGAAACAAATCCAACTAGAATAGAATTAGAAAATGGGTACTACTTAGAAACTGTTATTACAACAAATCATACACAAGCAAGGTCTTCTATTAGAAGTGGCACAAAAACTGCAACTTATAAAGATATCAATGGAAAAGCTCTATGGTCTATTACTGTTAATGGGAAGTTCACATATAATGGAAAATCAGCAACATGTACGAGTTCAACATATAGTAAAGCCAATTATTCAACAAGCTGGAAATTAAGTAATGCCAAAGCTTCAAAAAACGGTGCAACTGCATCTGCAAGCATCAGAGCTAAGCAATATCATCAAAATGGATCAATACAAAAAACAATAGATAAAACTGTAAAACTTACTTGTAGTCCTACCGGTTCAAACAGCCCTCCTTTTAATTTTTTTCAATACTCAATAACTTATCTATAGCTCTGTGCTTGTATGATATAATTCTTATGTGGAACAACCGTATACGGTCGGTGGTTATCCTTACGCACCCCTTCGTGATTCTTCTCTTAAGTTGAAAACGGAGGTGATGCCTGATGACAACGTATGAAATAATCATGATCATGTTAACATGTTTAACACTAATCATATCTTTATTAACACTTGTTGTTAGATTACTTCTTATTATTATTGATAAGAACGTAAAAAAAAAAACTACCTCACCTTCCTGGAAAAAAAGTTTGAGGTAGTATAAAATCCAAGGATAACCGCTTACTGGCTATCCTTCTTCGTCTTTACTATAGTTTATACTCAAATCAAAGTCAATATATGCGAATTATGGCTTATAGAAAGGAGTTCTGTGTTATGAAAAAGATATGTTTGATTATTCTTTCTCTTATTCTTTGTGCCTGTCACACTGCACCACAATTAGAAGGTACATGGAAATGTGAGAAATCTCCATTAGAAAATAAAGATATCTATACTGCATATCTCACATTAGAAATAGATAAAAACTTATCTTTTAATATGTATGATGCAGAAGCCGGTAATCCTGTCATAAGAGGAAAAATGATCAAGAAAGGTGATACGCTTACTCTCCAATGTGATCATCTTGATGATTTTGATCCACCTGCTTCATGGGAATCCATGAAGACAACTGAAACGATTCAATATTACTTCAAGAATAATAAACTGTATCTAAAGTATAATAACTCTACATTAGTGTTCTACAAGAAATAGAAGATTATATCTTCTGTTTTTTTATGCTTTTAACTAATGCTCCAAACAATACAATAAGTATAACGGCTGAAAGCCAGAACTCTACTTTCATTTCTACAAGTATGAAACCAACTGAAAAGAGACTGATTAATTGATCAAAGTATTCTGATATATTATTAAAGACAGGAATCATCATCATAGCACCTGTTTCTATCATGATGATCATTAAGCATAATACAGTAATTACTATATGATTGATATGACATACCTGAATAAAGAAATAAAGGTTAATCACTGCAATAATATTTAATATATGAATCAACTGCCCTTTTGGATTCACAAGATAAGAGAGATATCTTGTACTGAATATAATATAAACAGGAAGATAATAAGACAACATTGTCATACTTTCTTTATAGTCCCCTATTCTATAGGCAAGATAGAAGATGAGTATTCCTACAATGATATCAATGATTAATCCAATCTTACGATTTCTTCTTTTCTTATAGAGTTTCATCTCTTCTAGAGTAAGAGGTGGAAGATGATGTTTTTCTCTTTTACGATTGAATTCTTCATTCTGTTTCTTAAGTATATCATTCACATAATCATTCGATTGTGATTGTGCTTCTTCACTATAGTAGCTGATTGTATTCTGATGTGTATATGTATAATACAACTGATAGAGAGTACCAATAATAAGTAGAACTACACTTACAACAAGAGGAATCATATAAGGAACTGAAATAGACGGTAATATGAATACAAGAGCCACTACAATAAAATCTAGTAGAATATTATATCGTTTGTTTTTCATAATAAGGTCTATAAGAATGACTAGAATCATTGCTTCTACAACCTTTCCTCCTGCATGAGATGTTGGGTTAAGAATCAAATAAAATACATAGTTCCACAAGAAGATAGTGTATCTAAAGAAGCTGTTCATCCATGTTGTTTTCTTTCCTTGGTCATGGAAATAGTTCTTGATGAATGTATCATGATCTTCCTTAATAAGTGTATCTAATTCTTTATGGTTCATCTGTGCTGTGATTAATAAATCTAATAAGCTCATAAGTATATCATTCGCATAGAATCCAGGATAACGTCTCTCTTGTGCATATTGATATGCTTTGTCATAGAATGCCTGATAGTCTCCTTTTAACTGATTTCTTAATGTTTTATATTGTGCAATCATTCTTTATCCTCCAAAATCTTTTCTACAATACCTATTATCTTATAATAAGAACGTTTAAATTCTTCCAAATAGACTAATCCTTCATCAGTGATCTTATAGTATTTTCTATAAGGTCCTGCTTCTGATTTCACACGTCTACAGGATAAATATCCTTTCTTAGACAAACGTGTTAATATCGGATAGAATGTCCCTTCTCCTACATTTTCAAAGCCATATTCCTCTAGTTTAACTAATAGTTCATAACCATATGTTTCCTTATGACTAATAAGAGAAAGAATACATCCTTCCAACATTCCTTTCATCAATTGTGTATCCATTATGTCACCTACTTTGCAATACAAAGTATATACTACTTGGTCATACAAAGTAAAGAAATATTTTGTAGATAAAAAAAGTTCTTAAGTCTTTCTTAATTTCCACACAAATTACACATATTAGATATATAATACGAAATTGTTGAAGATATAAAGTTGAGGGAGACTAGAAATGAAAAAACATTTAAGTAAGAGGGTATATGCCCTATTAGGCTGTGTTGTCGTTTTAGTGCTTGGTCTAGGCATTTATTTCATGACACGTCCAGCTGTTAGCTTTAATGAAAGTACACAGGATATTGAAATCAACAGTACTTACAATCCTATGTCTTTTATTAAAAAAGTAAGAGGTAATAAGAGTGATGTGACTGTAGATAATTCTAAAGTCAATGTTAAAAAGCTTGGTAAGTATAAGATTACTTATACATTAAACAAGAAGAACTATGTATTAAATGTAGAAGTTGTAGATACTAAGAAGCCTACATTTAAAGTAGTCAATAAAGCAGTAGAAGTAGGTACTAAAGTGAAAGCAAGTGAATTTGTGACTGATATTAAAGATGAAACAAAGACTAAGACTTACTTTAAGAAAGATGTATCTTTTGATAAAGAAGGTACACAGAAGGTTACTGTTGTTGTAGAAGATGAAGGCGGTAATAAGACTGAAAAAGAAGTCACTGTAAAGGCTGTAAAGGATACTAAAGCACCATTACTTGCAGGTCTTCAGAATTATGATACAACTGTAGGTTCTAATATTGATTTCATGAAAGGCATTACTGTAGAAGATGATTTTGATAAGAATCCTAAGGTAACTGTAGACAGCAGTAAAGTAGATTTTGGAAAAGCAGGTACATATAAAGTCATCTATACAACTAAAGATAAGTCTGGTAATGAAAGAAAGTATACTCAGACTGTAGTAGTCAATAATCCTCGTCCTGCCAATGCAGTAGCACCTACCGGTGAAAAGGTTGTTTATCTTACATTTGATGATGGACCTTCTCAGAATACTCAGCGTGTATTAGATATTCTTGATAGATATCATGCGAAAGCAACATTCTTTGTGACTGGTAATGGTCAGAAGTATAATTACTTAATTCAGGAATCACATAAGAGAGGTCATACAATTGGTCTTCATACCTATTGTCATGATTATCGTACTGTTTATGCTTCTACTGATGCTTACTTTAATGATTTAAATAAAGTAGGTAATATGGTTAAGGGATTAATTGGATTTACTCCTCGTTATATTAGATTCCCTGGAGGAAGTTCTAATACAGTTTCTAGACATTATTCTGTAGGTATCATGAGTAATCTTACTAGAATGGTACAGGAAAAAGGTTATCAGTATTATGACTGGAATGTCAGCAGTGGAGATGCATCAGGTAATAATGTGCCTACTGCAAGACTTATTGCGAATGCAACAGCATCTCGTAATAATCAGATTATGATCTTATTCCATGATACAGCTGCAAAGAATACAACTGTAGAAGCATTACCTAAAGTTATTGAACATTATCAGAGCCTTGGTTATACATTCAAGGGTATTGATGATACAACTTTTACTCCTCATCAAAGAGTATTAAACTAAAGCCTCAGTCGAGGCTTTTTTTCTTTACTTAAATTTTACATAGACTTAAGAAGAACTTTTTGTTGGTATGATAGACTAGAGACAAAAGAGAGGATGTCTATGATTTATATGACTGGCGATACACATTGTCCCTTTGATATTTCCAAATTAAAGCCTCATCATTTTCCTGAGGGACAGACACTTACAAAAGAAGATTATGTCATTATATGTGGTGATTTTGGAGCTGTATGGGATGATATGTTACCAGACTTGTTCTGGCGTGATTGGTTAGATACACAGCCATGGACTACATTATTTGTAGATGGAAATCATGAGAATTTTGATTTATTAGATGATTATCCTGTGTCTTATTGGCATGGTGGAAAGGTACATTATATTAAAGATTCTGTGATTCATTTAATGAGAGGACAGATCTATACCATTGATGGACAGACATTCTTTACTTTTGGTGGTGGCTATTCATGTGATATAGAAACACGTGTAGAACATCGTTCATGGTGGCAGCAGGAATTACCTACTACTAAAGAATGGAATGAAGCATTGAATAACTTACTTCAATATAACTTTCATGTTGATTATATTATTACGCATGATTGTCCATTCTATATTAAAGAACTTTTACATACACGTACTATTCCTTGTAACCTGGATGACTATACCCTTCCTCATCTAAGAAACATAGATGAAGTCATGGATGATATAGAACAACAGGTGACATATAAGCTATGGTTTTCTGGACATCTCCATATAGATCAAACCATTTATAAACATGTTATTCTCTTTAATACGATTTATTGCTTAGAAAGGTGATATATATGAATCAACGTAAAACTGATTTTCTTAATTACTTAAAACATTTAAGTTTAACTACTCTTGTACATCAACAGAATTTTATTAATAAATGGTATGATCTCTTTAGTATGTTAGATGAAAACCAGTATAATTCTATTTCTATGGATGATTTAACTGATGCTGAATATTATGTAATGAACTATTCTATTCCTCATGTAGGAAGTTATAAGGTCTATTTTAATATTGATCATGTTGTTCAATCAGATGCGTATCAGACATCTTCTATTCAATCTATGACTGAAGAAGAACTAGATAGAAATCAAATCAATCACCCTATTCCTTTTGATATGAACATCTACTTATTAAATCAATTCCAGTGTTCACAAAAGAATGTAAAAAGCATTAAATATTATCCTGTCATAACTGATTCCTATATGAGTAATGGACACTATACAGTTATTGATGGGAACCATCAATTAGAGATGTCATTAAGAGAACAAGATTTAGTTGAATTAAAGTATATTCCTTTCCATAAGTTAAAGAAGGAATGTTATGGCAATATGTTTAGCTATCTGTTACATCATTTCATGAATGAAATGCATATAATTAGTGCTGATTCTCAATACTTACTTAACCAATATCCCTTACAAGAAACAATTCGTCTTTAAAGCCTACTCAATGTAGGCTTTTTCTTTTGATATCCTATATTTTTGTTGTTTATTATTCACATTTTCATGATATAATTTTTTCGAAAAATAAACTGAATTATATCGTAAGGAGATTTGTTTTGAAGAAAAGAATTATTTCAATTGTTTGTCTATTTTTACTCATCTCATTATTACCTGGATGTTCTTCAGATAAAGAAGAAGAGTCTGATGCGATTATTGTGAATGATCAGCTAGGACGTCAAATTACAATTAAAGACCAAGTAAAACGTGTAGTGAGCACTTCATATATAACGACTTCTACATGCCTCGCATTAGGAGTAAATGATCAGTTAGTTGGTATAGAGAAGAATGCTTCTTCTAGAAGCATTTATCAAAAGACTGATCCTGATTTATTAGAACTACCTCAGGTAGGATGTAATGTGAGTCTTATCGCAAAGACTGCCCCTGATGTAGTATTTATGATGAAAGAGAATGAGAATCTCATTGAGGATTTTGAAGAAAGACATATAAAAGTTATTGTGGTTGATCCTTCTAGTGAAAAGAAGTATGATGCCATGGTTTCACTTATTGCGAAAGTTTGTGGTAAACAAAACAATGCGAAGAAGTTAAAGAACTACTATAGTACTAAAAAGAGTCAAATGAATAGTTTAGGTACTTCTAATAAGCATGTTTATATTGCTTCAAAAGAGTCTATCTATAGACCAGTGACACCTTCTATGTTTCAAAGTACTATACTCAACATGGCACATGTGAAAAATGCTGCTTCTAGTATTAAAGGTGTAGACTACCCTACTATTGCGTTAGAAACATTATTAACCTTAAACCCAGATATGGTGATCATGCCTCGTAATGCTTCTTATTCAAAAGATTCTATTTATAACTATGAATTCTTCCCTTCACTTGATGTAGTGAAGAACAAGAAGATTTATATTATGCCTGATGTGGTTGAATCATGGTTGGATCCTGTTCCTTCTCATATTCTTGCATCACTCTGGCTATCATATGTACTTCATCCTCATGATTATACATATGAGAATTATAAAAAGGATGTAATAGATTTTTATAAAGAGTTTTATGGTTTTAGTCTTGATGAATCACTTATCACAAAATAGAAAGGATAGAAAAAGATGTTAAATATTCAGGAATATGTAAGACCTCAAACACTTGAGGAAGCTTATGAACTCGTTCAGAACAGAAAAAACATTATTGTAGGTGGTATGTTATGGTTGAAGATGATGAATAGATCAGTAGAAAAGGCTATTGATTTATGTGATCTTCATTTAGATACTATTGAAGAAGATGATGAACAGTTTACTATTGGCGCAATGGTAACATTACGTCAGTTAGAAACTCATGCAGGATTAAATGCTTATACACATGATGCAATGAAGCATAGTGTGGAACATATTATTGGTGTGCAGTTTAGAAACTGTGCGACTGTAGGAGGGTCTATCTTTGGTCGTTATGGTTTCTCTGATGTATTATCTATGTTTATGGGCTTAGATGCTTATGTAGAATTATATAACGGTGGTATTGTACCTATGAGAGAGTTTGCTTGGATGCGTCCTTCTCTTGATATTCTAGTACGTGTTATCGTGAAGAAGACACCTATTAAGGTTTGTTATAAGTCACAAAGAAATGTAAGTACTGATTTCCCTGTTCTTACTTGCTGTGCAAGTTATATGAATGATACTTATTCTGTTGTTATTGGTGGTCGTCCTTTAAAGGCCATTGCTTATGAGAAACAGATGGAATTAAATGATGAATCTATTGAAGCGTTTATTGAAGAAGTGTCTTCTGAAATCAAACTTGGAAGTAATAACTTAGGTAGTGCAGAATATCGTCAGAAGCTTGTAAAGGTTCTTATGAGACGTTCATTAAAGGAATTGGAGGCACAGTAGAATGGAAATTACAATTACATTAAATGGGAAAACAATTACTCGTAGTATTTTACCTGATACTCTTCTTATTGATTTTGTAAGAAGTGAACATTGTCTCAGTGTTAAAAGAGGCTGTGATACTAGTAACTGTGGATTATGTACAGTATTATTAGACAACAAACCAGTTCTTTCTTGTAGTGTTCTTGCAGCTAGAGCTGCAGGTCATGAAATCACTACTTTAGAAGGTTTACAGGAAAAGGCAAGACCACTTGCTGAATTTATTGCTGATCAGGGGGCTGAACAGTGTGGTTTCTGTAATCCTGGATTTATGATGAATACAATCGCATTACTAGAAGAAAATAAAGATCCAAGTGATGATGAAATCAGAGCATTCTTATCTGGTAACCTTTGTCGTTGTTCTGGTTATGAAGGACAATTAAGAGGTATTAGAAACTATATTAATTACTGCAAGGAAAATGGAAAGGAAGTGTTAGGATGAGTCAGGAATTTAAACAGGTCAATAAACCTATAAGAAAAAAAGATGCAATGAACCTATTATTAGGTAAACCTGTCTATGTAGATGATGTAACACCTCATGACTGTTTGATTGTAAAGCTTGTTCATTCTCCTCATGCCAATGCATTAATTGAGAGTATCGATACAGAAGCAGCAAAAGCAGTAGATACAATTGAAGCTGTTTATACTTATAAAGATGTACCTCAGAAACGTTTTACTATGGCTGGTCAGACTTATCCAGAACCAAGCCCTTATGATCGTTTGATCTTAGATCAGAGAGTAAGATTCGTAGGTGATCCAGTTGCGATTGTTGCAGGTTATGATGAAAAGAAAGTAGATGAAGCATTAAAGCTTATTAAAGTGAAATATCAGGTAGAAGAAGCTGTATTAGACTTTAGAACTGCGAAAGATAATCCTATTCTTGTACATCCTGAAGATAACTGGAAAGCATTATGTCCTGTAGGTGCTGATAATAAGCGTAACTTAGTAGCCACTGCAGATGAAACACATGGTGATCTAGAAGAAGTATTTAAATCATGTGATCATGTAATTGAACGTACTTATCATGTTCCTGCAGTAAATCAGGCGATGATGGAAACATTCAGAACTTATTGTGAAATTGATACATATGGTCGTTTACATGTCATTAGTTCTACACAGATTGTCTTCCATGCACGTCGTATTCTTGCGAATGCTTTAGATATTCCTAAGTCTCAGATTCGTGTTGAAAAGCCTCGTATTGGTGGTGGCTTTGGCGCAAAGCAGTCACTTGTAACTGAAATCTATCCTGCATTTGTGACATGGATGACTAAGAAACCATCTAAACTTATTTATACACGTACTGAATCTCAGATTGCAGGTAGTCCACGTCATGAAATGGAAGTGACTACTAAAGTAGGTGCTATGAATGATGGTACAATTCGTGCTATTGATTTATATACACTATCTAACTCTGGTGCCTTTGGTGAACATGGTCCTACTACTGTTGGTTTATCAGGTCATAAGTCTATTCCACTATATACAAACAACCTAGAAGCATTCCGTTTCCATTATGATGTAGTTTATACAAACAGATTATCTTCTGGTGCATATCGTGGATATGGTGCGACTCAGGGTATTTATGCATTAGAAACATGTGTGAATGAATTAGCTGATATTCTACATATGGATCCAGTAGAAATCAGAGAAAAGAATATGGTACGTCAGGGTCAGAAGATGGATGCCTACTATGGTGAAATTGCGGACAGCTGTGCATTAGATAAATGTATGGAACGTGCTAAGAAAGAATTCGACTGGGAAAACCGTAAGACTCCTACTGTTATGCCTGATGGTCGTATTAAAGCAGCAGGTGTCGCAATGGCCATGCAGGGATCAGGTATCTCTGGTGTCGATGTTGGTTCTGCAACATTAAAGTTAAATGATGATGGTTCTTATATGTTAAGCATTGGTGCTGCAGATATGGGTACTGGATGTGATACTATTCTTGCCCAGATGGCTGCAGAAGAATTAGAATGTGATGTAGACAATATCGTAGTATTTGGTGCTGATACAGATGCATCTCCATATGATTCTGGTTCTTATGCATCTAGTACAACTTATGTCACTGGTATGGCTGTAAGAAAAGCTAGTGAAGAACTTAAAGAAAACATGTTGAAGATTGCAGCTAATAAGTGGGAATGTGATCCTGAATCATTAGTATTTACTGGCAATACAATTGATAATCCAGCAACAAATGAATCATTTACACATATGGATATCGCTACATTCTCTCAGTGTGGTAATAATATTCCTATTCAGGTCACATGCTCTCATTCATCTAAAGTATCTCCACCACCATATATGGTAGGTATGGCAGAAATCGCCTTAGATAAAGAAACAGGTTCTGTAGAAATATTAGATTATGTGGCCGTTGTAGACTGTGGTACTGTCGTTAATACAAACTTAGCCACTGTACAGACTGAAGGTGGTCTTGTACAGGGTATCGGTATGGCATTATCTGAAAGTATTACTTATTCACCTAAGGGTGGTTTAACAGAAAATAACTTCATGACTTATAAGATTCCTACAAGACTTGATATGGGTCATCTACGTGTTTATTTTGAAAGCAGTTATGAAAAAACAGGTCCATTTGGCGCAAAGTCTATTGGTGAATGTGTCATCAATACACCAGCTCCAGCCTTATGTGCTGCCATCCACAGTGCATGTGGTGCATGGGTAAGAGACCTTCCAATGACACCTGAAAAGATTGTCATGGCCATCGATGAATAAAACATATATTATATATCTTGCATCAGGAAACAGCAGACGTTTTAAAGGAAACAAACTGCTGTTTCCTTTTCAAAATAAACCGTTATATCAACATGCATTAGATCTATTATTAAAAGAATATAAAGACATTATTGTAGTATCTCAATATGATGAGATACTACAATATGCGTCTCAAAGAGGCGCTCACAGCATTTTATGTTTAGAGAGTATAAATGGTCTCTCTTATTCTATTAAGGCTGCTGTGAACTATTTAAATACGTTAGAGAAGCCCTTTAGAATGATCTTCATGGTGGCTGATCAGCCTTATATTTCTATGAATACTATAGATAAACTGATGCATACAAAGCATAAACTTGCCAGTTGTGCTTATAAAGAAAAAGTTGGCAACCCTACTCTATTTGATAGTTCTTATATTCCTGAGTTACTTCTATTAAAAGAAGACCAAGGTGGAAGAAAGGTATTAAATAAACATCCTGATGAAGTAGAATATATACAAGTAGAGAATGTAAAAGAACTCTATGATATAGATTATCAAGAAGACCTGAAGCAACTACAATAGTTGCTTTTTTATTGCATCAAAAAAGCCTCTCTTTCGAGAGACTTGAGTGTTACATATGTTTCTTTGCAAAGTTCCAAGTATCTCTGCACATATCATCAAGTGTCTTTTCAGCCACCCATCCTAACTGTTCTTTTGCACGAGTAGGATCTGCATAACATGTTGCGATATCACCAGCACGTCTTGGTTTGATTTCATAAGGTATTTCAATACCATTCACTCTTTCAAATGCCTTAACGATTTCTAATACGCTATATCCTTTACCTGTACCTAGGTTACAGATATGAACGCCAGGTTCTGCGTACTTTTCAATTGCAAGTACATGACCCTTAGCTAAGTCTACTACATGGATGTAGTCACGTACACCAGTTCCGTCCGGTGTATCATAGTCATCACCAAATACACCTAAGCAAGGAAGTTCTCTTGTTGCCACCTTCATAATATAAGGCATTAAGTTATTAGGAATTCCCTTTGGATCTTCTCCTAATAATCCTGATTCATGTGCTCCAATTGGGTTGAAGTAACGAAGTAATGTAACAGACATTTCTGGTACAGCATGCTGTACATCTGTTAGGATTCTTTCCATCATAGCCTTTGTAGAACCATATGGGTTTGTAGTCTGTCCTAATTCGCAGTCTTCAGTTAAAGGTACAACCTTTGGATCACCATATACTGTTGCACTTGAAGAGAATACGATAGAAGGTACATGATACTTCTTCATAAGCTTAGCAACAATAAGAGTTGTCATTAAGTTATTTGTATAGTATTCAATTGGCTTAACGACTGATTCACCTACTGCCTTGAAGGCTGCACAGTGAATGACTGCATCTAATTTATTTTCCTTGAATACTGCTTCTGTCTTATCTTCATCTAAAACGTTGAATTCATAGAACTTTACTTTCTTCCCTGTAATTTCATGAATTGCATCTAAGGCTTCTGGTTTTGAATTTGAGAAGTCATCGATGACTACAACATCATGTCCGCTCTGTAGTAATTCTACACAGACATGACTACCAATATAACCTGCACCACCTGTAACTAATACGTTCATATTATTCCTCCATAACTTTGCAGCCACCAAGTTTTCTTACCTTAAGAACATGACAGCTGCCTTCACCAAATAGTTTCTCTATCTGACTCTTATATTCTACAACGAAATCGTTCTCAACGAAAGCCTGAATTGTGCCAGCGAAGCCTCCACCGTGCACTCTAGCAACACCGTGGTCTCCTAATACGATTTCACTAAGTGCAAGTGCTGCAGAAACTGCCTGATTCTTATAATCAAAGTCTGCATAGACATTCTGTAAGAACTTATAACTTGAGTTACCTGATTCATTAATTAACTTCTTGAATAAATCAAAGTCATCATTGTTTAGTGCTTCTACAATCTGAGGTACTCTTGCGTTTTCCTTGAAGAAATGAATCGCTCTTAAGATTTCTCTATCGTTCTTTACTGCTGCTCTGACATCTGCAAGATGATCAAAGAATTCCTTTTCATCTACTTCTCTTAGGAATTCCTTACCAAAGTAATGAGCCACATCCTTCATTTCAGCTGGGATAGCACCATAAGCATCTGTTAAGTCTGCATGGCTTCCCTTTGTATCAACGATACATAAGCTATGATCATATTTAGAGAAGTCTACATCTACATGGTTAACGACTGGATGTTCTGTATCCTTGAAATCAATAGAAATAAGTCCACCTACGGCACATGCGCACTGGTCCATTAATCCACAAGGCTTACCAAAATAGACATTTTCCGCATACTGACCTACTTTTGCGATAGTGACCATATCGATGCTCATATCGTTATATAAACCATCAATGATTGTACCGATGATTGTTTCAAAAGCAGCTGAACTAGATAAACCAGCCCCTACTAATACATCACTTGTAATGAATGCCTTGAAACCACCGATGTTGTATCCTAATTCTTTAAGTTTAGACACAACACCTCTGATTAATCCTTCTGAAGTACCTTCTTCTTCATCCTTCTTATCTAGATCATTTAAATAGATTGGCTTAATATCAAAACTATCAGATACAACCTTGATCACATCATCCTGTCTAGCCACTACACCAATCGCATCTAGGTTAATAGAACCAGCTAAGACACAGCCATGCTGATGGTCTGTATGGTTACCTGAGATTTCGCTTCTACCTGCAGCACTATAGATGCTGATGTTTTCATCACCATAAAGTTCAATGAACTTATCTAATGCGTTTGCATATCTATCCTTCTGATAGTTGACTAAGCTGGCATCTTCATATAAGTCTTCTAATAATTGATTATGTTTATCTGTTTTAAATTCATCTCTTAATACACTTGCCTTCATGTTTTTTCCTCCATAATAAAAGCCATCCCTGGTGGATGGCTCTTTTCTTAAATCTCTTTAAAAGAATCAATCACTTTTGTTACGCCAGGTAACTTCTGATATTCTTCTCGTTTATTTGCAGAATCGACTACGATTATATTTCTACATCCTGCTTTATAGGCATTTTCAATACCACTTAGGGAGTCTTCAACGATTAAGCAGTCACTTATATCTACTTCAAGAATATTGGCTGCTTTCTTGAACATCATGATCTTATTCTCATAAGTTCCATCATCATAGACAATATCATTGGGATTGATCCAATGATCTAGATGAAATGATTCTACAAAGAAATCAATATTTGGTTTAATGGAAGCACTTGCAATAGTGAATGGAATGTTGTTGTTTTTGAGATGATCAAAGAATTCTGTTGCGCCAGCGACTAAATGGAATGTTTCTTTATCTTCCTTACAGAACTCACGATAGTACTGTTCTTTAAGTAAAGAATATTTCTGTTTCACTTCATCTGTACACTGTCCGTCAAACATATATTCAATGATTTTGTTGTTAGGAACACCATTGAAATGTTCATGAAGCTCTTCTTCACTAATACCATGATGTCTTATTTCCTGGGAAATCTTTCCCCAAGCTAATACATGTTTTGGATTATCAAAGAACAATGTTCCATTAAAATCAAATATAACTCCTTTATAAGAATTCATAACTACACCTCTTTCGTTTCTGATACACCCTTATACCAATAAGCACTTGCTTTTGGATAACGTTTCTGTGTTTCATAGTCTACATAGAATAATCCATAACGCTTATTATATCCATTAGTCCATGAGAACATATCCATTAAAGACCATACAAAGTAGCCTTTTACATTAACACCTACTTCAACTGCCTTTAATGCATACTGTAAATGTTTCTTGATATAATCAATTCTTGGTGCATCATCAATTACACCATCAACGAATTCATCTTTATAACCCATACCATTTTCTGTGATATAGATACACTTGTAGTTTGGATACTGCTGACGAATACGTACTAACATATCAAACATACTTTCTGGATGAATTAACCAGTCCCAGTCAGTTCTAGGGATACCTTCTTTTTCCATTCTACGTCCTACATTCTTTAAGCAGAAACGTGAAGTGCCCTTTTCGCCTGTACCATTATGATGAATATCATTCTCACCATCATAGTACTGAATGAAACGTGACTGGTAATAGTTCATACCCATGTAGTCAATTAAGACTGCTGCTTTCTTCATGACTGCAAAGTCTTCATCTCTTAGATCTAGCTGACCATTATTAATAGCCACTAAACGATCTACGATTTCCATTGTTTCAGTAGAGTAATATCCTTTGAATGTTGCATCTAATAAGAACTGGTTCTGTAATACATCTTCGTTCTTTGCAGCCTGGATATCATCTAAACTATTTTCATCATAAGGATACTTATATTCTAATGACTGTACACAGCCGATCTGTCCTTTATATCCTGCTTCTTTATAAGCAACAACAGCTTTCGCATGAGCAAGCATCATATTATGCATGATCTGGAATGCTTTTGTCATATTATATTTTTCACCATTAGGGAATGTACCTTCAATATAAGTGTTTGTAGCCACTGCCCAGATTTCATTGAAGGTAAACCAATATTTTACTTCATCCTTATATTCTTCGAAACAGAACTTAGCATAGTCTACAAATGCATCTACTGTTTCTCTATTTAAGAAATCACCCTTCTGATATAAAGTATCAGGTGTATCAAAGTGATGTAATGTGATAAATGGTTCTACATTATTCTTATGACATTCCTGGAATACTCTATGATAGAAATCAATACCTTCCTGATTGATTTTTCCTGTTCCATCAGGGAAGATACGTGCCCATGAAATAGAGATACGAATTCCATTAATACCAAACATTTTACATAGCTTTAAATCTTGTCCATACTGGTGGTAGAAATCACTGGCAGGGTCTGCCTTGAAACGACCCTGCTTTGCTAGAAAGTCGTCCCAAGACACTTTACCTTTACCATAATCTAAAGTACTACCTTCACACTGATAGGCAGCTGTAGCGCCACCAAAGATAAAATCATCAGAGAATTTCATTTACTTAACCTTCCTTTTCCTGTTCAACGATAAATTCAACAGCACCCTTAGGATCACGAGTTAACTGAATATACTGAGCACCCTTAGTCGCAATGACTTTAGCACCTTCTTTAGCATCCTGTTTTACTTCTTCTAAATGAGCCTGTACCTGTGGAGATAAGACAACAACATCATAGTTCTTTAAGATATCATAGTGGTTACCATAAGCACTTGCAGTTGCATCTACTGGTAAACCAGTTTCTTTTGCCCCTTCTTTAACGGCATTCGCAAACATAGCACTTGTACCAGCACCTACACATAATACTAATACATTAATCTTCTTATCTAACTGAAGAGGTTCTTTCTTTTCAGGTTCTTCTTCCTTAACCTGTGCTTCTAATGCTTCTAAAGCTTCTTTCTGTTTTTCTTCTTCTAATAATGAAGCATCATATGCTTTAACGAATGGTAAATAGATAACACCATCTACGACAATAAGTAATACAGCAAGTAATACTGCTAAGAAACTAATACCTGTACCTAAGATCAAACCAATTGGAGCTGGAGTAGCCCAAGGTAATACATAAATGAATGAGTTCATCTTTAATACATCAACGAAGAACTTGAATAATGATACGTTCACCATTGGTGCAAGTAAGAATGGAATAAAGAAATAAGGGTTTAATACGATTGGAGTCGCAAATAATAATGGTTCATTAACTGCGAAACATACTGGAATGAAAGTTGTTTTACCAACAGCTTTTAACTGTTTAGATCTAGCAAATAACATGAATAAGAATGGAACAACTAAAGTAGCACCTGTACCACCCATAGTACCTACGAAGTTACCTAAACCAACTGTTAATACGTTTGCAGCCTGATGACCTGCTTTGAATAATGCTAAGTTTGCATCTACGTTTGCATAGATGATTGCAGCGATTGCTGGTTCAACAATACTTGGACCATGTACACCAACGAACCAGAACATTGCCATTGCACCCCAGATGATACAGATTCCTAAGTAACCATCTGCAGCTGTGAATAATGGCTGTAATAATGTAATGATTGCTTCTGCGAAAGTATAACCAAATAAATTACGAACAATTAAATCAATAATAACACATACCAATACTGAGAAAGAGAATGGGAATACATCTCTGAACATCTGAGAGATTGTACCTGGCACTTCTTTTGGCATATGAATAGTGACATCTTTTTCAACACAGAACTTATACATATTAACTGTGATGAATGCAGCGATGAATGAAGCAAGTAAACCTTTAGTACCTAAGTAAGTAGTAGAGATACCAAGCTTTACATCACTGACTGCTAACATGAAGAAACCACAAATACTTGCAAGCATAACTGAAGTAGTGTTGATTACTTTACCTTCAGGTAAACGACGGTTCATGCTTTCAGCTAAGCACTTTGCAGTAGTTGCTGATACTAGTAAACCAACAATACCCATTGAATAGTTATAGACTTTCCATAACCATGTTGAGACATCTGCTGGTAACTTAATTCCAAAGATTTCTGGAATTGAAGCAGCTAAGATAAATACACTTGAGAATAAGATGGCTGGCATTGCAGTTAAGAAGCCATCACGTACAGCACCTAAATAAATATTTTGAGCAATTTTATCGAAAAATGGCTTACCCTTTTCGATTTTCTTAATGACTGCGTCTAGCATTATTTTGTACCTCTTTCTTTATATAATGTAATAAAGTCTTCAATAACATCTCTTAATAAGATTGTTGTCATTAAATGATCCTGTCCATGAATGAAGATAAATCCCATTTCCATATCTTCGCCACGTGCTTCCTGCTGAAGAATAGTTGTCTGAGACTGATGTGCTAAATTAATATTTGCATCTGCATCCTTTAACTTTTCTTCTACGTTATCAAAATTACCAGCACGCATTTCTTTTAATAATTCTAATAAAGTACTTCTTGCATCTCCTGAGTAAGCTACAATTTCAAAACCTACCATACTTAATTCATCTTTAGTCATTTTTTTCTCTCCTCTTTTGTTTCCTTTTGTTTTCTACAACTACAGTGTAATCGCATTCACATCAATTGTCAACAGAAATAAACAATAAACAACAATAAATTAAACAAATATCAACATTTATGATAATTTATTGATGTGATTATTATCTATATGTTTGATTTTGTTTGATTTGTGTTGGTTTGAATGTTATACTGACACTGACAAGGAGAGTGAAAACATGTTAAAGAAGGAACGTCTTGTAAGAATTACACAGATGGTCAATCAAAAAGGTATTATTTCTATTAATGAAATCATGGAACAATTAGAAATCTCTGATATGACTGCAAGAAGAGATTTAGATGAATTAGAGAAGTCTGGTAAGTTATTAAGAGTACATGGTGGTGCACAGAGTTTATCTTTTAGTATGGATCATGAACGTTCTCATTTAGAGAAGTCTTCTGTACAGATAGAAGAAAAAACAAGAATTGCGCATAAAGCAGCAAGTCTTGTTCAAGAAGGAGAAACTATATTCTTAGGTCCTGGTACTACTATTCAGTTATTAGCTGAACAGTTATGTGGGCGTAATATTAGAGTTGTAACGAATTCTCTTGCAGTATTTAACATCTTGAACGGGCATACTCCTACTGATGTGATGTTGACAGGCGGAGAATATCGTAGTAATACAAATACCTTTGTAGGTCCTATTACTAATATGGTATTAAGTAAATTAAGATATACTAAAGCTTTTATTGGATGCAATGGCATTTTTAATAGTGGTATTACAACTTATTCATTAGAAGAAGGAGAATCACAGGGAATACCTTTAGATAATGCGAAGAATAGATATTTACTTGTAGATTCTACTAAGTTTAATCGTTCTGACTTCTATATCTTCTATGATCTCTTTAACTTTGATGCAGTAATCACTGATAATACGATTGATCCTGATATATTAAAACATTATGAAGAATATACAACTATTGTAACTGTATAAAGAGAGGACACACTATGAAAAAGACTGGAATTTGTCCTAAATGTAATCACGATAAGATTATTATCATTAAAGATCAGCTCCATGAAAATGGTGGTGGTAACATTTCTCAAATAACCAATCATCTTAATAAGCCTTCTCAAGTATTCGCAATGTTCAAAGAAGGAAATACTGCAAAGAAGACTTTCTATATTTGTGAGAACTGTGGTTATATAGAAGAATACTTAGACAAGGAAGAAATTCAAAAGTTGCTGAACTATAAACCTATTGGTAGTAAAATTAAAGATATTTTCAAATAATCAGCCATGTGTTATCGCATGGCTTTTTACATACAAAAAAAGTCAGAAGACATTGTCTTCTGGCTTATGTTATTCTGGCTTTTTAGGATCCTTAAGTGATTCTGATAAAGTTGTAAGTGTACCAGCTAATCCTGCTAAGTCATTAGGTACAATAATCTTTGTAGCCTGTCCATCAGCTAAGTTCTTTAATGCTTTTAATCCTTCTAACTGAATATAAGCAGATTCAGGATTTGCTTCATTAATATACTGAATAGCTTTAGCCTGTGCTTCATAAACAAGTCTTAATGCTTCAGCCTGACCTTCAGCTTTCGCAATCTGTGCTTCTTTTTCAGCTGTTGCACGTAATACAAGAGATTCCTTATCCCCTTCTGCATTTAAGATAGCAGCCTGTTTTTTACCTTCAGCAACTAAGATAGCTTCACGTCTTTCACGTTCTGCACGCATCTGTTTTTCCATTGCTTCCTGAATATCTCTTGGGGGAAGAATGTTTTTAACTTCTACTCTTGTTACCTTGATACCCCAAGGATCTGTTGCATCATCAAGAATAGATCTCATCTTAGAGTTAATGATATCTCTTGATGTTAATGTATCATCTAATTCAAGTTCACCAATGATATTTCTTAATGTAGTAGCAGTTAATGTTTCAATCGCATTAATTGGTCTTACTACACCATAAGTAAATAGCTTTGGATCTGTGATAGAGAAATAGACAACTGTATCAATCTGCATTGTAACGTTATCTTTAGTGATAACTGGCTGTGGAGCAAAGTCCATAACCTGTTCCTTTAATGATACACGGTTAGATACACGGTCAATTAAAGGAATAAGAATATGTAAACCTACATTTAATGTACGGTCATATGCACCGATTCTTTCTACGACATAAGCATATGACTGTGGAACAATCTTTACTGTACTGAAAATAAGAATAACAACAATTGCGATTAATAAAATCATTAAAATAAATCCTAACATCTTAGTTACCCTCCTTTTTTACAACTAGATGTGCACCTTCAATTGCAACAACTTCTCCATATTCTCCTTCTTCTAAAGTGAGATTATGAAGTGAAGATGCTGACCAAATCTGATTCTTAATTCTTACTTCACCCATATGATCTGCATCAATTCTCTTAATAACGAGTGCATGAGATCCTATAAGTGCATCATTATTCGTATGTATTATATTGCCCTTCAGACTTTTTACAGCCATAGGACGTGCCACTATTGCGCATATAACAGATACTCCAAGAAATATAGCAACCTGTATTGGAACCGATACATTTAATAAGCAGGCAATTAATGCCACAAAAGCACCAATCACAAACCAGACACTCACTAACGATACTGTGAGTATTTCTACTACAATACACGCAACCATAACACCTGACCACACTACCAAACTATCCATTTAGTCTTCCCTCCTTGTAGTCAACAATGAGAACTTCATGAACAATGTCATATGTTCCTTTAAACTTATAAACATTCTTTTCATTGAAATCGAGAGGAATCAAATCGGCAAGTTCTTTAATAAATGGTTTATTTGTGATTCTTCCATAGGACTTACCTCTTGATATCTTATGAAGCTGGTCCTGTGGATAGATTCCGTCATTGATAGCTTGCTTTCCCACGGGTTTGATACCGATACAATGATTGTCATAATCAATACCTAATAGAACATAATTCACATTTTCAAAATGCATACATGCTGTCGTATTCAATGTAATATTTGTTTCATAAATGGAGACGACAGATGCATTCAGTTCGTTTGTATTCCAGACAAAGTTCATGTTTATCACCTCCAATATCATTGTATTATTTTTATTATTTTTATTCAACAGAAATCATAAAATAAGAAAAAACTCTAACATTAAGACAGTATTTATACTATTTTGAGTGTTAAAGTCTAATAATAAGCACTTAATATATTCAAGAAGTCAATGATTTTTGCATAAGAGCCCATTTTTCCTGCATAAAAGACATATAAAAAAACTTCTGTTTTTACACAGAAGTTAAAAGAGTCTCTTTAATTCTTTTGCCACACCATCATGCAATACATCTTCACAGATGATTGATGCGTGATGATAAATCATAGGAATCGCATTCTTCATAGCGATAGGATGCCCTACTGTCTTAAACATTTCTAAGTCATTGGCGCCATCACCAAAACAATAGCTATCATCAACATCTAAACCATAATAGTTAAGCATTGTTTCAATACCATGACCTTTAGAAGTATCTATATTAGATACTTCAATGTTTAAGCTATCATCATGTTTTTCATAGAAGAAAGCCCCTAGTCTTTCAATAAGTCCTACGCTGTCTTCTTTTTTGTTGTAACGAATTTCTAATTTAATTGTCTTCTTTAATACTTCATCTAAATCATAATCATTGCATAAAGAATCCATATCGATATTACACCAAGCATAGAATTTATACATATGTGGTGATTCCTTCTTCAAATAACAACGATCAGTTGTAAGAAGTACATATTCATAACCTTGTGATTCTACATATTCAATCAGTTTCTTTGTTTCTTCATAAGGTAATGTGAGAGAATCGATTGTTTTTCCTTCAGTCACAATATGTGCTCCATTAGCTAATACAAAGCCATCAAAACCACTGGATTTCACTTCTTTAGAAATAAATCCAGTTGGTCTACCACTTGCGATAAAGCATTTATGACCTAATTTTTGTACTCTATGAATTTCATCAATGGTATTCTGACTAATACCAATCTCTGGATGGTAGATAGTACCATCAATATCAAAAAATATCGCTTTCATTATTTCCTCCAAAAAAAAGATAGCGCGAACGCTATCTTTTACTGTAAGTATGTAGTGTTTTCTAACATGACACCGCAGCCTTCAGCAACACAATCAAGTGGTGTATCAGCTACGAATACAGGAACCTTTAATCCCTGTTCAAGGAACTTGTCTAAATTCTTTAATAAAGCTCCTCCACCAGTTAAGAAGATACCTTTGTTTACGATATCTGCAGATAATTCAGGTGGTGTCTGTTCAAGAACCTGCTTAGCAGCAATCAAGATTGTTTCACAAACTTCTCCTAAAGCAGAAACTGTTTCAGCTTCATTCATCTGGATAGTCTTTGGAAGACCTGTAACTAAGTCTCTACCACGAACATCCATAACTGTTTCTTCGTTAGGTTCGAATGCGCAGCCGATCTGTTTCTTAACTTCTTCAGCTGTAGCATCACCGATTAATAACTTGTATTTATCTTTTACATATTTAATGATTTCCTGATCCATCTTGTCACCAGCAATCTTTAATGACTGAGATGTAACAATATCACCTAATGAAAGTACAGCAACGTCTGTAGTTCCACCACCGATATCGATAACCATGTTTCCAGATGGTTTAGAAATATCAAGACCAGCACCAATAGCAGCTACTTTTGGTTCTTCTTCGATATATACCTTCTTAGCACCACATCTTAAAGCAACATCCTGGATGGCACTCTTTTCGATTGAAGTGATGTTAGATGGACAACAAATTAAGATTGTTGGTCTAGCAAAAATTCCTTTTAAGTTTAGTTTATTGATAAAGTGTGTTAGTAAGATTTCAGTAGTCTGGAAATCAGCAATAACACCATCCTTTAATGGACGGATTGCTTTTAATTTTCCAGGAGTCTTTCCAAGCATTTCTCTTGCTTCTTCACCAACAGCAACAGGTCTATTTGTTTCTACATTAATAGTAACTACACTTGGTTCATTAACTACAATTCCTTCTCCTTTAGCATAGATTAGGATATTTGCAGTACCAAGGTCAATACCAATTTCTTTTGATAAGCTCATACCTTTTTCCTCCTTGTAAGCATTTCTATTTTATCATTTTATTCATATTATTCAAGACAATTAATAAAAAATATTGGCTTTAAATCAATAAAAACTTAATGTACCAAAATTAAGTATAAATTGTGCAAATAAGTATCCGAGCGCCACACTCGCTACAATATAGAAGATATAAAACTGGCTGATTCTGCCTTTTCTTAAGAAGCGTTCAAAGTCAAAAGCCTGTAAGCCATACATAGCTAATAAGACAGAAATAATATAAACTAAAATATTAACTGTACGATAAATCATAGCATCCTCCTTTGACACTATTTAACCATTTCATCAATCAAAATACAACTATTTGATATTTCAAATAAATTCTAGTACAATTTTAATTGAGGTGATTAAGTATGCATGTACGCGCATCAGAAATTAAAGATCTTAGCCGTCTGATGGATCTTATTAATCAAGCGAAAGAATACTTTAAAGCAAACGCTCTTTTTAAGTAAATTGTTGCTTTAGGTTATCTTATTCAGCAAAAATACCAT
>UQGS01000034.1 GCA_900540685.1 uncultured Catenibacterium sp. | reverse complement strand
TACCCAAAGAAATATGATATTTCCGCTTGACAATCGTCATTTCATAACAGATAGTATTTACTACTACCTTGAGCGTTACAGCTCTTTTTCTATATCCCACAAAAATGTCTCTACTTTCAATGAATTTGGTATAATATCAATTGATATAGTATAAAATGATATAAATGAAAACTTAAAGAATGCATACTTAGAATTATTCGGAGGTAATAATGATAAATAAAGATGAAGCAAAAATCATGGCAATATTAGCCATAGCCAAATTATTTGGTAAAGAGTATGTTAGAAGTCATATTAACAAAGCTTGTGAAACTTATCCTGATGGTGATGATATAGAATATATTTACTTCTTAGGATTTGAAGATGATGGAGATTTATGGTCAGTTTTTGCAAAAGTCTTGGTAAATAGAGAAACTAAAGAGGTTAGATTTTTGGATTATAAAACACCTGATGGTGAAAGAATGATGAATCCACCATCTCCTATAAGTTTTGCAAAATAATAATTTAAATAATGACTCTTAAAGAGCTATAATCATTAGATAGTATTAGAGCGTTATAACTCTTTTTATCTGTAACCTAAAAAGGTTATTCACCGTAATAGTGAATAACCTTTTCGTATTTTTTTATACGCACAATAAGAAATGAAACTAGAATGAGTTATTTATCCGTTGCAGCCTTTTTTAATGGAATAGAGATATGGATGGAGAATGTTTCTTCGCTTTCTTCAATAGAACAAGTTCCATTATGAAGTTCTACAATACGTTTAACACTTCTTAAACCAATCTTATTACTTTCTACTTTAGATAGATCACTCTTCTTTTTATTGGTTAAGAGGAGATCAAAAGAATCATCAAGAGTAAGCGTCATATCAACATGGTTATCTGAATACTTCTGGATATTAGAACAGAGGTTATTGATCATTCTTTTGATCATAGAGAAGTCTAAAAGGACTTCTTTTTTTATATACTTTATTTCTTTATGAATGATAAAACCTTCTAATTCTAGATAGTTGAGATTCTCTTCTATATAACCTAAGAGTTCTTCTGTAGATATCTTTTCTAATTGAGGATGACTATTCTGTTCAAACACAAGTGAATAGGCAAATGTTTTATTAGACAGTTCTTTGATTTGTTCTACTTTGTCAATACATCTATGTAAGTAGTTATCCATCTGTTCCTGATCCTTGAAACAATGTAAGGCAAGAATATCCAGATAACCTCTTAGACTAGTTAAAGGCGTTCTTAAGTCATGGGACATGGCAGTAATCAGATCATGATGGGTCTGCTGCATTTCCATTTCTTTTTCATTATTTTCCTGTAAAGTAATTCTTAGGTTATCCATCTGATGAGCCAGTACTGCGAGCTCATCTTTACTTTGAATAGTAATAGGATGAGATAAATCACCATGTGACATATTGAGTATTTCCTGTTTTAAACATTCAATATATTTAACCTTATAACGAATAAAAAAGAAAGTAGGAAGAAGGAATGTAAGGAAAGAAGCAAACAAAGCCGTATAGAAATAATACTTAATATACTTTAATAAATGCATATCATACAGTTCTACTTCTGCTTTTTGATCCTTAAATTGGATTGTCTTTGTATAAACCATATTATAAGCATCTGTTTCAAAGTCATTCTGTAAGATATAAATAGGTGTAATCATACTCACAGGTTCTGTAAGAATAGTCGCATAATTACCTGCTACATAATACTCACTCTCATCATCATATATATAAACAGATAAATAAGGGTCTTTTGTCTTAATTAATTTCTTAATCTTTTTCTTATCAGTCAGATTCACATCTTTCGCTTTTTCTTTAAAATCCTTAAAGAACTTTGTTCTTTTTTCTTTAATACCAGCAATATCATCAACAAAAGAATAATAATGGGAAATCTGTTCTCTAAAACAACTATAGACAAGTACAGCGGAAATACTAGAGACAATCAATATCATAACAATCTTAGATGCAAGACTTACATATCTCTTACTCACAATAATATCCTTTACCCCAGATTGTTTTGATATGTTCAGGATTTGTAGGATCCTTTTCAATCTTCTGTCTTAAATGTCTAATATGCACCATGATTGTATTGTTTGCCCCATAATAATATTCTTCATGCCAGATAGCTTCAAATAGCTGACTAGGAGAAATAACCTGCTGTTTATTCATTAATAGATACTCTAGAATATTATATTCTAAATCTGTTAAGTTGAGTTTCTCTCCATCTATTGATGCTGTACGTTTCGCACTATTGACTTCTATATTACCTGTCTTATATGTAATCTGTTTTTCTTGTGTCGTACCTTTACCCTGATACACATGATAACGTCTCAGTAATGCTTTCACACGCCCATTTAATTCATTATAAGAAAATGGTTTAGTCAGATAATCATCACCACCACTAGAAAAACCTAATGTCTTATCACTATCCTGCCCCTTGGCGGTTAAAAAGAGAATAGGGGCTTTTGTTTTCTCTCTTAATAGAACACAAGCCTGATATCCATTCATCTCTGGCATCATCACATCAAGAATAATGAGATCTGTATCATCATCCACTAATTCGAGTGCTTCTTTTCCATTACTTGCTTCTATCACTTCATACCCTTCACTTGATAATAATACCTGGATGACTTCACGTATATCCTTATCATCATCCACAACCATGATCTTTTCGTTCATAACTATCTCCAATCCTTTGCCTTCACCCAATTTTCATGAGGTAACATATGACCAAGATGATCCATCACCTTGGATTGTGAACTATACATACCAGTCAACTTCATTTTCTTCTTTAAATCACTTGAAGATATAGAATTGAGGTTTTTAGGCATATTCTTTTTTCTATAGTATTTACCGAAATAGACAAGCTGGTTCATATCCACACGACTATCTTTTCTTACTATATAAGATGTCATCTGATGGTGAATATGACCATATTCTCCATCTGGATTATGTGTGACTACAGTTTTCCATTTCTTCTTACTTAATATATAGTGTACATCATTTTTAATATATTTTCTTGCTTTATCCCAGTTATCTCTCTGTCCATTTGTCTTATCTGGATAATTAAACATAATACCTGTATTATGTGTGGCTTTCATGACATTCATGAACTCTTTTTTTCTTGTCTTATTATTACCATTTGTTAGACAGACAACAAGATAATGTTTCTTTAAAAGATGACTGCCTCCCCAGATCGTTTCATCATCAGGATGTGCTACAAACATCACAGAATCTATATTTTTTAGATTTAATCCATCAATCATCTTCTTATGCTTGATTGTATGATTAGAACCAAATAATGAACTAATCATCAACAAAGAACTGATTGTCAACATTTTTAAATTATTCATATTTTATCACCCATTTTTACAATATCATCTCTTTATTTAAAAAACCTTAAAAGAATTCTTAAGATTTCTTAAACATAAAACATACACTAATTAAGTGTTTTTAAGATTTGATTAAGTCTAATTTTAAGATTTATTTCTTACAATAGTAACGAGGTGAAAATCATGACACGAAAAGACAAACGCACTCTTTGTCTATTAGGTCTATTAAGCATTGTATCCGTATTCCTGCTTACAACTCATGTCTTTGGAAACAGGATTGACTGGTATAGCCAGCATGTCGTTATTGGGGATGCATTAAGACATGCCATAAGAAGTGAAGGAACACTCTTTCCTACCTATATTAAAGAATTGATGAGTGGAGGCAATATTTATCATTTCTCATATTATGGCTATTTAAGACCTGACATACTCATAGGTGCATTACTTATACATATTGATATGCAGACAATTATCATTGCGTATAGTGTATTGATGATGACATTGTCTGTTTTATGCTGTTATATCTTCTTAAGACAGCACACCAAAGATGAGAACATCTGCATTTTTGTCAGCTTACTTGTATTATTATCAAGTATCTTCTTTCATTCTCATAAACAGATCATGTTTGTGAATTATATGCCTTTCTTATTTTTAGCTTTAATCAGTATTGAAAAGAAGAACTTTGTGGCTTTTACACTATGTGGGAGTTTAATTGTACTTCATAGTTATTTCTATTGTATTGGATGCTTTATTGTATGTTTTATCTATTTACTTTATCGTCATCCAGGTGAATGGAAGAAGCTCTTTGTCTCTTATATACTCATTGTCTTATTGACAGCAATACTGACAATCCCTACATTACTTGTTATTTTAAGTAATGGGAAATCTGGGGCTCCTACACAGCTTGCTTCTCTATTTATTCCTTCACTTAATTTAAAAGGACTTCTTTATAGTGAATATGGGTGTGGACTCACTTATATCTCTTATGTACTCTTAGTTCTCGCATTAAGTGATAAACAGTTACAGAAGCTTTCAGCTGTATGTCTTGTATCATTCTACTCTCCATTTGTATGGTTTATTATGAATGGCTTCTTATATGCAAGAAGTAAGATCATGCTTGTCTTTATACCACTCGTCGCTTATATCATGTGTATGATGTTGGTTAAGATTAAAGAGGGAAATATCAAACTCTCTAAGTATTCTCTTGTATTACTTATTATTCCAGTATTTTTTATTAAATACCCACTTTCAGCACTTATAGACTGTCTCTTTGTGATTCTTCTTTTATTACAGAAAAGAAAGAATCTCATTTATGCTTATCTTGTTATACCAATGTTGGTTGTATCCTATACAAACTGTCCATCCTCTTTCTATCAGCCTAAGAAGTATGAAAAGAATGTATCACAGTTAGTAAGAAGAAATAAGATAGTCACTGCAGCCGATCTCACTACAAGACAGAATGTCAATCAGACATATGGGAATAGAATAAATCGTGTATCAGGTTATACATCAACAAATAATAAATACTACAATACATTCCTATTTGATACATTAAGAATACCTATTCCGACAAATAACCGTGTCGCTCAGAATGATACCGACAATATCTTCTATTTAAGAGCACTAGGTATTGATACAGTGATATCTAAAAGACAGGCTCCTTATGGTTATTCTTTAAAAGATCAGGCTAAGAAGATTAAGCTTTATCAATCCAATACAACCTTACCACAGGCCTATGCAACAAGTTCATTAATGAGTGAGAAGCAGTTTAATCAGCTCTCTTACCCTTATACATTGGATACATTAATGAATTGTGCCATTGTGAATAAAGGTAATAGTCATTACAAAAGTCAATTTGTAGAAGAGAATCCAGGATTTGAAAAGAAATATCATATCAAGAATAAGATAAATAAAGAAATCACACTTAAGCGTCAGACAAACAATGAAATTGTTGTACTTGAATGTGATGTAGTGAATAATAAACCTCTTAAAGGGATTTCTATGAGTGTCAATGGTATGAAGAATAAACTTGCAAGTATTACGAATCCTTACTATCATCCTCATACTCACTTCACATTTGTGACTACAAGTAATCAATTAAAAGTAACTCTTTCTAAAGGTAACTATATTATAAAGAATATCAAGATGCATACTCTCCCTGCATCAGCCCTTCATCAACAGGTCGATCCATTAGAAACAAAGAAAACATCCAAGGTATTAGAAGGAAATATCAATGTATCCAAAGATGGTTACTTCATTACCCGTATTCCTTATGAAAAAGGCTATACAATGTATATTGACAATAAGAAAGTCAATGCAGAGAAAGTCAACCAGGCTTTCTTAGGATGCCGTATCTCTAAAGGAACACATCAAATAAAGATTACCTTTACTCCACCAGGATATACTCTTGCATGTATCATAAGTACAATAGGTGTTATTCTACTTGCATTATTCTATATATATCAAAGAAAATATGATACTATGTGTGTGGAGGGGTAGAAAATGAATAAAAGATTATATCGTTCATCACATGACCGTATGCTTGCTGGCGTATGTGGAGGTATTGCAGAATACTTCCAGATTGATCCTACTCTTGTCAGATTAGGATGGGTTGCATTTACAGCGCTAGGAGGAAGCGGTATTCTCGCTTATATTATTCTTGCGATTATTGTGCCAAGTGAATACTAAAAAAGAAGGTTCTCGCGAACCTTCTTTCTTTTGGCTAGATAGTCAATAATTTCTGTGCAATCTTTTCTGTCTCATCAAAGATATAACGCATTAAACCTCTGTCTTTCTTATAAGACTTCTTTAAGTTTATATAGAGTTCTAATGCATCTTCATCTTTCATCTTAGGAAGGTTGCTTTTTAGTATTAGAAAGCATTCTTCTTCATATGGATCACTTAAAATTCTCATATCTAACATAGATGTCATCTCCTCGGTCATTTAATAAAAAATACAATGAGATTATCCTTGCCTACATATATTATAGACCCTTTTGTATAATATGTAACAAATAATATCATGATCTCTGCATTTTTATCGTTTAGAGGATGTGAGAATTATGTTAAAATGTACACAAGTAGGTGAGATTTATGGATGAAAGAAGTAAGAAGTCACTTTATATCATTATTTGGCTTATTGTCGCAACACTATTAGGAACAGTTTATACAAGCTATTTAACACCACCAAAGACACATCTTGTCTTTGGGGCAACTTATATGACTATGAACAACCCTTTCTATGAAGTGATTAATAATGAACTAAGAAAAGAAATAGAACAAAACGGGGATGAACTTATTGTACGTAATCCTGAACTTGATACAGATAAACAGAATGAACAGATAGAGGAATTTATATCAAAGAAGGTGGATGGTATTTTTGTGAATCCTATTGATTCAAAGAAGCTTCCTTCTTTAGAATCTGCAAGAAAAGCAGGAATTCCAGTGATTGCGATAGATGCGTCTGTAGATAATACAGATTTGATTGATTGTGTTATTGAATCTGACAATTATAATGCAGGTGTTTTATGTGCTCAAAATATGATGAAAAGAATGCAATCAGCAAATATTGTCTTATTAAAACATTCTACTGTCGAATCAGCAGCTTCAAGAATACAGGGATTTGTAGATACTATTAAAGATTATCCACAATATCAAATTATAGACTCTGCAGAATGTGAAGGACAATTAGAACGTGCGATGCCTTTAATGCAGACAGTATTAAAAAAGCATTCAAATGTTGATGTTGTGATGGCTTTAAATGATCCTTCAGCATTAGGTGCACTCGCTGCCATAGAATCATTAAATCGTCAAGATATTATTGTCTATGGAGTAGATGGCACACCAGATTTAAAATCACTTATTAAACAGAGCCCGCTTATTGCAGGTACAGCTGCACAATCTCCACTTATGTTTGGAAAACTCTCTGCAAAGAAGATGTATGATATTCTTCAAAGAAAAGATATTCCAAAAATTATTGAAGTACCTGTCACAATGATTACTAAAGACAATATCGACTCCTATAGTGTAAAGGGGTGGCAATAATGTTGAAAAGTATTAGCTTAAAAAGAATCCGTACATTTATGATGTCTTGGAATTTCTTTATGATTACATGTTACGCAATAATATTTATGTTCAGTACAAACTATATTATTGCGAATAATCTTTCTAGAGACTTTCTAAGTTCTTTAAACTATATCCCAGAAAATCCTGGATTGATCTTCTTTGAAACATTAATTCTTTTTAGCTGTGTTATTGTATTAATGAATTTCTTTGATCATCGTGTTAAAGAATATCCTTTTGAGAATCTTCTCTTTCTTTCTATAGAAACAATTCTAGGATTTTTCATAATGAAATCTCTTTATTTTAGCTATAATGGTATTATCTATTTAATATTCTGTGATGCATTATTTAGATTTAAAGAAAATAAATATGTCAAATGGCTGACAATTCCTTTAAGTTTACTTCTTATAATATCTAACTATGATTTCTTCAGTACATTATTTCCTCTTGTGAATGCGGATGCTTATTTCGAAGTTTATACAAGTACGACTAGAGGTTTATTGCAGGTAGGTATTAACTTCTTAGATATTATTAATCTTCTTTTCTTTATTCTCTTCTTAATGATTTATATTGCGAATGAAGTACAGGAAAATGAACGTATGACTCAGGAATTAATCATGGTACATCAAGTCAATCATGAATTAGAGAATTATGCGGCAGTGAGTGAAAAGATTGCGGAAGATAAAGAAAGAAAAAGACTTGCTCGTGAAATCCATGATACTTTAGGCCATGCCTTAACAGGTATTGCAGCAGGTGTAGATGCCTGCATTGCAATGATTGATATCAATCCAGAAGCAACCAAGAAACAATTAATGGTCATTAGTAAAGTAGTCAGACAAGGAATTGTGGATGTGCGTAACTCTTTAAATAAATTACGTCCTGGTGCTCTTGAACAGCATGGCTTTAAAGGGGCTATAGAAAATATGATTGAAGAATTCACAAGTGTCAGTGATCTCACAATTTCTCTAGATTATCGTCTAGATAAAGTGGATTTTGAAAATACTAAAGAAGACATCTTATTTAGAGTGATTCAGGAAAGTGTTACGAATGCAGTCAGACATGGTGATGCGACACATATTGATATTTCATTATATATAGAAGATAATAGTTTATATTTAAGAATCCAGGATAATGGACAGGGATGTGAAGAGATTCATTATGGTTTTGGATTAAAACAGATGAAAGAACGTTTAGGTATGATTAATGGTAAGGTCGCTTATGATGGTCATCATGGTTTCTTAACTATTGTCACTATACCTTTGCAGGAGGGAGAACTATATGATTAAGGTAATGATTGCAGATGATCAGGAACTGATTAGAGAATCATTAAAGATAGTATTAAGTACACATGTTGATATTGATGTGGTAGATACTGCATCAGATGGTTTTGAAGTATTAAAATGTTTAGAAAAGTATGTTGTTGATGTTATTTTAATGGATATTCGTATGCCAGGTATGGATGGTGTTATGGCTACTAAGGAAGTGAAGGCGAAATATCCTAATACAAAGATTATTATATTGACTACTTTTGATGATGATGACTTTGTCTTTAGTGCTTTGCGTTATGGTGCGAGTGGTTATTTATTAAAAGGTGTATCAATGGATGAACTCTATAAAGCAATTGTGACAGTCAATACCGGAGGCGCAATGATTAATCCTGATATTGCGACAAAAGTCTTTAGTATGTTCTCTAAGATGCAACAGAACAACTATACTATTAAAGTAGATGAAAAAGATGTAGAAACATTAAGTAAACCAGAATGGAAGGTTATACAGCATGTAGGATATGGCTTATCTAATAAAGAAATAGCCCAGAAACTCTTCTTATCAGAAGGAACAGTCAGAAATTATTTAAGCTCTATACTCTCTAAATTAAACTTAAGAGACCGTACTCAACTTGCGATATGGGCAGTAGAGAGTGGTTTACTCACAAAGGCGATTGACGATGAATAGGGTTAAAATTGTATTAAGTATTGTAGTATTATCACTTTTCTTTATGATAGTGGTCAATTATCCTAATACCATTACTTTAGAACTAGGTGTTTTTTCTGGAAGTAACTGGGGTGTACCAAGTGGTGAAAGCTATAAGATTATTGATGGGGCTATAGAAAGATTTGAAAAGAAATACCCTGGAGTAAAAGTAAAGTATGAGAATGGTATTATGAAGAGTGATTACTCTTCATGGCTTTCTGATAAGATTGTGAGAGGGAAGGAACCAGATGTCTTTATGGTTCTTGATGATGATTTTAATACATTAAGTTCTATTGGGGCACTGGCAAATATCGATACATATATCAATCATGATAAGACATTTAGTTCAAAAGATTATTATTCAAGTGTTTTAAAGGCAGGTACCTATTCTAAGCACCAATATGCATTACCTTATGAATGTGATCCTACACTCATGTTTGTGAATAAAACACTCTTAGAAGAATGTCATATTGATATGCCTGATAATGATTGGACCTTGGAAGATTTCTATACAATATGCAAGAAAGTAAGTGAGTATTCTAATAACTATTATGGCTGTTATGATTATAAATGGCTTTATTCTATCTATGGATATGGAACACAAGTATTTAATGAAACAGGAACAAAATGTTTCTTGGAGCAAAGTGCTGTTAGAAATGCATTAGAATTCTATCGAAAGCTTAATAATCTTAATAAGGGACATAGTGTCACTTCTGAAGAATTTGATAAAGGCTTAGTGGCTTTTTCACCACTTTCTTTATCGGTCTATCGTACTTATAAACCTTATCCATGGCGTATTAAGAAGTATTCTACATTTGAATGGGATTGCCTTAAAATGCCAACAGTAAGTAAAGATAAAGGTAGTACACAGGTTTCTACATTACTTATGGGGATGAGTAGTAAATCTTATCATAAATCACAGGCCTGGGATTTACTAAAAGAACTATGTAATGATACAAAGACTCAACAGTCTTTAACACACTATTCTCAAGGTATTTCACCTTTAAAGAAGGTCGCACAATCTCAGACTATTATTGATATGTTAGATGAAGAATCAGGAGATAGTCAGATGAGTATGTCTTTATTGAATCAAGCACTTCTAGTTGCCCGTAATAGAGAGAAGTTTAAGAAATATGATTCAGCAATGACAATGATTGATAACAACATTACAAAGATTGTTCGTTCAAGTGATGACTTTGATCTTTCTTTAATAGAATTACAAAAAGAAGTAAACAAATATCTCAATGATTAGAGTGGTTTAACCACTCTTTTTTTATGTGACAAATGTCATATTAAAGATATGACTTTAGACAGATGGATTGAAAGCGTTTGAATGCTAGAATGTAATCACAGGAGGAGAAGAAAGATGAAATATGTAGTACTTGTAAGCCATGGTGAGTTTGCAAAGGGATTAGCCAATGCACTTAGCATGTTAGCTGGAGAAAAGAAAGAAGTCATTGCAGTTGGATTAGAGAATGGTAAAACTGCTGATGAATTCGCAGAAGTATTTAAGGAAGCAGTAAGTCCTATTACAGAAGATGATGAAATCATTCTTCTAGGTGACTTAATTGGTGGTTCACCTTTGACTACTGCACTTAATGTAATCAATGAAAAAGGGTTCACTAATAATACAGTTGTCCTAGGTGGTATGAACCTTCCACTTGCATTAACCACAGTATTAATGAAGGACAATCTTGATAAAGAAATGCTTCCACAGGCTGTTTTAGGTGAAGCTCATGAAGCATTAAAAGAATTCAAACTTGCATCAGAAGATGATGACGAAGAAGACGACATTTAAGGAGGAAAACAAATATGTCAGTTTCATTTATTCGTATTGATGACCGTATGATTCATGGTCAGACTTGTACTCGCTGGGCTAGAGAATATCCTTGTGATGGTTTAGTAGCAGTTAATGATAAAGCAGCAGATAACAGTGTATTAAAGGCTGCTTATAAAGCTGCAAGTGGTAAAAAGACATTTGTCTGGACACTTGATGCTTTTGCGAAGAAATCTCAGAAGGTATTAGATTCTGATACTCAGTATTTCTTAATCACTAAGAATCCTATTGATATGGCTACTATCTTAGTAGATCAGGGATTTAAGTGTGGTATTGATACAGTTATTGTTGGTCCTTGTAATGACCGTGAAGGCGCTGTAAAGCTTGGTAATAACCAGTCTATTACTCAGGAAGAAGCAGATGCATTCGAAAGAATTTCTAAAGCAGGTTATAAAATCAAATTTGCCTTATTACCAGATGTTTCAATCGGTACATGGGATGATTTCAAAGGTAAATTCGGTTATTAACAATATTAATATTTAAGGGAGAAAAAAATTATGGAAATTAGTTGGTTTCAAGCTGCCCTACTTGGTTTATTTGCTTGTTTATCAAGTATGCCAGGTTTAGGTGGTACTTCTATTGGTAACTACACATTAGGTAGACCTTTAGTTGGTGGTTTAGTTTGTGGTCTTATCTTAGGCGATTTAAAGACAGGTATTCTTGTTGGTATCGCTATGCAGTTAGTTTATATCGCATTAGTTACTCCTGGTGGAACAGTATCTGCAGACGTTCGTGCTGTCAGCTACATTGGTATTCCACTCGCAATGATTGCAATCCATTCTTATGGTTTAAATCCTGCTTCAAGAGAAGCTCAGGGTCTTGCTACTTCATTCGGTTCAATGGTTGGTACATTAGGTACAGTATTATTCTATGGAACAGCTACTATCAACTTAGCATGGCAGCATGTCGGCTGGACTGCAGTTGAAAAAGGTGATTTCAAGAAATTATATACAGTTAACTGGGTACTTCCTTGGATCTCACATATCATTTGTTCATTCATTCCAACATTAATCATGTGTAAAATGGGTGCGCCAATGGTTGACTTAATCAAGACTTACTTACCAATGGATGGTCTTGCTATGAAGACATTATTCACTGTTGGTTCATTATTACCTTGTGTAGGTATCGCAATTCTATTAAAACAGATTGTTACTAAAGCAGTAGATTTCATCCCATTCTTCTTTGGTTTCACTTTAGCTGCTTCACTTGGCATTAATTTAGTATCTGCAACATTAATTGCTGCATTATTCGCTTTAATCAATTATAAAATTAAAATGCTTTCTTTATCAAAACCAGCTGTTGTTGCTGCAGATGATTTAGATGATGATGACGAGGAGGATATCTAAAATGGAAAAGAAGATTTCAAAGAAAACTCTATCAAAATCATTCCATCATTGGTATTATGGTAACCTTACATGTTTCTCACAGGAACATATGCAGACTTTTGGTTATTTAACATCAATGTTACCAATTATCGAAGAGTTATATGACAAAAAAGAAGATCAGGCAAAAGCTTTAAAAACATATACAGCTTTCTTTAACACTGAACCTCAGTTAGGTACTGTTATCGTTGGTGTAACTGCTGGTCTTGAAGAAGCACGTGCAAACGGTGCTGATGACGTAGATGATGAAACAATCAATGGTTTACGTGCTGGTTTAATGGGTCCAATCGCTGGTATTGGTGACTCATTAGTTGTAGGTACTGTTATTCCTATCTTATTAGGTATCGCATTAGGTATGAGTACTGGAGGATCTCCTCTTGGTGCTATCTTCTATATGATTGTATGGAACTTATTCGCATACTTCGGAATGAAGTTCTTATACTTCAAAGGTTATGAACTTGGTGGTAAAGCCGTAGACTTCTTAGTAGGTCCTCAGGGTGAAGCACTAAGAGAATCTATCACAATGCTTGGTGGTATCGTTATTGGTGCTGTTGCAGCTACTTGGGTAAGTATCAAGACTTCATTCGAAATGACTGCAGCTGGTGCAACTAAACCTTTCTTAGAATTACAGAAAACATTAGATGGTGTTTATCCTGGATTCTTAACAGCAGCATTCGTTATTCTTTGCTGGTATCTATTAGCTAAGAAGAAAATGTCTCCTATCAAAGTAATGTTATTACTTGTAGTTGTTGCTTTCGTAGGTGTTGTTATTGGATTCTTCAACCCTGGATTAAAATACTAATATAAAGGAGCGTTCTATCATGAATAAAGAGCTTAAATCACATTATGTAGAAGAAGTAAAATATCAAACTAAGATGCTTAACAACTTAAAGAGATGGCTAAAGTGTTCAATCATTTTTTCCTCATTATTCCTTGCGTTCATTTTATTTGGACCTACATCTCTTATAACAAGAATCGTAGGTATTGTTGGTATGGTACTTTGTGTAATCATATCTGTGATCATTGGGCTTGGAATTAGAAATGGTAGAAACAACGTCAATAAGATTTTAGATTTAATTCAATAACCCTATCAACTTATTTGAATTATAGACTTTTGTAGAATGAGCATCACCGATGGTGATGCTCATTTCTTTTTATGGAGGTAACACTATGTATCAATGTATATTAAGTGATATTGATGGCACATTACTCACAGATGACCATCATATCAGTCCTAAAACAAGAGACGCGATTAAATCTTTAAATATTCCTTTCCTGCCTGTCTCTGCAAGAAGTCCAGAAGGAATATATCCAATACTAAAAGAGAATGATATTGTCTGTCCGATGATCTGTTTTAGTGGAGGACTCATCTTAGATGAAAAGGGACATGTATTATATGAAAATGGGATGAGTTATACACAGACAGAAGAAGTCATTACTTTTATTAAAGAAAAGAAGTTTGATTGTACTGTGAATATTTATGCATTACATGATTGGCTAGTAGAGGATAAAGAAGATCCTCGTGTATTAAGAGAAGAACGTATAGTAAAAGCAGAAGCACAACAAGGCACATTAGCTTCATTAGATAAGACTCGTAAGATACATAAGCTATTATGTATGTGTAATCCTCAATACACTAAAGAGATAGAGAAAAGCTTAAAAGAAAGATTTCCTCATTGTTCAATTGCATGCTCTTCTGATATCTTAATTGAAATCATGAATGAAGGTGTCACTAAAGCAGATGCCATTGATCACTTGTGTGACTATTATTCTATAAGTAAACAGGATATTGTCGCTTTTGGTGATAATTATAATGATAAAGAGATGTTAGAGAGTGTAGGAATGGGTATTGCGATGGGAAATGCGCCTGATGATATTAAAAATATCGCAAAAGATATAACAAATACCAATAATCAAGATGGCATTTTCAAAGCCTTACAGAAATTACATATTATATAGAAGAAATCTCCGGTAAGTTGTAGTATAATGTAAGCAATTACGGAGGTATGGAAAAAATGAAAAGATTATTGAATTGTACAACAAGTGAAATGCTTGCAATGAATGGAGAAGAATTAAAACAGTCTATTCTTGCATGTGAAGGAAGAACTGTCATGACTGAAACAGTAGTGGCTATTCCACCATTATTAGGAGACTTAACTAATGCAGAACTTGCTGTGTCTTTTGGTAGTGATATGGTTCTTTTAAACGTATTTGATTGCAATAATCCAGTGATCAATGGTTTGCCAGAATGTGATGAACCAGTTAAGAAGTTACAGGAATTAATTGGTAGACCAGTAGGATGTAACCTTGAACCAGTAGACTTAGATGCTGATATGCTTGAAGAAAGACAGACAATTGCATCTGGTAGACAGGCTACTGCAGAAACATTTAAGAAAGCACAGGAATTAGGATTCAACTTCATCTGTTTAACAGGTAACCCAGGTGTTGGTGTATCTAATCATTCTATTGCAATGGCTATTAAGGAAGCTAAGAAATATTTCAAGGGCTTAATTATTGCGGGTAAGATGCATGGTGCTGGTGTCAATGAACCGGTTGTAGACTTAGAAGCGATTAAGGAATTCATTGATGCAGGTGCTGATGTGATCTTAATGCCAGCAGTCAATACTGTACCAGGATTATCTGAAGCAACAGTAACTAAAGCTTGCGAATATATTCATGCACATAATGCATTAGCACTATCAGCAATTGGTACAAGCCAGGAAGGTGCAGATACTGAAACAGTCAGAGAAATCGCAATTGTGAATAAAAGATGTGGTGTAGATATTCAGCATATCGGTGATGCTGGATGGTGTGGTATGGCTTTACCTGAAAATATTATGACGTTAAGCGTTGCCATTCGTGGAAAAAGATGGACATATCATAAAATTGCTTCATCTGTAAATAGATAATTAGTAAGAATAGTATTTTTGATTGTATATAAATATTTAATTGTGCTATAATTCGTCGTAGGAGGATGATAATTAATGGATAAATTAACAATTAGAGATATTGATGTCGCAGGCAAGACAGTTCTTGTACGTGTAGATTTCAATGTACCAAGAGACAAAAACACAGGAGAAATTACAGACGATAACAGAGTTGTTGCTGCATTACCAACAATCAACTACTTATTAGATCACAACCCAAAGGCTGTTGTACTTTTCTCTCACTTAGGTAAGATCAAGAAGGAAGAAGACAAAGCTAAGAACGATATGGCTGTTGTTGCTCCTAAGCTTGCTGAATTATTAGGAAGAGATGTTAAGTTCGTAAACGCTACTCGCGGTGCTGAACTTGAAGAAGCAGTTAAGACTGCTGAAAATGGACAGGTTATCTTAGTTCAGAACACTCGTTATGAAGCTGGTGAAACTAAGAACGATCCAGAATTAGGTGCTTATTGGGCATCACTTGGTGATGTATTCGTAGAAGATGCATTCGGTTCAGTTCATAGAGCTCATGCTTCAACTGTAGGAATCGCTTCTCACTTACCAGCAGTTGCAGGTTTCTTAGTAGAAAAGGAAATCGCTTATATTGGTAAGGCAGTATCTGATCCAGAAAGACCTTTAGTAGCTATCTTAGGTGGTTCTAAAGTATCTTCTAAGATCGGTGTAATCGAAAACTTATTAAACGTTGCTGATAAGATCATTATCGGTGGTGGTATGTGCTATACTTTCGCTAAAGCTCAGGGACATACAGTTGGTTCTTCATTAGTTGAAGAAGATAAAGTAGAATTAGCTAAGTCATTCATCGAAAAGGGTGGAGATAAGTTAATCCTTCCAATCGACTCTGTAGTAAGCAGTAAGTTTGGTGAAGACGGAGATATCAAGGTTGTTGGTGAAGATGTACCTGATGGATACATGGGTCTTGATATTGGTCCTAAGACTGTTGAATTATTCGCTAAAGAACTTGAAGGTGCTAAGACAGTTATCTGGAATGGCCCTATGGGTGTATTCGAAATGCCTAAGTTCGCAGAAGGTACTAAAGCTGTATGTAGCATGTTAGCTAACCTTGAAGGTGCTAACACTATCATCGGTGGTGGTGACTCTGCAGCTGCTGTTAAGCAGTTAGGATTCGCTGATAAGGTATCTCATATTTCTACTGGTGGAGGAGCATCATTAGAATATATGGAAGGTAAAGTATTACCAGGTATCGCTGCTATCAACGATAAATAATTTTTCGAGGAGATATAATTTAAAATGAGAAAACCAATTATTGTAGGAAACTGGAAAATGAACCATGGCATCGCAGAAACAAAGGAATTCGTTGCTGCTGTTGATGGTAAAGTAACTGATAAAGCTGATTGGGGTATTGCTACTCCATTCTTAGATTTAGCAACTGCTAAAGAAGGCGCAAAGAACTTAATCGTTGCTGCTGAAAACTGCCATTTCAAAGACAATGGTGCTTATACTGGTGAAGTAAGCGTTGGAATGTTAAAAGAAATCGGTGTTGAATGGGTTATCTTAGGACATTCTGAAAGAAGACAGTACTTCGGTGAAACTGATGAAACTGTTAACTTAAAGATGCTTCAGGTATTAAACAACGGTATGACTCCAATCGTTTGTGTTGGTGAATCTTTAGAAGAATATGAAGCTGGAAAGACTCATGATGTAGTTAAGACTCAGGTTGTTGCTGCATTCAAGGATGTTACAGCTGAAGCTGCTGAAAGAGTAGTTATCGCTTATGAACCAATCTGGGCTATCGGAACTGGTAAGACTGCAACTAATGAAATCGCAGAAGACGTTTGTGGTTACATTAGAGGTGTAGTTGCTGAACTTTATGGTCAGGACGTTGCTGAAAAAGTAAGAATTCAGTACGGAGGATCTGTAAAGCCTGCTACATTAAAAGCTTTACTTGAACAGCCTAACATCGATGGCGCTTTAGTTGGTGGAGCATCATTACAGGTTGAATCATACGTAGCTATGATCGAAGCTTTAAACGACTAATTATTTAAGAGATGATTCCTAGTGGATCATCTTTTTTTATGTATTAAATACAATTAGTGGTATACTATAACTAACTCATTGAAAGGAGCATGATTATGGCAGAAAAAATGAAAGAACGTAAAGATATGGATCCACAATATATGTGGGATCTCTCAACACTTTATAAAAATGATGAAGAATGGAATAACGCATTACCTGAACTTAATGATATGATTAAGAAACTACCTGAATATCAGGGAAAACTCAATAATGCGAAAACAATCAGAGAATTCTTTGATTTTGATACACATCTAGGTAGAAAGTTATCTGATTTCTATTGTTATGCATCACTTAGAAACTGTGAAGATACAAGAAATAGTGAAGCACAGGCAATGGAAGCAAAAGCGTATCAGGTCTATACAGCTTATGCAACGGCAATCAGTTTTGCTGAACCAGAAATCCTATCACTTGATGAAGACGTTTTAGAATCAATTGTACATTCAGATGATTTAAAACCATATGCATTTAATATGCAGAAGTTATTAGATCAGAAGCCTCATGTATTAAGCGCAAAAGAAGAAGCACTTCTTGCCGCCTTTACAGAAACATTAGGGGCTCCTAGTAAGATTTCTGAAAGCTTACAGGATGCTGATATGACTTTTGAATCTGTGACTGATTCAAATGGAGAAGTACATGAACTTAACCAGTCTAACTATATTCTTTTACAGATGAGTGAAGACCGTACATTGAGATTAAATGCCTTTAAATCTTTCTATAAAGGATTCAAGGAACATATTAATACCTTTGCCTCTACATATAATGCATGTATTAAAGAAGCAGTAGCAGAAGCACAGGTGAGACACTATGATTCTTCACGCGCAATGAGCATGGCTTATGAACATGTACCAGGTGTTGTCTATGATAGCTTAGTAGATACAGTAAGAAAGTTCATGCCTGAAATGTATCGTTATGTACGTTTAAGAAAACAGATTCTAGGTTTAGATGAACTTCATTATTATGATGTTTATACACCTCTTATTGCTGGATCATCTAAGTCATATACTTATGAAGAAGCACAGCAGATGGTCTTAGATGCAGTCAAACCATTAGGTGAAGATTATGTGAATAGAGTAAAACAAGCATATAAGGACAGATGGATTGATGTTTATCCTAATAATGGTAAACGTGGTGGTGCTTTCTCTAGTGGTACTTATGACTCTAATCCATACATCCTTACAAGCTTTACAGGCACATTAGATAGTGTAAGTACAATTGCGCATGAAATGGGTCATTCACAGCATACATGGCTTTCTAATCATACACAGACACCACAGAATGCAGACTATACACTCTTTGTGGCTGAAGTCGCTTCTACAGTGAATGAAAACTTACTTGTAGAACAGTTATTACAGAAGACAACTGAACCTAAAGAACGTTTGGCTTTATTAAACCATTATCTAGAAGGTTTCAAGGGAACAGTTTATCGCCAGACAATGTTTGCAGAATTTGAAAGAGATGCACATGCTATGGCAGAAAGAGGAGAAGCCATCACTGCAGCAAGCATGAATACATTATATAAGAACTTGATTAAAGATTATTTTGGTGAAGATCTAGTCTTTGATGATGAAGTACAGTATGAATGGGCTAGAATTCCTCATTTCTATAGACCATTCTATGTATATAAGTATGCAACAAGTTATTGTGCAGCAGTTGCTTTAAGTGAAGCAATTCTTAATAATGAAGAAGGTGCTGTAAAGAAATACTTAGAATTCTTATCAATGGGTGGTAGTGCTTATCCATTAGATGAATTAAAGCATGCAGGTGTAGATTTTAGTACACCAGAACCTGTATCTAGAGCTTTAACTAAGTTCAGTCAGATTCTAGATGATGTAGAAGAAACATTAAAGAAACTATAAGAATGAGAGATTAGCATGGATTTAAAAACAAAAAAAGTAATTTTTTCAATTTTGTTGATCATATTAGTTCTAGGATTAATAGGATTGTATTCTTACTATAATTTTTAATATGCCGTGAGCAAGAAGTCATAGGACAACCCTTAGGGGTTGTTCTTTTTTTAATAGAGTGAACTATGGTATAATGTCAAAAGATAAGGTTAGAAGAACAGTAGCTACTAGAACTATAGGTAGGGAATGCCTATTGAACAGGTACGGAACTTATTAGGACATTCTCAGATGGACACAACTATGCATTATGTAACGGTTAATCAGAATAATGTAAAAGAGTCTCATAGAAAGTATATGACTTAAAGAAAGGATGGTTACTAATGGAATTGTTTCATGGAAGTAGTGTGATTGTAGATCAGCCAAAAATTATTACAGATGGTTTTTATAAAGATTTTGGGTACGGCTTTTACTGTACAAATTTAGAAAAACAAGCTAAACGTTGGGCATTGACTAAAAAGCATGGGCATGTTGTGAATGTATATAGCTACACTAAGGATGATTCATTAAATACATTAGTATTTAATGAAATGACAGATGAATGGTTAGATTTTGTAGTGGATTGTAGAAGAGGTAAGACACATAATTATGATTGTGTAGAAGGTCCTATGGCAGATGATACCATTTGGAATTATGTGGATGATTTTGTGCGAGGGTTAATTACTAGAGAAGCATTCTGGGAACTAGTAAAGTTTAAGTATCCTAAACATCAGATTATATTTTGTACAGAAGAATCTTTGAAACAACTTTGTTTTGAAAGGAGTTATTCGCTATGACTAATAAATACTTTGAAGATGAAGAGATAACTGAAAATGATTTATTATTTATGTGTTTTATGATTGAGCTTGTAGCACGTAAAATACGTCAAAGAAATAAGTATGTGGTCAATACTATGGGTTATGATAACTTGTATCATTTGATTAGTGTTGCAAGTGTACTACATTGTGAGAATCCAGATAAAGTTGCAGATGATTGGATCAAAGATTATGGATTAAAACAAGGCAAATTTAATATAGAAGATGTAGATAGTGAGTTATGTACTATTATTCCAACAGTTATGGATATGGGAAAAGTTTATTCACGTCTTATTGTAGATACTTCAGTATCTAATGAAGATTATGTATCAGGTATTATTCGCGTCTATAACGATGAAATCTGTAATACTATCGATAGTTATACAAATGGTGCTTTTTATGAACCTTCTTATGTGATTGCTAGAGCATATAAAGAAGGAGAGTTTTAATAGGATTTACATTTGGACTTTTTGATAAGTGATGGAATATGTACTATTCAAACAGGTAAGCAATATAAATATGGTTAATCTCCCACTTCATCAACTTACAATGATGTGAAAAAAGATTACCAGCATCTGATGAGTATAAGAAGATTAAGTATAAAACACAAAATAACAAATAGTAAGAGAACAGCTCGGGTATGAGTTGTTCTTTTTTTAATGAAGTGAACTATGCTATAATGACAAAAGATAAGGAGAATACTATGTTGACAGGAGAATTAAAAAATAAGGTAGATAAGATATGGGAGTCGTTTTGGACAGGAGGTATTACTAACCCTTTAGATGTCATTGAACAATTCACTTATCTTATGTATATGAAACAATTAGATGAAGCAGAAACAAAGAATGAAGCAGATGCTGAATTATTTGGAATGGATTTTGAAGGTTTATTCCCTAAAGATAAACCATATTTGAGATGGCATCATTTCAAGGATATTGGTAGTGCTGATAAGATGTATCAAATCATGAGTGATGAATTATTCCCATTCATTAAGAATTTAAAAGGTGATGGTGAATCTTCTTATGCAAGATTTATGAGAGATGCCATCTTTAAGATTCCTACACCAAACCTCTTACAGAAAGTAGTTACAGGAATAGAAGGACTCAATACAGAAGAGGCGGATATAAAAGGTGACTTATATGAATACCTATTAAATAAGCTTAGTAATTCTGGTACAAATGGACAGTTTAGAACCCCAAGACATATTATTAATATGATGGTAAATCTTGTAAAACCTGTACCTACAGATACAATATGTGATCCAGCAATGGGGACTGCAGGATTCCTTATTGGTGCTGAAGAATACTTAAGAGAAAAACATAAAGAATTATTTTTAGATGATAAACTTAAAGAACATTTTAATAATAAGATGTTTAATGGTTTTGATATGGATTCTACAATGCTTAGAATTGGGGCTATGAACCTTATTTCTCATTATGTAGATAATCCACAGATAGAATATAGAGATAGTCTTTCACAACAGAATATTGATGAAAATAAGTACTCTCTTATCTTAGCTAATCCGCCGTTCAAGGGGTCATTAGACTATGAGGTAGTTGCAGAAAACTTATTATCTGTATGTAAGACTAAGAAGACAGAATTATTATTTATTGCGTTATTCTTACGTTCATTACAGATAGGTGGTAGATGTGCTTGTATCGTACCTGATGGTGTATTATTTGGCTCTAGTAAAGCACATAAGAGTATTAGAAAAGAACTAGTAGAGAATAACCAGTTACATGCAGTTATTTCTATGCCTAGTGGTGTATTTAAACCTTATGCAGGCGTATCTACAGCTATATTAGTATTTACTAAAACAACTACAGGTGGTACTGATAATGTTTGGTTCTATGATATGAAAACTGATGGTCTTTCATTAGATGATAAGCGTTCACCAGTAGAAGAGAATGATATTCCAGATATTATTCATAGATATGAACATTTAGATGAAGAGAAGGATAGAAAGAGAACAGAGCAGAGTTTCTTTGTACCTAAAGAAGAGATTGCAGAGAATGATTATGATCTTTCTATTAATAAATATAAAGAGATTGTTTATGAGAAGGTTGAGTATCGTCCTACTCATGAGATATTAGGTGATATTGAAGCACTTAATAAAGAGATAGAAGAGAGTATTGAGGAATTAAAGTCTTTATTGAAGGACTAGAAAGGAGCTAAATGTGGGTGATAAATCTGCATTTGTAGGCTGAATGAGAGTAAGACTAGGAGATTACATCAAGGAATACTCCGTAAAAAATAAGAATGATGAAGACATACCAGTGTATAGTGTTTCGAATTCTCTAGGATTTTGTAAAGATTACTTTGGAAAAGAAGTTGCAAGTAAAAATAAGACAACTTATAAAATTGTACCAAGAGGGTGTTTTGCATATAATCCTTCAAGAATAAATGTTGGATCTGTAGACTGGCAGAATGAAGAAGAGCGAGTAATAGTTAGTCCATTGTACAATGTTTTTTCTGTTTCACCGCTACTTGATCAGCAGTATTTATTGTATTACTTAAAAAGTAATGTGTCTCTAGCACGTATAAAAGCAGTTGCTTCTGGAAGTGTTCGAGATAATTTGAAATTAAGTATGCTCTATGAGTTTCCTATTGATCTGATATCTTTAGAACAACAATATGAAGTTGTTTCAATATTAAATGCTGTTCAAAAGATTATTGACTTATATCAAAAGGAATTAAGTGGCTTAGATGAATTAGTTAGAGCCCGATTTGTGGAGATGTTTGGGGATCTTAGAATTAATGATAAAGGTTGGAAATATTATAAGTTAGATGAATTAACGGAATTGATAACTGATGGTGAACATGCTACTCCAAAACGTACAACACAGGGTATTTATTTGTTATCTGCTCGTAATGTTTTGAATCATCAATTGTCATTAGAAGATGTAGATTTTATAGATTGTGATGAATTTAATAGAATTTCTCGTAGGATAATTCCTAAAGAGGGTGATGTGCTGATTTCTTGTTCTGGATCTATAGGTAGATGTTGTATTGTTCCAAAGAATATCAAATTTCAAATGGTTAGAAGTATTGCTTTGTTGAGATTTAAATCAGATATAAATCCTGTTTTTGCAGAATATATGATTACTTCTGATTATTTGCAGGATCAGATAAATAAATCAAAAACAGCTTCGTCACAAGCTAACCTATTTCAAGGTAAAATAAAATCGTTAAAAGGAGTGGTTCCCCCTCTAGAACTCCAGAACCAGTTCGCGTCATTCGTAGAAGAAATCGATAAATCAAGGTCTCGTATACAAAAGTCATTAGAAGCATCAAAAGAACTATTTGATAGCTTAATGCAAGAGTACTTTGGTTAATATAATTGAATAAATTTATTTAATAGGGTGTAGATGATGTTGGTAACGGAGGTTATCAACATGAAAGAAACTATTATTAAAGAAATTGAACAGAAATTGTTACGTTATCTAGACAATGCACAGATGGAAATGTTACATAGAACATTAAAGGGTAATTTAAAATAACTAGGGGTTTCCTATATTTTAGTTATTATGAATCACGGGGTGAAAGTCACCCCGTGATTCTTTATAGTCTAGAAGTCTATTTCAGAAATATCTAAATCTAACGATGAGTCTTCATCGTTATT
>UQGS01000033.1 GCA_900540685.1 uncultured Catenibacterium sp. | reverse complement strand
CCCTTAAACAGGCACTTTTCTCCCTTTTTTATATACCCAACTGTCAAAAACGGGAATATAGTGTTATTATATCACAAATCCTAATTTTTTCTATACCTTTATGTTATTTTTTACTAACGCTTACAAAAGTATTGATATATACACTATTTTTTTCGACAATAAATTTTAAATTTGGATAAATCCGACACCTAAAACAGAACCGCAATCCCATTCTTTTGTATGTCCTGGATGTTTAAAGGCTAATGCAAGATTACCCATTTCATAGACCATTACGCCACCTTCTGGGATATCTACCACTTCTACATGATCCAATATTTCAGGACCAAACACTTTTTCATCACTATAAACTGCTGCCTGCATATTTGTGATTGTCAGAAGTTTACCTTTTACTAAGAATGAGAATTTATAGACATTCTGTGTTCCTTCTAAAGGGATCTTTTCTACAAGAATCTTATCAGGATCAACACCTAATGTTTCAAAGATACGAGACTGCTGGAAAGACATTGTTTTCTTTAGTTCTTCGTTTAATTGTTTTTCTTTTGAATAGTCATTGATAGTGTAGTCATGCTGTGTTGCAAGTACATCTACATCTAACATCCATGGATTAAATCTAAATTCCATTTTCTTTCTCCTCTATTAATTCATTTTTAGTTTCTGTACGATATTCTACTAATCTTTCAAACCATAGCTTACATAAAGCTCCTACTGGTACAGAAATTAACATACCTAAGAATCCACCTATCATACTACCGATAATAAGAGATACGATGACAAGTACTGGATGAATATCAATACTTGCACTAAGTAATCTTGGATTGATGATATTACCATCTACACCCTGAATAATAAGTAGCGCAATAAGTGCTCTTAAAGCCATATGTAAATCACCTGTCACAAGCCCTATGATTGCAATAGAGCCATATCCAAGGAATGGTCCTACATAAGGAACGAGATTACCTATACCCACAAGTAACGCAATCACAATCCAGAATTTAACATGTAAGAAACCAAAGGCGATGCTGACCATGAGGAACATAAGAAAAGCATCAATCACCTGTCCACGTACATAGCCAGAGAATACACCTTCAATATCAATCAATAACTGGTGAATGACTGTATCTACTTTCTTACTCGTGAAAGCTTTAATACTCTTACTCCAATAACTCCATAGTTTTTCTCCATCAAGCATAAAGTAAATCGCAAAGATAATAGAGAATAGAAGGTTTGTAAAGAAGTCAGAGACTTTAGTAATAGCCCCTAGAATATTACTTGTTAAACCATTCGCAAAAGTCTTTAAGAACTGCTGTAATTGTACTGTAGAGATACTCATGGACTTAAGCTGTACAATAAGTTCTTCATAGAATGTATTCACATTCTTAGCAACAATACGTAGGAAATCACTCATATCCTTGAACTGTGTCACTGCAAGTTCTCTTCCTATGCTTTTAATCACAAAGGTAGATAATACGACAAAGATCAATAATACAATAAGAGAAGTAATAGCTACAGATAACTGATGACAAAGTTTCTTCTTTTCTTTTAAATAAGATATGTTAAGAAGAAATGATTTGACCTTTTCTACTAAAGGCTTTAATAAATACGCAATCACAAAGCCAATAAGTAATGGTGTAAAGACCTGACTTAGAAAACCACATCCCTTTTGAATCCACTTCAAGATATCTGACATGTTGCTTCCAGCCGCAATGACAAGATAAATCGCAATGACAGTCAATACGACATAAATGGCTATCTGCGTATATTTTCTGTTCGGTTTAAAATGAAACATAATACCTCCTTACATGAGAGGACTAAAGAAACGTAATATACATCTCCATCCTCTTAATACAACACTTGTATTCTTATACTGTTCTGATACATCCTGACTTATTTCAAATAGTTCATCAAAGTCTTCTCTTAATTCCTTGACTGCATGATTATGAGTAAACCAGCAGCCATTTTCAAAGTGTAGATAAAGACTTCTAAAATCAAAGTTAATAGTTCCTACAGCACCTACCTGATCATCTACTAAACATTGTTTAGAATGAATAAAGCCTGGTGTATATTCATAAATATGAATACCTGCTTTTACTAGATTTGAATAATAGCTTCTTGTCATCGCAAAGACAACCGCTTTATCTGGAATACCTGGTGTAATGATTCTTACATCGACACCTCTTTTAGAGGCTAGAATCAATTCTCTCTGCATTTCATCACTCAATATCAAGTAAGGTGTTGTGATATAAATATGATGAACAGCATGCTTGATCATATTTAAATAGACATTCTCACCTGTTTCTTCATCATCTAAAGGTGTATCAGAGTAAGGAGTGATATAACCTTCTCCTTCTACTTTATTCCTTTTTAAATACGGTGTGAGATCTTCATTATCCTCTTTACTAGATGTCTGCCACATCTCAAAGAATATCTTTGTGAGAGAGTCTACTGCATCACCCTCTAATCTTACTCCAGAGTCCTTCCATAGTCCATAAGGATGTGTATAATTGAAATATTCATCGGCAAGATTATAGCCACCTGTATAGCCAACTAGACCATCTATGACAGTTATTTTACGATGATCTCTGTTATTCATAAAAGTATTTAAAACAGGGAAGATAGGATTAAATACACAACACTGTATACCTTCTTCATGAAGACGTGCTCTAAACTTATTATTAATAAAACCTACACTTCCCATATCATCATAAAAGACACGTACATCTACTCCTTGTTTTACTTTTTCTACAAGGATATCTTCTATCTGTCTCCATGCTTTAGAGTCCTCTATCGCATGATATTCCATGAATATGAATTCTTTCGCATTATTAAGATCATTAAGTTGTGCCTCTAATGCATCATTAGTCGAACTATAGAATTTCATCTTTGTATGATTAAAAGTAGGAAAACCTAAAGATTGTAGATAATATGCTTCTGTCGCATGAAGAGGATCTTCCTTTTGTAATAATTCATATCCTTCTGTTTCTATCTTATAGCTATTTAAATAATCATTCACTCGATTGAACTTCTTCTGTACTGTCTTCAACAATGAAGGTCTACCAAATAGAAGATAAATAGCTAAACCAAATACAGGAAAGATAAGAATCAAAACAATCCAGGATAACTTAAAGGCACTATTATCCGGTCTACCATAAATACGTAAGACACATAAGAAAGCTATTAAGCTCATGATTGTATCAAAAGCTGCATAATATTCTGATAGATGAATCGCAAGATTCACAATCAAGAAGACCTGAATAATAATCAGAACAGCAGCAGTCATGACACGTAATACACTATTTTTTACTGCACTTTTACTCTCAACTGTATTCATAAAAACCTCCTATTGAAAAAGGCTTTCAATTAAGAAAGCCTATTAGAAATTCTTCTTTGCGACAACTAAGAAACGATATGTTGTCAGCTGGAAATATGTATTTTGTTTAATCTGATCTAATGCATTCATATAGAAGCTCTTATATTGTGCGACATTTTCAGCCACTTCAGGAGCTACTTTACGGAAATATGTCTGTACCTGACGAAGATTATGGAAACGAATGTATCCTCTGTCTTCTTTAGTTTCTACAACTTCAAAACCAGCGTCTTGAAGAGTCATTGCACAGCTATTCATATCCCATACACCTTTCATCTTAAAAGGCATATACATAGATAAGAATTCCTTGAGGTTATCACTCCCATTCTGATTCACAATGAAAGTACCATTCGGTTTAAGTACACGTAGCACTTCATTCTTATCATAGTTAGAGAACTGATCCATTAAAACATCAATACGTTCATCCTTGAATGGAAGAAGATTAGACTCTGTTAGCTTAGTTGCCTTAACAGGCAAACCTTCTAAAGTTGCTTCTACTTCACTTGTTTCACTATAAGGTTCAATATCAAATGTAGCAGCTGGATAGTCCTTATAATCCTTTACAAACTGTCCTTTATCCACTGTCATAAAAGCTAAATGATCTTCTGGATGTACATAGCTCTTAGTAAGAGCCACTTCATCATAAAGCGGTGCAGAGACTTCATAACCAAAGTCTTCTTCATCTCCACGCTTTAATTCTTCAATTTCTTTCATTAAAGATGTCGCAGAATTAATCTGCTGACGACATCTGAACTTACCATATTTAATGATAATAAACTGTACGATGGCATCCGCAATAACACCACATGCCACAAAGATAATGAGTTCTAAGAACCACTGTGCTGACATAAACGTTGCATCTGTGCCACCAATCATAAAACAGAAAATACATAATCCAACCATGCTTGCTGTACCTGTATAGTTAAAAGGACGATTGAACTGTTCAAACCATATTAAGTTATTCACTCTTAATGCACGCTTACGGCTGATTTCAAAATAGATCAGCTGGAACGTCAACATGAGTCCAACAAACACAAGTAAAGTTGCAAGTAATATTGCCATAGAATTCCCCCTTATTTGATCTTCTGACCTGTAAGAGTATAGTATTTATCTCCAATTGTGAAATAGCCTTCATCATGAAGAACGATTTCTTTTTCAATAGAATAAATTTCCTTCATACCATTATCTACATCATAGATATAAGAACGTCCGTTCTTTTCTAATGCAAGATATGGATGTCCATCAAAGACGATTGCTGCCTTTTCAGGAATCTTTGTATAAACATCTGAAAGTGCTTCTTTTCCATTACAGTCATAGACCTTGAATTGGCCGTTCTTATTATAGGCTGCATAATATGAATTGCCGATGAATTCTAAACGTGGATATGAAGATTTTAAGATATTTTCACCTTCCGCATTAATTAATTCATACTTGCCATTCTTAAGCTGTACAATGGCACACTTATTTTCATCATACTGATTGGCTTCCTGATAATAAGGGCTCACCTTCTTACCATTGAAATCATAATAAGCATAGCCTTTACCTTTCACAAATCCTGGATAACGAGACACTGTTAATTCATATGCATAAGGATAAACCTGTACATTCTTTAATTCACTTGTCTTCTTACCGTTATAGACTGTATGAGGTCCATACGCAATCTTCTTATTTCTAGAGATGAAATGTGTATTGTCTTTAAAGTTAGAGTTAGTAGGAATGATCTTTCCATTCTTGAAAAGACTCACTACATCTCCTGCATTTAATACAATATTGTTTTTGTTTGTGATATCTGCACCTGTTAATGCATAATCATTTGAATAAATCTTACTACCTAGTACTGTTAAAGTATTTTGGTTATCTGCATCATATAAAACAGCCTGATTCTTACGTGATGCAAGAACAGAATAGTTACCTACTTCCTTAATAGAAGATGTCTTACCATTCTTTAAATAAACATTAATAGAATCCTTAAATCCTACAATAGATGCATCATTATAGTTTGAAGCATAATAAACCTTCTTCTTACCTTCATAAAGAGTTTTACCGTTATTGATGACTTTATAAGTCTTATTCTTCACTACAACAGGAAGATTAGTCTTTAATAAACCACTCTTTGTAGATGACTTATAAAGAACCTTACCCTTTGTATTTAATACTTCAATACCACCAAGAGAAATATCTGCAGTTCTTGTTTTTGTTTCTGTATCAGGATTTCTTATAACTGTTACTGTACATGTATGAGTCTTCTTACCTACAGTCACTGTAATAGTTGCTTTACCAGTCGCAATACCATAAACAGTACCATTTTCAACTGTTGCGATACTTAAATCACTAGACTCCCATTTAACTTCTTCTGGATTCACATTAGTAATTGAAAGCTGTCCCTGTTCACCTTTAATCACAGTCATTTCTTTCTGATCAATCACTTTAATAAGCTTATGAACAGTTACATCACATGTATAATCTTTCTTATCAATTGTTGCAGTAATAGTCACTTTTCCATCTTTATTCGCATGAATAGTTCCATTGTCTACAGTCGCAATTTTATCATCAGAGCTTGTCCATTTAACTTTCTGACCTTCATAGTTATTAATAGAAAGACCATAGTCTGAACCTTCATCCATCTCAATCTTTGTTTCACTTAAAGAAAGAGGTTTAGCCTTAACAGTAATTTCTGCCTTAGCCTTCTGATTACCTGCTTGAACAGTAATAGTTGCCTTACCTGGTTTTACACCTGCAATTTCACCTGTATCTGGTGCTACAATCACAACCTGATCATTACTTGTAGACCATACTGCCTGATCTTCATCCTTCTTATTTAATACCTGTAAGAAAATATGCTGATCCTTTTCAATAGTAGTCTTTGCAGGATTCACCTTAATCTGTCTCTTCTTTACTGTAATAGTGGCTTTATATTTCTTCTTGCCGACCTTTGCAGTAATAACAGCTTTACCTTTCTTCAAGCCTGTCACTTCACCAAATTCATTCACTGAAGCAATCTTCTTTTTATTAGAGCTCCACTGTACCACTTCTTCTGGATTTTTCTTATCTAAGATATTTAATACAACTCTCTGTTCAGTTAAAAGAGTCACCTTAGTCTGATCCAATCTCTGTGTTCTCTTTTTAACAGTCACCTTAGATTTAACTGTCTGTCCATTACTTGTAGCCTTGATTGTTGCTTTACCTGGATTAATTGCCCAGATATGTCCATCTGCAACAGTAACTACATTCGCATTACTTGTTTCCCACTTAATATCAGGATAAGCATTCTCAATACCATACTGTCCTTCTTCACCTGTATAAAGTGTTGCTTCATTCTGAGAAATCTTTAAAGTCTTACGTTTTACTTTTACCTTACACTTTAAAGTATCATCTCCTACCTTTGCGATAATAGTTGTCTTACCAGGCTTTAATCCCTGAATCACACCATTCTCTACTGTCGCAATCTTAGGATCTTTAGACTTCCATTCAATTGTACGAGCCCCAAAATCATTCACTGTAAGAGTGGCTGGTTCTGATGTATAGACGTCTAGTGATTCTTGATCAAGATATGGATGTAATGCTTCTACTTTAATCACACAAGTCGCAGATGCATTATCCTTTGTTGCAGTAAGTACTGCAGTTCCTGCATGCTTTGCATAAACAAAGCCTTCCTGATTAATATCAATGACATCATTATCATTTGTAGACCATACAACTGCATCATTCGCAAATACCTGTGTTAAAGTATTTTCTGTCATATCTAAAGAAGATGCACTTAAATAAAGTTCAGTCTGTGGCTGAGATTCACCTACAAGCATATTACCTTGTGTCTTTAAGCTTGTATAACGTCCTGGTTTTACAATTGTCTTACCTGTATTAGAAATATAACCAGTCTGATCATTTGCATCAGTCACTAAATAACCGCCTTCAAAAGCCTGATATGTCTTATACATATCTTTGGTATAACGCTGCCCTTTTGTATTATAAAGAGCATATAAACTATTCTTTCCTTCTTTCATGAAAGAAGTCTTTTTTACATCATGATTATCGGATGATGATCCACAGCCGCTTAACACTAATGCAGCAGCCAGGATTCCTATTACCTTCTTCATAGTCTTCCTCCTTTTATACAAAATCATTATAACATAATTCTTTACGTAAAAAAAATGAGAGATAATCTCTCATTTTAGAATCTTTCTGAAACGATAATTCACATTCCATAGGAACATCAAAAATACAATCACTAACATGATAAAAGAGAATAATGTTTTCTGTTTTTCTAATAAGAAAACATTGTAGAAGAATAAGACACACAATACTGTGATCAAGAAACTCATAAGTAACATGACATTACTCTTTGATCGTCTTCTTATCTCAAAGAATATAAGAAGCTGTAAAGCGATGGAAATTATGAAATATAAGTCACTATAATTCATAAGCGAATCTCCTCTCTTTTTTTTATTATATACCAAACAAACAAAAAAGGCCTTATAAAGGCCTCATTCGCATTAAATATGTAATGGATCGTTGTCAACACCATAAACCTTTTTATCTTTAGTAGTCGCTACATAGTATACTGCGCTATCTTCAGGTTTATAATAAACTTCTAAAGTTTCAAGAGTGTTAAGTTTGATTCCCTTAGTCTTGATATCTTCTTTAACTAGCTTTTCGATATCAGACACATTAACATCTTTATTCATGAACTGTACTTCAATTTTTGTCTTCATGTTTGTATCCTCCATTTCCTAGTATGATAAAAACCACCTTTAATATATCACGTTTCCTTTTACAATCAACCATTTTTTCTTGAAAATATCAACTATTTTCACCATTTATACATTTATACTTAAAATAATAACTGTTTTTTCTCTTATCATATATAAACAAAATAACTAAAGTAATGATCATTAAAATTAGACCATAGAATAAATAAACAAGTAATAATCCCACCAGACTTGAATCAAACATCATACCTGGCACAACAACTAATGCCTGAATAAAAGAGACACTAGAAGCACCAATACGTTTAAAAGCAGCCTGAATAGAGAAGGCACATGAAGCATATTGTGCAAATAATAAAACAAGTATATCTATCAAAGGGATAAGAATCTTTGCCTTTTGATCTATGTAGTGCCCTAGCTTCTTATAACCAATAAAGCTAAGAAGTGAAAGTAATATCGCATCTAAACAAATGATATAACCAAGGTTATAGCCAACTGCCCAAATGATTCCACCAATAAGAGCACCAATAATCGCACCAAGAATACCAAGTGGTGATGCTGTATGTTTAGTAATACGTTCATGCTTTTCAAAGCATTCAGGACATAATATATCTATTTCATCATCTAATAAATAGACATTTAATGACTTACTTTGATGACAGTGATGACATTGTGGTGACTGATTAATTTCTTCCTTAAGTTTTAAGATGATTTCTAGTAATTCCTCTTTCTTAATACGTCTTGATATTACTAGTCCAGCACCTTCTTCATTAGAATATATACGCTCTACGTCATCTCTTTTAATAAAGAGCTGTTCTAATACATCTCTTTGATGCTGATTATCTTCTGTAGTGAGTAATAAAGCGATTTTATGATGAGGTAATACCTGTAATAAGAGATAGAAATGATCCTGAATATAGTAATAATAATCTTTTTTAGGGGTTGGTTTAAAACCAATAGTTGTGAGTTCTTTTATTTTCATAACATACTCCTTTAAAAAAAGAGAGAGTAATTCTCATTACTCCCCTTATTCTGTAGCTGAATTTTTAGCTCTATAAGCTCTCTTACGATCAAGTTCAGAAAGATATTTCTTTCTTAAACGGATGTTGTTTGGAGTGACTTCTACTAATTCATCTTCATTAATATAGTCAAGACAAGCTTCTAGGTTGAAGTGTCTAGGTCTCTTTAATACAACAGTTGTATCTTTTGTAGATGAACGTGTATTTGTCTGCTGTTTACCCTTAGTAACGTTTACTACTAAGTCGTTATCTTTAGCATGTTCCCCAACAATCATACCTTCATATACTTCTACACCAGGACCAACAAACATCACACCACGGCTTTCTACACCACCAAGTGCATAAGCAGTTGTCTGTCCAGTTTCAATAGAAATAAGAACACCTAACTGTCTTTCACCTACTGCTTCACCTTCTAATGGGCGATATTCTAAGAATGAGTGGTTGATAATACCATAACCCTTAGTCATAGTTAAGAAGTTAGTCATGAAACCAATTAAACCTCTAGAAGGTACAATGTAATGAACCTTAGTCATACCATCCATAGAGTCCATGTTTTCCATGATACCTCTTCTTAAACCTAATGATTCAATAACTGAACCAATACAATCATCTGGTGCTTCGATTTCTACATCTTCATATGGTTCACAAGTAACACCATCAATTTCCTTTAAGATAACATGAGGTCTAGATACCTGTAATTCATATCCTTCTCTTCTCATTGTTTCAATTAAGATAGATAAGTGTAATTCACCACGACCACTTACCATCCATTCTTCTTTATTCTGGATACGTTCTACTTTTAAAGATACATCCTTGTTTGTTTCTTTGAATAAACGTTCTTCAATCTTAGATGCTGTTACAAACTTACCATCCTGACCTGCAAATGGTGAAGTGTTTGTACCAAAGATCATCTGGATAGTTGGTTCATCTACATGAAGTAATGGTAATGCTTCTTCACAGCCTGTTTCACAGATAGTTTCACCAACACCAATGTCAGCTAGACCTGCAACGGCTACGATATCACCAGCACTTGCTTCTTCTACTTCAAATCTATGCATACCTAAATAACTGAATAACTTCTGTACACGGAACTGTGTCTTAGAACCATCAGCTCTTAAACATACAACATTTTCATTTACCTTAATAGAACCTCTCTGAATTCTACCGATACCAATTCTTCCTACATAATCATTGTAGTCTAATAAAGCTGGCTGTAACTGTAAACCACCTTCAACATCTACTGATGGTTCAGGGATTTCATTGATAATCATATCAAATAAACAATCCATATTAGGAACCTGAGTACTAATATCAGGATCTAATGAGCTTGTACCATTTAATGCTGAAACGAAAACAGTTGGGAAATCAAGCTGATTATCATCAGCACCTAATTCCATAAATAATTCAAGAACTTCATCCATAACTTCCTGAATTCTTACAACTGGACGGTCAACCTTGTTGATAACAACGATAGGTTTAACATGAGCAGCTAATGCCTTCTTTAATACGAAACGAGTCTGAGGCATTGTACCTTCATAAGCATCAACAACAAGTAAAACACCATCTACCATGTGCATGATACGTTCTACTTCTCCACCAAAGTCAGCATGGCCTGGTGTATCCATGATGTTGATCTTATAGTCTTTATAATGAATAGCTGTGTTCTTTGCTAAAATAGTAATACCACGTTCTCTTTCTAAAGCATTACTATCCATAGCACGTTCAGCTAGTTCTTCGTGTGCTTCAAGTGTTCCAGATTTCTTAATAAGCTGGTCAACCAATGTTGTTTTACCATGGTCAACGTGAGCAATAATCGCTATATTTCTAATATTCATAATCGCACCTCTTTCAATTTTTAGATTATATCATAGTTCGTCTTCATTTCAATAAAGAATAGTTTTCATAATGAGAAAATTTATAAAATAGTGATTAACTCAACTCTTTTTCAAAAAAGAACAGGCTTACATAGCCTGTTCTGTTAAGAATTTGTAAGTTGTAGAAAGAACTTCATGAATATGATCTGCATTATCATAATTATGAGTTGCCCCAGTAACTGGATGAAAGATCATCTGATTACCAAATAGCTTTGTATATCTTTCACTGATCTCATAAGGAACTGTTTTATCTTCAGTTCCATGAATAACTAATAAATCATTCTTATATGTATCTAAGTTCTTATAGAAATCTCTTTGAAGCATATCTTTCACAAATGCATCACTGATTTCAAATCCACTATGATCATAGATTGGTGCTTCTTCTACTGTTCCTGTAAGATAGTCTAGAGAATCTGGCAAACTAAAAGCAGGCGCCCATAAGACGAGTTTCTTAATATCTTCAGGATAAAGTTTTGCGAGTTCACTCGCAATAGCCCCACCCATAGAATGTCCTAAGACATAGATATCAGTGACTTGAGGCATCTTCTTTAATTCTTCTAATAGAATACGTGCACATGATAGTTCATCATCAAATGTCATTTCTTTAAAAGTAAGATCTGATTCACCGCTGCCTAGAAAATCCATTCTTAAAGTACCTACACCCTGTGCTTCTAATAAACGTGATAAAGAAACATAAGAGAACTTCGTTCCTGTACATTGTCCTGTAAAACCATGGAATATTAATAATACAGGAAATTCTTTTCTATGAGGCACATGAAAGAATCCTCTCATAACACCTTTAGGTGTCGCTATTTCACAATACTGCTGCATATTAAGCCTCCTCTACAAGTGAAACCATTCTCTTCACTTTCTCTTTATCTACATAATCATAATTAATCCCATTATAGCTAAATGATACATGATCATTAGCTGTTGTAGGATCTGCTCTCCAGTTCTTACAAGAAGAATGAACCTGATGAATACCTGTATAATGAATAATATCTACGACATTTGTTTCATTAATACCAGAACCAGCCAATATTTCTATCTGATTACCATACTTCTCCTGCAGTTCCTTAATAAGCTGTATACCTTCACTTACAGTAGACTTCATACCACTTGTTAGTACTCTATCCACACCTAATTCAATTAATCTATGAATTGTTGCATCAGGATCATTACATACATCAAACGCTCTATGGAATACTGCAGTCTTACCATAGCTATGAATAATAGACACCATTTCACTTGTACGTGCACTATTGATCTTACCATCAGGATCTAAGAATCCAAACGCAATACCATCAGCACCATGTTCTAATAGTTCTTCTGCCTCCATAATCATCTGTTCAGACTGTAACTCATTATAAATGAACCCTGCACCTCTTGGTCTCACCATACATATCACTTCTAAGTCTGTATTATTCTTAATAAGATCTAATGTAGCTGTTGTAGGTGTTAATCCACCTAAAGCCAATGCACTATTTAATTCAATTCTTTTGGCACCACCATGATATGCATTCATTGCATCCTCATAGCTGCCACAGCATACTTCTAACTTATTCACTTACTTCTACCTCTACTTCATACTTATCTTGATCTACAGTCATATAAATAAGGTCTTTAATGTTTTTCTTCACTTTTGTTTCAGTCTTTTCTAAGAATTGATTCTTAATGGCTTCTTTTTCTACTTTCTTCTTCTGTTCCTTAGCGAAAGTCTTATAGTCTGTAATAGAAATCTGATTAAAGATATTCTTTGTTTCATCATATACCTTAATAGAATTCTCATCGATTTCATTAGATAAGATCTTTACTGCAGATGTTTTCACAATAATCTTATTATCTGTTTTCTCTACCTGTACATCAGAAAGATCAACACCTGCTTTCATCTTACCTTCATAAGTAATTAAGAAAGACTTCTGTGTTAAAGGAACAGTCCAGCCATTAAACTTTAATGAATTAGAAAACTTCCCTACTTTTGTATAATCATATTCAGAAACAGCTAATTCATTAATATCTCTTATTTTCTGTGTTAAAGCTGTTGAAGTAATTTCTTCATCACTTGGTGTACTACGTCCTCCAAAGTACATACCACCCATAAATACAACAATAACTAACACAATAATGACTATAATTGATCTTAAATTAAACTTGTTTTTCATTTTCATCACCCACCAAATTATAGCAGATAAGGAAAAATATATACAGTTTGTTATGTTGTCTAGATGATTTGACAATGAATACAATAAATGATAGTTTTTAAGTAGGTGATGAAAATGAATTATGATAATGTACATATTTCTAGATGGGAAGAAATACCAGATTTTCCACTCTATATAGATCAGGTTGTATCTATTATAGAAAAGAGCTTGTCTTTCTTAAAAAATGATAATGACGCTATTATCACAAAAACAATGATCAATAACTATGTTAAACATAAGCTAGTAAAAGCACCTATAAAGAAGAAATATGAAAGAGAACAGATTGCCTACTTCACATTAATCTGTTTATTAAAGTCTGTTTTCTCTTTAGATGAGATTTCTAAGCTTATTCAATTACAGCAGAGTCAGAAAGAACTATCTGTATTCTATAATATGTATTGTGATGTATTTGAACATGTACTAAAGACAAATCATTTAGATTCAGAACTACCAGATATATATAATAAATGTATCTTAAGTTCTGTTTATAAGATCAAGGTATCTGATAATCTTCTTGGTGAAGAAACAATGGAACAAGCATTAAAAAAGGATTGAGCCTCGTTCAATCCTTTTTTACTTATTGCCAAAGATGACATTCATATATTTTTCTTCATTCGTTAGAATACGGATGATTGTCACAGTATCATGATCATACTTGTAGAAAATACTATATTTTCCTGCAATAACATAATAAAGATCTGTAGTCCATCCTGTTCTATTAGATAGCTGACCACCTATTTCAGGGTGTGTTTTTAATACAGCACATAGTTTCACTATCTTTGGGTTCAAACGCATAGGGTTTCTTAAATCAGCACGAGCTTGTCTTGTATATCTTAGGTTCATAGTTCAATTCCAAATTCTTTTAAGATATCTTCTTCAGAAATACTATCATCTGCAGGTGCTTTTTCACCTTTATCTAATTCAATCATTAACTGAGAGATTGCCTGTTCTCTTAATGCCTGTTTACTATTTGATGTTACTAAGAAAGGCATACCTTCTACATTAATAGACTGCTGGATAAATGCATTAATTGCATCAGTAAGTGTCATACCACACTGTGCATAGATTCCTTCTACCTGTGCTTTGATTTCTGGATTAATACGCATCTGAAAAGTGCTTGTTTTTGGTGCTGTAGCCACTGTTAGTGTTGTTTTTTTCATAGTTCATAAACTCCTTCTCAACTATTATAAACATCACTCTATTAACAGTCAACACATTGTATATACAGAAAAAACTGATTAGAAATGAAATCATTTCTAATCAGTTTCTTAATTAACGCTTTTTAGCTTTATGTCTAGGTTTCTTAACAGCTTTTCTAGCACGAGGAGATTTCTTTAATTCTTCTTTTTTCTCTTCTACCACTTTAACTGTTTCTTCTACAGCTGCTTTTACTTCTTCTTTCTTAGCTTCTACAACTGCTTTGACAGGTTCTTTAACTTCTTCTACCTTCTTAGCTACCGCTTTTACAGTCTTCTTAACTGGTTCTTTTTTCTTTTCTACAGTCTTCACTGTTTCTTCTACAACAGCCTTAACTGGTTCTTTAACTTCTGCAACCTTTTTAGCTGCAGCTTTCACTGTCTTCTTTACTGTTTTCTTAGGTGCAGCTTTTTTCTTCTTATGTGCAATAATTGCCTTAGTAATCTCATTTAACTTAGCTTTAGTCTTAGCACGGAAGATAAAGATATGGTTACCTTCAGCCTGTGCAAGAACCTGGGGAATATCTGCTTCAATCTTAATATATTCTCTATACTTATCTGCTACTTCTGCATCAGATAATTCATAATCAATACCAAGACGTCTTCCTACATAACCTACATAATACTTTCTTTCAATTTCATAGAAACAAGTATTATAGATCATCATATCTGCCCAAATAGTATATGTATCTACATCATAAGCATAGTTCATCATATCAGGAATAAAAGCACCAGGTGCTCTCATATTCACTTCTAGAGGAACTAAATCACCTTTTCTACCTAATCCTGGTTTATCTTCAGATAACTTAATGAATTCAAAATGGAAGAAACGGCTTCTTGTATCAAATGCTTTAACAACCTTTTCACCAATTTCATAAATAGGTTTACCTTCTACTGGTTCAGAATGGAAATAGATATCAGATGCATCATTGACTGTATCCATAATAGAAGTATCCATAAAATGACTTGTAGAGAATAAGATATTCTTATCTTTATCAGTCACACCTTCGAATGTTACAACATCACCAGGCACAAAGTCTTCTAGAATATATTCAATATAATCCTGTTTATGATTATAGAAATCTTTTAATTCTTCATCATTCTTTAACTTATAAGTATGAGTAGCCCCTACACCATTATCAGGTTTCACAATAACTGGATAACCATTCTTTTTAGTAAACTCTAAAGCTTCATCAAGTGTATCTAACTTAATATAATCTGCTACCTTTAAACCAGCACTCTTATATACTTCCTTCATAGCTGATTTAAACTTCATCCAGCGCATATCCTGAATCTGTGGACCAGTAGTCACATTAAAGTCTCTTCTTAATGTTGCTTCTAGTTCTAGCCAATATTCATTTTCTGATTCAATCCAGTCAATCTTTCCATAATGACTAGAGAAATAAGCACATGCACGATAAACTTCATCATAGTTTTCTAATGAACCTACATAGTAATATTCAGTCAATGAATTCTTTGTTTCATCACTGATCATTTCATATGGGCAGTCCCCAACACCTAATACATTCACACCACGGTCTTTTAAACGTGAACAGAAATTATGATAATATTCTGGAAAATGTGGTGATATAAATACTACATTCATCTATTCTTCTCCTCCTAGATCACTCTCTTTACAAAATATGGGAACTGAACTCTCCACCAATCCCAATCATGGTTTACATCATATCCCCAGAAATCAATCCATGCTGGAATATCTTTATATTCTAATAGTTCCTTCATTCTACCTGTAGAACGAACCATTTCATCTTCCCAAGCACCCTGACCACAACATAATACAATACGACGTTTTCTATACATTTCTACATATGGATGATCATAGCTCATACCTTCAATATACTTGATAGGACTATTACGATAAACATTATCATCCACATAATCATGGAAGAATAGATCACTATCATAGTAACCACTTAATGCGATACATCCACTAAAGATATCTGGTCTTCTAAATAAGAAATTTGCTGCATGTGATGCACCTAATGAACATCCTGTTGTATAAATACCATTCGCATGTGTACCGCACATCGCATTAATATCAATAATTCTAGGTACTAATTCATCTACAATATAATGATAATACTGTTCAAGCATGTATGAACGAGAGGCTACATCATGTCCACCTTCTTCACTCCATGTTTCTAAATCAATACTATCACAGCAGAATAACTGTATATTCCCATTATCAATGAGGTCTTCTACTGTTGCGATCATACCATTGTTTTCAAAATCAAAAAATCTACCATTCTGTGATGGAAATACAAGTATAGGTGTTCCTGCATGTCCATACACCTTATATTCCATCTCTCTTTCAAGACATGGACTATATTCCTTATAGTATTCTACCTTCATTCCCAAATCCTCCTTTGCCTTTGCCTATTATATCACATTTAATAGACAATTCACTTATTTATCGGTATTTCCTATATACTCCTTTAATTCTTTAGGAATATGACGAGCACTTCTTATTGCCTTTAATTGATACTTCTTGAGTACATCTAATGGATAGAGAGTTGGATCATATGTCTTTAAACGTTTTAAAATCATACTTGTTTCATTACTTTCTAACACCTGACACTTATACATAATGGCTGAATAAGGTGCACCATAATAGATATATACATTCGCTCCTTGATGAATATTCCCTTTTTGATGCCATTGTATATAGTCACTTTGATGAAATGCCTGAATCAAGTCAAAACGTTTAGGTGAAGCAGGTATCACCCAATCCTCACATATCACTGTTGTCTGGTAGCTTTGATCAATCAAAGTCATGATATCTTCATCACTCAATGTTTCATCTAATAATATACTGATCCAATGATTCTTATTCATATGAAATGCTGGATAGATAGAAGGATGATTCACTGTATCTATAGGAACCTTAATATTCAGACATTCTACTTCTCCCTGTTTATCACAAAACTTAGAATAATCTGTATGCATAATAAGTCCAAACCACCTATCATTATTTCTAAATACAAATGAATCACCATCACTGAAAGGATGATCCGGAAGAACATGATATTTTTCTTCAATAAGATGCATCAAACGTTTAGATTGAGGAAAAATAAAATAATCATATACAAAACAATGATTTAAAATATCCTCTATACACTCTTCATAAGCATGCTTAACTTGTTGTACAAACTTTCCCTGCTTACCTACTAAATGAATATTTGTATATTCTTCATCCGTATCAGAATCATAAACCTTAGCCTCTAATGTATCCTTTATTATGACTTCTATTCTGAAATCACCATCTAGTATATCTGTCTTATATATATAATTGTATTCTTGTTTTTTAAATCCATATTGTATGAGTTTATTCTCATCATAATGATAACGTCTATAATCCTTCATCATATACCTCAAAAGGCAGTCAAAGACTGCCCTACATATCAATTTTGATATTCTTTACTTTCTGTTTTACTTCTTCTTTCATACTCGGAATAGTCAGATTAGGAAAACCATGTTTCTCTACTAAATTATTTGTATAATCCTTTAAACGATAAACAGAAAAATCATGTCTTTCTTTTTTACCCGTTAAAGTATAGTGATTCACAAGTGGTGTAAAGACCACATTCTTAATCTTCTTTTTTTCTATATCAAAAGAAAGCATACCTTCTAATTGACAAGATTCTTCCAACATGCCACTCACAAAATTACCTAAACTATAAGCAACTAATGTACGCTTACCATCCGCTCTTTGAATATATTCTACATCCTGTAATGTATGTGTATGTGTTCCTATAATCACATCAGCACCTGCATCTGCAAGCTGTTTAGCCATATTCTTCTGGAACGTATTAGGATTTTGATCATACTCAATACCCCAATGACAGGATACTATCACAATATCTGCATTCTCTCTTGCCTTCTTCATATTCTCCATCATAGTGGATTCATGAAAGTTAATCATATAAGGTAATTGTTTCTGATAAGTCACACCATTCACATATTGATTAAAAGAGAGTAATGCAATCTTAATCCCATTCTTCTCTACTATCTTTATATCCTGTTTCTCTTCTTCATTCTTATAGAGTCCTAAATAAGTCATATCAGGATACTTACTAAATACCTGGATAGAATGTAATATACCTGCAGCACCTTGATCATATGCATGATTTGTGGCTCCATTCACTATATTAAATCCTACCTTTTCTAAATCATCTGCAACACTATCAGGTGCATTAAAAAGTGGGTAACCAGAAGGTGTACCTCCTCCTAATATCGTCTCCTGATTCACAAAACAATAATCTGCCTGGATATACTTCTTAATATTCTTATAATAGCCTGTAAAGTCATAACCACTAGATGTTCTGGCTTCATCAAGCATACATTGATGATAGAGATTATCTCCTACTGCAAGAAAAGAAACACTTGGTGTTTCTTCCTTCACTACTTCTTTAGGAGGTGTACTACATCCTGAAAGAAGTAACATAAATGCAAGAAGAAGTTGATATTTCATAGATTATTTAGTCGTTGATCCAAATCCACCATTACGTGTTTCAGTCGCATCATCATCTTCAGTAATACCATATGTCATGAAGATTCCCTGGGCAATACCCTGTCCTGCCTGAACATCAACGACTTTTCCTTCATTTGAATCATTTGTCATCTTAATAAAGATATGACCTTCATTATCTGAATAGAAATAATCACTATCAATCACACCTACAGTATTATTTAACTGTAGACGATATTTGAATCCTAACCCACTTCTTGGATAAATCATTAATACCCATCTTTCATTCATTTCACAGCGGATTCCTGTAGGAATCTTTACTGTTTCTCCAGGTTCTAGATGTATATCAATAGGTGTATAAAAATCATATCCTGCAGACCCTTTAGTTGCACGGCGTGGAAGCTTAATGGCATCATAGATGTCCTTTACATCTTCCTTTTCCATTCCCATTTGAAACTGTTCATAAGATACTTTATAAAATTTAGCGCTATTCATTCTAATCTCCTTTCGCTCTTATATATATTATACACAAAAAGCCTAGATATTACTCTAGACTTCATTATCAAAACTATATTTAAATTCTTTATAGGTTCTTGTTTTCTTTCTATCCATTATTCTCGCACAATAGAACTCATTATCCTTACCTACTTCTATACTTAAAGATACTTTACGTTTATCTGAAAAACTAAAAGAAGATGTTTCTACACGAGGATTATCCATACTATTTACTGGAACTGACATAGTGAAGAAATAATTCATCAACTGATTCTCTTCTATCTTAGTATTTCCATGATAACAGCGCATAAGTTTATCATCTTTCTTAATCGTATAAGCAACATCTAGATTCTTCTTTACTACATAAGAATCAATATCCTTATATTCCTTCTTATGAAGGTTCTTATTCATCTCTTTAAAGAAAGTCTCTTTATGATCTCTACTCATACATGTAATAGAAATATCTTCACCATTTAATAATCCTGAATAGAATGTACGTACTTCTTGTGCTATATAATTTGAATTGGCACGCGTTGAGCATCCACTTGTCAACAAAAGTGCGATTAACCAAAGTATCTTCATGCTTTATCACCTGTAAGCATTATACATATTTCTTATGGAATAACTGTGTATTTTCAAAAAAAGAAGCATTTATTTATGCTTCTTTTCAACTCTTTAAAAAATACAACTTTGTGCTTACTGAGGTAGGTTATCTACCGCATATTGTGCTTCTTCTGCAGTGAACTTTTCTCCGTAGCTTGAAGTCAACTGATCATAGATAGCTGAACGAGACATATGCATATTTGTCTGATAATCCTTAGCTTTTTCTAGTGCATTCTTCTTATAATCAGCCACCAAATGATCGACTGCATACTGAGCAGATTCTGCTGGAAAACCTTCGCCATAAGATGAAGTCAACTGATCATAGATAGCTGCCTTAGACATATGCATTATAGAAGAATAAGATTCTGCTTTTGCGAGCGCATTCTTATCTTCCATAGTAGGTTCTTTACCCTTTGAATAATGAACAGTGACAGTACTTCCTTTTTCTAATTGTGTACCTGCCTGAGGAGACTGACTGATGAATCCACCCTGTGCTACGCTGTCTGAAAAGTCTTCTTCTTTACTTAATTTGAATCCATTTTGATCACACCAAGCCTGTGCATCTGTACCACTTAAATCAGCTACTTCTACTTTTTCTACCTTCTTTACTTTCTCTACAGTAGATACTTTAGGTGAAGATTCAGTAGGCTTGGAATCACTGATACAGCCTGCATATCCAACGATGAAGAAACCTGCAAGAATCATACATAAAGCTTTTTTCTTAGGCTGTTTCTTAAACAAACTATACACAAGATAAACAATACCCACTAAAAAAACAATAGAACCCAACATTGCGAATGCATCCACTGATACACATCGAATCGCAAACAATACAAAGAAAACAAGTGAAGCCAGTAATGTCTTTTTCGCCTTATCATTTGGTTCATTGTTTTTCTTTGACTTAACGAAATAGACAATACCTAATACAAGTAAAACCACAAATAATAAAAATAAAATCATATCAACATCCCCTTCCTTTGATAACTATATTGTAGTACTATCCATCAAAAGATGTGTTGAGTAAGTGCTGGAGAACGCCTATTAATAGGTGTCTAGAAAAAATAATTAAAAAAGCTGTACGATGACAGCTTATGATTTATTAGGAAGAGTAATTGTGATACAAGTACCTTCTCCTAATTGACTATGTAATTTTACTGTTCCTTTATTATAAGAAACAATATGCTTAACGATGGCTAGACCTAAACCAGTTCCACCTTTGATTCTACTACGTCCCTTATCAACACGGTAGAATCTTTCAAAGACACGTCCTTGGTCTGCAAGAGGGATTCCAATACCTGTATCCTTGACTTCAATGACCATATTATCTTCTTTACTATAAATATGAACATAAACATAACCATCTTCTTTATTGTACTTAATCGCATTACTTACGAGATTAGAAATCAATGTCTCTATCTGAGACCCATTTCCAATATAAGTAATAGGCTCAACATCTGTATGAAGTTCTACATTATATTTCAATAATAAACCTTCATAATCTTGTGAGATATCCTTCATTAATGCCTGCATCTTTACAGGAACCTTTTCTACAATCAAATCATCACTATCTAGTCTAGATAACATCAAGATATCATTAATTAAAGAAGACATATTCGTTACTTCTGTTTGAATCTTAGAAAGCATCATCTTCTTCTGATTTTCATCATTGATGAATCCCTGCGATAATAATTCACTGTAACCTCTAATAGCTGTAATAGGTGTTTTTAATTCATGAGATACACTAGAGAAGAATTCTTCTCTCATCTTCTGTGAGTTCTTCATTGCGGTAATGTCCACAAAGAAGAGTGCTGTACCAAATGGAAGGCGGGAGATTGCACATTGGTAATCAAAATCATGAATCTTTAGTTCTAAACGCTGTTTCTTAGGTGCACTATTCAATGCATTAATAAGCTCTGGATAAGAGATATGATCTACTAAGTTATCTTTCTCTTTTAAAGGTCCTAGAATCTTTATTGCACTATCATTGACACTTAAGATCATGCCATTCTCATCAAGTAAGATAAAGCCTTCCTCCATCTTTCTTAATATCGCATTGATCTTATCTTGTTCAAATCTTGTTTCTCTCATAGATTTTCTTAATCGATGAGAAAGATTTTCTATTGTATCAATAATAGGTGTGAATTCTTCATAATCTGTTGTTGGGAGTTCAAAACGATAGTCTTCAGTCATGTTATTAAGAGACTCACTGATTTCTGTAAGTGGTTGAGTGACTCTCTTAGAGAGTTTACGGGCAACTATGTATGAAAATAAAATACTGATCAGTATAGAAATCGCAAATGCAGGAGCAAGTTCTGGAAAATAACCCCATACACCTGAATAAGGGATGGACAATCTTATAATGTGGTTATCTTTATAATATGCAGCATAGAGAAGTGGCTGATTGGTTGTCTCAGAACGTCTCATTGCATAACCTTCATGATTTGAAGAATGAAGTGCCTGTTGTACTTCTTCTCTTTTCAAATGATTAGAAGAGATGTCATTCTTATATGTATCTGCAAGAACTTGACCTTTTTCATCAATGACAGATATTCTTGTATCATCAGAGAAAGCAAGTGGATTGAGTGTTTCTATCTGTGTATTGAGATCCTTAGAGTAGTCTAGATTATATTCTATAAGTTTTACAGAATACATCATTTCTCTTTCAGAATCCTCTTTCATTGAACCAGAAATAATAAATATACTCGTTGCACTACAGATACATAGAGATACCAATAATAATGAGATGAAATATCTCAATATAGATTGTCTCATTATTGACCATCCTCAATAAAACGATAACCTACACTTCTGATTGTCTTAATATAATGATGTCCATCATCACCAAGTTTTGCACGTAAAGAACGAATATGCACATCTAAAGCTCTCGATTCGCCTACAAAATCATAACCCCAGATATTATTCAAGAGTTCTTCTCTTTCTACAACACGTTCTTTATTTTCTACTAAATAGAGTAATAACTGATACTCTTTATGAGTTAATTCAAGTTTTTCACCTTGTTTTAAAATAATATGTTTAGATTTATCAATTTCTAAAGATGTAGTTTTAATAACCTTTGAATGATGCTGGCTTCTTCTAAGTAATGAGCGAACACGTGCAGCAAGTTCCAGCACTCCAAATGGTTTCGTCATATAATCATCACAGCCTGAATCTAATCCTCTTACCTTATCTATTTCACGATCCTTTGCAGATAGAATTAAGATAGGTAAAGTTGTATTAGTCTTTCTAATCTGCTTAATAGCTGAAATACCATCTAATTCTGGTAACATGACATCAAATATTGCAAGATCAGGTGTATCTTCATGAATTGCGACTATCGCATCTATCGCATTATTAAATAGGGTAATTGAATACCCACTTGACTCAAGAGATAACTTGATAATTTCCTGAATATTTTCATCATCTTCTATTACATATATACGTTCGCTCATTGATTATATCCCCCTTATATAATACGCTGCTGGTTGATAGATCCTGTTTCCATGAAGTCTAACCATTCACAGATATTAGATGCATGATCACCAATTCTCTCTAGATATTTCGCAATCATGAAATAATCTAAACAGTCATCTGCATTTTCACTATTTTCCTTCATGATCTGGATGATTTCATTCTTAATATCTAAGAATAATGCATCAATATCATCATCCATTCTAGAAATGTTATGGGCTTTATCTACATCACCTTCTACAAAGGCTTCAATAGACTTATGCACCATTTCTTTTGCAGTCTTCAACATATCTGGAATATGTTCTACTGTTCTATAAATATGATCACCAGATAAATCTAAGATAATCTCACAAATATCAGAACACTGATCACCAATTCTTTCTAGATCAGTCACAATCTTTAATGCAGTAGTCACAATACGTAAATCTCTTGCCACTGGCTGCTGTCTTAACATTAACTTAAAACAAATAGATTCAATAGAACGTTCCATATCATTGATCATACGATCATTTTCCATAACTTCTTTCGCAAGCTTAGTGTTCTTGTTTTTAAATGCGGAAATAGTATTCTCTAATGCATTCTCTACAAGACCGCTCATCTTCTGAAGATCTACATTAAGCGTATCTAGTTCTCTATCAAAACGACTTCTCATAATATTTACTCCTTCATTATAATATATTGATTTAGATAATTAAATATAGCTCCTCTTTTGCAAATGGGTGGTGATTATTCGCTTATTTACTATGTTTAGAGC
>UQGS01000032.1 GCA_900540685.1 uncultured Catenibacterium sp. | reverse complement strand
TACTACTTTTCGTGCATTAAAAAAACTTTTTATACATAACTATGAGACTTATAATATTATTTTTGGTAAATTAATAGTGGTGATATATATGAGGAAAAAAGTGGTAAATGATTTAATTGAAACAAGCACAAAAATTTTACAAGGATTCTGGCATAAAGATATGAATCTTTTAAGTCATTATCTAGACGATGATGTTTTTTATTGTGGTGCTGATCCAAGTCAATATTATTCAAGCAAGAATGAACTCGTGAATTATTTGTATACGGTTATGAATGGTTGCTCAGAAAGTGAATTGACACATATTGATTTTCAATGTGTTTTTAATCAGCAGAACACATGTATTATTGTCGGACGCTTTTTTCTTATGACTGATATGAATTCATTAGAAATGGTTCATGAAAAACAAAGATGTACATTTATATGGTCTATCGATAAAGAAAGAGAAGGTCGTATTGTCTATATCAATATACCAGACTATATTGGTAAGCTAGAAGAAGGGGAAGTATTCCCTCATAAGATGGGTTCTAGTACTTATAAATATTATAAGGAAATGGTAAAGAAACTGATGGAACCTGATAAAACTATTCTAGTGAATGATAAGAGTAAGCATGCATGTTTGATTCCTTTAAAGGATATTCATTATGTAATGGCATTCCAGCACAATACAGTGATTTATACAAGTAAAGGTGAAATTACATGTACTGTTTCTTTTAATAAGATGGAAGATTTATTAGGTACACAGTTCTTTAAGATTCATAGAAGTTATACTATTAATAGAGAGTATATTCGTTTATTTGGTCCTGACTATGTAGAACTTACTACAGGTGAAAAGGTCCCAATGACAAAGCGAAACCGTACACAGCTGATTAATTCATTAATGGAATGTACAAATATTCAATCAGGTATTGACGAAGACGAAAAAAGATAGGTTCAGCGAACCTATCTTTTCTTTGTGTCTTCATAATAATCGATTGTTGGTAAATCCCATCGATAATGGGCTGCAAGTACTCTAATGAGTACAACAATAATAAAGCCTAATAGAACTGCAGTATTGGTTTCCCCATATTTCATGAATAAACATGTAATGATGGCACCAATGATTGAAGCAGATGCGTAGATCTGTTTCACACATACCTGAGGTAACTCATTTGCGAGAACATCACGAATAATCCCTCCGCCTACACCTGTCATAACACCAAGGAAGGCAGGAAGGAATATTCCTGGATGAACTGCCATACCTGCATTCACACCATCCATTGTGAATGCAGCAAGACCTAAAGTATCAAAGATAAATAATAATTGAGTCGTTAAGGACTCTATACTTTTTCTTGTTGTTTTTTTGTGAAAATATAATATTAAAATAGTTAAATTGGCAGTTACTAATGCAATAATGACGAAGATTGGATTCTTAAACATAACAGGGGGAGTCACACCAATCAATACATCTCTGACCATCCCTCCGCCTACTGCAGTACATAGTGCTAGGATATTGATTCCAAATAAATCCATCTTCTTCTTACTAGCCACCATGACACCAGAAATTGCGAAAGCAATCGTGCCAACAATATCCATGATTAAATTAAATGTTGCATTCATAAAGATACTCCAATAAAAAAGCAGCCCTAAGGCTGCTAATAGAATTAACCAAGTCTGTTATAGTATTCGACGATTAGCTGTTCGTTGATTTCCTGATTTAATTCAGATCTTTCAGGAAGTCTAGTGAACTTACCAGTTCTCTTTTCAGCATCTACTTCAACGAAGCCAGGAGTATGAGTCTGAGCTTCTAAAGCTGTCTTGATAACATCTAACTGCTGAGATTTTTCCTTAACAGTAATAACATCACCAGGATTTACTCTACATGAAGGGATATCAGTCTTGATACCGTTTAATAAAATATGACCATGGTTTACTAACTGTCTAGCTGCTCTACGAGTAGTTGCGAATCCCATTCTATAAACTACGTTGTCTAATCTTGATTCAAGTAAGAATAAGAAGTTTGCACCAGTTACACCTTCCATCTTAGAAGCGCGGTTGAAAGTGTTGTGGAACTGCTTTTCGTTAACACCATACATATGTCTTACTTTCTGCTTTTCTGCTAACTGAAGACCATATTCAGTGCTCTTGTGTCTCTTCTGACCATGCTGACCTGGAGCATAAGGTCTCTTGTTTAATTCTTTTCCGTTTTCCAATACTGAGAAACCAAGTCTTCTAGACTTTTTCCAGATTGGGCCTGTATAACGTGCCATTGACGTTACCTCCTTATTGTTTTATTTGCATAAAACAATAACAATTCATAACTCACCCTGCGTATGTTCTTATTAAGCATTTCTCTTGCGGTAAGATACTTTGCATCCCTAAGTCAAGAACGTAGCTGCACGACTGTTATGTACCGCTATTCATTTTATTGCGAGTTTGATTATACTGAATAAAGTAGTGAAAGTCAAATAAAAGTTGATGAAAACTAGATAAATTTATTTGCTTCTGCTTCATACACTGATTTGGTATGAGAATCAAAGAGTACCCATTCCACCAAATCAAAGTTATCAGGGTTATTTTCTAAGAATTGATAGACTGTCTTGACTGCAATCTTAGCTGCTTTTTCAACAGGAAAATGATATACACCAGTGGAAATAGAAGGGAAGGCGATAGTTCTTATTCCATGATCCATAGCCAGTTTCATAGAATTATAGTAACAGTTTGCAAGTAATTCTTCTTCATTATAGTTTCCACCATACCAGATAGGCCCTACAGTATGAATCACATAATCACAAGGGAGATTATAAGCTTTTGTAATCTTTGCTTCACCAGTTTCACAGCCATGAAGTGTTCTGCATTCTTTAAGAAGCTCAGGCCCTGCTGCGCGATGGATGGCGCCATCTACACCTCCACCACCTAAAAGAAGATTATTTGCTGCATTCACAATAGCTTCTACGTCTGTTACTTTTGTGATATCGCCTAGAATTGTTTTAATCGTGAAAATCATATGGTTTCATCAACTCCTTATTTCTATATTCATGCTTTTCATAATAGCCAATAAGCTGCTCTTGATCTCTTAAAGCGACCATATAGACATCTTTGTTCTGTTTTTCATTATGATAAGTATAGACAATATTATGACTTTCATTTCTTTTGAACCATTCTAATATGTGATATATCTTATCTCTTGATTCAGGACTGTGACATTCCAATAGACTTCTTCCTATTAACTTCTCTCCACCACGTTTTGCATAATTATTTATTGCTGCTGGATTCATATAGATGATTTCATGCTCAAGATTACATATCACAATAGATGATCTATCCTGATCCACAATACTCTTATAGAAACTAACATATGATTTGAACTTCACTTGTTTCTCATTATCTAAACGTTTTTGAAGATTGGATTTCTTTCTCATATAATAATCATTGATTTCATAATCTGGTATCCAGATGTTTGCGGCTTTAATTTTATCTAGGACAGCATCTACAATCTCTATATCTCCATATACATCTGGTATCTTCTCATTTTCAGTCACATACTTTTTGTATTCTTCATAGATCCAGCCTATAATCTTTTCTCTTTGTTTTGCCTTCAAATCACGAAATCCTTTATTCATTTGAAGAAGCTGTCCGTCGACTCTGATATGTTTCTTTGTCTTCTTACCCATCTTTATTTTGTCCACTCATATCCAGGCAATGCATCAATTAATCTCTGTCTTGCCTTTTCCTCATTTTCTAAAACATGTTTATAACAGTTTTTGATGAGGAAATCACCTGATTCAAGTCTATCATAGAACATCTGTTCAGCTAACTGATAATACTTTAAGGCCTGATTATTGTCTACTTCTGTCCCAACACCATTGAAGAAACAATCTCCAACTCTCATCATGATATCTCCACCTACAATACTGATATTATCTTCATTCAGTCCATCTACACAATGCATATAGATGTAGAATGCTTCTGCTTCGTTCTTATCAACATAATACCCGTTACGATACATATCACCAATCTTATAAAGTGAACGCAAATGTCCATCAAATGCGCCTAATGCAAAATAATGAAAGGCTTTCTCATAATCCACAGGTATATCTCTACCGTAATAATAACAGTAACCAAGATTTTCCTGAGCCTGACGACATCCACCATTGGCGGCAATAGTATAATACTCAACAGCTTTCTTATAGTTCTGCTCACCTGCACGTCCAGTATAATAGAGTGAACCAATATCACATGCTGCATTTACATTTCCAAGCTTTAGTTCTTCTTTGTAGACTTCCATAATAAAATTAGCCACACATGCAGGTAGAATCTTTGTGCCATCTGCTTCATGTAATTCTCCTGCAATATTATAAGCTTCCTCATAGACTTCCTCATCTGAAAAATCCAGTTCATTTTCTATAATATTATAGATTTCTGGATAATCCTCTTCTGATATTTTTGAGAATATATCATTAAGTCTTCTATATAATCTTCTACTATTCATAATTTTCCTCCCTAGAAGTTGACTACTTCTTTTTCATGTGTAAATGAATAGAAAGTGGCAGTTGCATTCTTAAAATAGAACACTTCTGTATTTCCATCATCTGCTGAATACATTTTCTGTAAAGATGGATAAGCATCAAGCATGGATTGTTTCGCTTCTCTTCGATCATCTTCCACAAGTTCTCCTGCAATACGCAGCCATTCACCATCCTTGAATGCACAAATTTCTACTTTACGATTTGTATGAATCTGTTTAGATACATCCTTTACCTTCCCTGTTTGAATATAAAGTTTTCCTTCAAACATATGTGCTGTCCCAAAAGGTCTCACTCTTGGCTGATCACCTTCAACTGTTGCTAGATAATAAGTATCTGCTTCTTTCAAAAATTTAATTATTCTTTCCATAATTATTACCTCCTATATAAATTATACTGCTGGAAAATAAGAATTTCGGAAAAAAAGAAAAAAAGAATAACGGAGAAAATCCGATATTCTTATACATGATCTAACCAATGTACACGGAAGTAGTAGAACAGTAATCCTATCATACAAACAATCCAGGTTACAGGCCATCCGGCAAATACAATTCCAATGTTATGAGTTGATGGTACTGCAATCGCAAGATAAATCTGTCTTAAGAAGACAAATGTACCTACCATGAAATACATAGGAATATTAGATAAACCTACACCTCTAAGTGCACCAGAAATAATATGGATAACAGGTAATGTGAGATAACCTACCGCAAATATGCGTGCCATCAAATAGCCATATTTAATGACTTCAGGATCACTCGAGAAGATACCAACTAATTGTTCACCAAATAAATAAACAAGAGTCACACCTATTAGAGTGACACCGAAAGTCATCGCCATAGTTGTACGAAGTCCTTTCTTTACTCGGTCAATGGCATGTGCCCCAATGTTCTGTCCAGTAAATGTTGTGATGGCCATCGCAAAGCTTTGAATAGGTAACTGTAGGAATCCATCAATCTTTATATAAGAAGTATAACCGGCCACTGCATTGGCGCCAAAAGTATTGATATAAGATTGCACAATGACATTGCTGAAAGATACAATGGACTGCTGCAATGCAGTAGGGATACCTATTTCAATGATTTTCTTTAAGATAGGTTTATCGATGGAAATCTCTTTGATCTCTACTTTATAGATTTCTTTAGAAAACACTAACTTTATTATAACAAGCAATGCACTGATTCCCTGGGCGATAAAGGTTGCCCATCCAGCTCCTGCAACACCCATATGAAAATATAAAACAAACACAAAGTCTAAGATAATATTGATAATAGAGGCAACGATTAAATAATAGAGTGGTGTCTTAGAATCTCCGACAGCACGTAATATACCTGAACCCATATTATAAATACATACAAAAGAAATACCACCAAAATAGATGCGAAGATATAAGGCGGCAGGTGCCATGACAGAATCTGGTGAACCAATCAGAACTAATATCTGATGAGATAACCCAATACCTAAAATAGTGAATAATACACATAATATAAGTGTTAAGGCGATAGATGTATGTATCGCTTTTTTCATCTTATTGAGATGATTTCCTCCAAAGTATTGTGCAATGACAACTCCAGCCCCTGTTGCGAGTCCTGTAAAGAACCCAACAAGAGTATTGATGATTGGAGTAGACTGTCCAACTGCTGCAAGAGCCCCTGAACTAACAAAGTTACCTACAACATATGAGTCTACAGTATTATAAAGCTGTTGAAATAAATTCCCCACTAACATAGGAATAGAAAACCATAATATTGCCTTCCATATCTTTCCGTGAATTAAATCTGTGCTCTCATTCATTTCATATTCCCTCCTAAGCAATACAATCATAGACCTATTTTATAAATAGAGTAATAATTTTCATAATAAGAAATCTGTATTTTTTGGATGGTTTCACGATTCCATAATGAAATGACTTGGAAAATATGATAAAATTATATCGATATGTAAGAGAGGGATGTTTTATGGAATATATGAAGAATTTTGTACAATATGTAGGAGTAAGAAACCTAATCATATTTGCGTCTATACTTATTGCTTTGATTATTTTTATGATTATCTATCATCAAGTTAAATTGAATATGTATCGACAGGAATTATTAGATCTACAAAACCAGATCAATGGAATTAAAACACTGCCATTACAATATAGATTAGGGCGTGTACAGTCTATTGCGAAAAATATGCCAGAAGTTGTTGAACAATATGAACAGTTTACAGAGGATTTTGAAAAGATCACTGAATTCCAGAAGAATGAATTAGGTGTCCTTGTAGATGAGGTGGATGCGGCTTTATTTTATAGAAAAACGCGTGGTGTTAAAAAGAATCTTGCATTGATTCGAGAAATGACACAGCGTTATGATCATGATGCCAAGAACCTTCTTGCACGTATTGAGAAGGTGACAGAAATAGAAAACATCCAGCGTGTAGAAATCATTAGAGTAAAAGGAAAGTACCGTGATACAGCTAATGAATATGAAAAGATTCGTATTAAGGTAGAAGAGTTTGTACCACATGTATTAGAGATGTTTAAGGAATTAGATGATGATTTTGTAAAACTAGAAACATTGATGAATAATCAGATGTTTGCGGATGCAAAGAAATTCACTGAAGAGATTGAAAATCGTATTGATAGTCTTCATACCAATTTAAAGGATCTTCCTTCTTATGTTTATGTTGTCTCTGATTTATTACCAAGTAAGATTGATAAGGTAGATGAATTGATTTCTTCTTTAGAGGGTGATGAGTATGCTCTTGAAGAAATGAAGATTGCGACTCGCCGTCACGAAGTAGATGAACAGATGGAAGAATCCATTGTTCAGGTGAAGAATGTAGATATTAAAGCAGCTGCACAGGTGCTTGAACCTTTAACTGGATTGATTGAAGAATTAGTGATTGATCTAAGTAAAGAATTAGATTCATATAAGCAGTTCAAGGAAAAATGGAGAGAAAGCTATAATGAACTCCAAAGATTAACAGAAATCTATCAGCAGGTCATGAAGGAATATCGTCGCTTGACTACTGAATTTGTGATTGATGAAGAAGAAGTTGTAATCAGTAAGAAGTATGAGGAATTCAGACAGATTCAAAATGATGCCAATCAGTTGATTGAACAGATGGAACTCGGTCATTTTGCTTATGCAGATATGCTTGATCATGTAGTAGATTTATATGATAGAATGATGAAGCACGATGCTTATCTTGAAGAGTTTGAAAAACAGAAAGAAGATATTGAAAATAAGAACAAGGAAACAGAAGAACTTCTAGAAAATATCAATATTGTATTACTAGAAATCAAGTCTGAAATCAAGAATGAACATCTTCCTCTTGTGAATGATTCTTATCGTAACTATATTACTGATTCTTATAATAAGGTGGAAGAAATTAAACGTTTTAAAGCCCATAAGCCAGTTGTACTCAATGAACTATGCGCCAAGGTAGAAGGGGCAAGAGATGTGATCTATAAGCTTTATGATAATGTACATAATATGATTGTGACAGCTGGTATGGTAGAAGATGCCATTGTTTATGCAAACCGTTATCGTTCAATGTTCCTAGAAGTCAATACAGAACTTACTAAGGCTGAAGTTTTATTTAGAAATGGTGAATATCGCAATGCATTACAGGTTGCAGTAGATATTCTAGAAAGACTTGAACCAGGAAAATACGAAGAGCTTATTAAAAGAAAAGAAATTAAGTCCGCTTAGGGTGGACTTTTTTCTTTTATGTCGTTATTATTTAAGGCGGGGTGATTAGATGATTTATCTAGATTATGTAGCTACAACACCTCTTGATGAGGAAATACGCTCTACATATACAAAACTATTAACAACTTATTTTGCGAATTCTGATTCTGCCTATGCACCTGGTTATGAAGTGAGTCGCTTGATTGAACAGTCACGTTCTCATATTGCGAAATTACTTCATGTCAGTCCTGAAGAATTAATCTTTACATCATGTGCATCTGAATCTAATAATACAGCTATCAAAGGAACAGCCTTCCAATATATGAATAGAGGAAAGCATATTATTACTACAGCCTTTGAACATTCAAGTGTAGCCAATACATTTAAACAGCTAGAAGAAGTATTTGGCTTTGAAGTAGATTATGTCTCTATTGATTCAAAAGGACACCTTGATTTAAAGGAACTAGAATCTCTTATTAGAGAAGATACTATTCTTGTCTCTACGATGTATGTAAATAATGAAGTAGGAACAATCAATCCTATTCATGAAATAGCTTCTATTGTACATAAGAAGAACCCTAAAACTAAATATCATGTAGATATGGTACAGGCTTTAGGTAAGCTTCCTATTATATTAGATGATATTGATTTAGCCACTTTCTCAGCACATAAGGTATTTGGGTTAAAGGGCAGTGGTTTACTCTATAAGAAACGTACTGCAAGTATTGTGCCTCTTATTAACGGTGGTCAGCAGGAAAATGGCTTAAGAGGTGGAACAAGCAATGCCTGTGTAGATATTGTATTAGCCAAAACAATGCGTAAAGCCATTGAATCACAAAAGAGTCATTATGATTATGTTAAGTCACTTAATGACTATTTACGTGAACAGTTGAGTACAATGGACAATATTGTTATCAACTCACCAGAGGATGCCAGTCCATTTATCTTGAATATTTCATGTCCACACTATAAACCAGAAGTCATAGTACATGACCTAGAAACAAAAGGAATCTATATCTCTACAAAGAGTGCCTGTTCAAGTAAGAAGGTAGAAATATCTCATACTCTTGCAGCGATGCATTTAGATTCTCTTATCAGTTCAAGTGCATTAAGACTTTCATTCTCACATCTCACTACAAAGCAGGAATTAGATACATTCTTGAGTGCTTTAAAAGATACATTAAATAGAATTAAGAAACAGAGGTAATTAGATGAAACCAGATCATATCCTTGTCCGTTTTGGAGAATTAACTACAAAAGGAAAGAACCGTAAACTATTCATTAGAAAACTATTAAAGAATACAAAAGAAATATTACATGACTATCCCACATTAGAATATGAATTAACATATGACCGTCTTTATATTTATTTAAATGAAGAAGATGCACAGGAAGTCACAGATAAGATCAAGACGATCTTTGGAATTCATAACTTCTCTTTATGTTATAAGGTGGAACATGACTTAGAGAAGGCGAAAGAAGTTGTCACTTATATTATTGATCATGATGAAGGTAATACTTTCAAGATTGATACAAAAAGACATGACAAATCATATCCTAAGAACTCTATTGAAATGAATAAAGAGATTGCTGGCTATGTATTCCATCATACAACAAAAGATTTATCTGTAGATGTACATAACCCAGATATTCTAGTACGTGTAGAATATAGAAAAGATGCGATCTATATTATGGATAATATGATTCCAGGTGCAGGAGGCTATCCTGTAGGTATTGGTGGTAAAGCGTTATTAATGCTTTCAGGTGGTATTGATTCACCAGTGGCAGGTTATTTGACAATGAAGCGTGGTGTGGACTTAGAATGCATTCATTATGCATCTCCACCTTATACAAATGAAATGGCAAGAGAAAAGGTATTAGACCTTGTGAATGTATTAAAGGACTATACACATGGCTATATTAAGGTACATATCGTACCGTTTACTGATCTACAGTTATCTGTCTATGATCATTGTGATGAATCTTATGCAATGACAGTTATGCGTCGTATGATGTATAGAATTGCGGAAGGTGTGGCAAAGAAGAATGACTGCTTAGCTATTGTGAATGGTGAAAGTATTGGTCAGGTGGCTTCTCAGACACTTGAATCAATGAATACAATCAATCAGGTTATTACTACACCTGTCATCCGTCCTGTCGCATGTATGGATAAATTAGAAATCATCAAGATTGCAGAAAAGATCGGTACATATGATATCTCTATTAGACCATATGAAGACTGCTGTACTATCTTTACTCCACATAACCCAGCAACTAAACCTAAAGCTTATAAAGCAAAAGGTTTTGAAGATGAATGGGACTTTGAAGCAGAAGTACAGAAGTGTATTGATAACACTGAAACAATCATCATCAATTCTAAATATAAGAACGATGAAGATCTTTTTTAAGAAAATGTAAAAAAATCTAAAAAAAGTTTATAAAGTAGTTGACGAAGTGTTCTCAATCGTGTAATATATAACTCGTCGGTTGAGGACACACCTCTCTCCGTAGCTCAGTTGGTAGAGCATCTGACTCTTAATCAGAGGGTCCACGGTTCGAGCCCGTGCGGGGAGACCATTTAAAATTTAACAGGATAAACCTGATACTCTTGATAGAAATATCAAGAACTATCTCTCCGTAGCTCAGTTGGTAGAGCATCTGACTCTTAATCAGAGGGTCCACGGTTCGAGCCCGTGCGGGGAGACCATTTGAAAACAAGGCAGAACTTCGGTTCTGCTTTTTTATTTATAGGATGGCATTACATTTGTGAATTTGCTATAATGGTTTTTAGATTAGGGAAAGGGGTATTATTTTATGAGAGAGGATACAGAATTAAAACTAGCAATCATAGAACTGGATGGATGTATATTCCCCCTAAACAGACTTCGTTATAATTTCTATAAAAATATATGTAAAAAGAGAAATATTACTGTTACAGCAGATGAATTCTATCATGCGTTAGGTAATATGTATTCGATGTATGAAACGCTTCCTCTTGCAACTACATTAAATAGTCAGAAACTTAATACAACTGTAGAAAAAGATTTATATAATTATTTAAGCATGAAGGGTTTATCACCAAAAGATGGTGTTATTGAACTATTTGAATACTTTCGTCAGAATAATATTCCAATTGCAGTTGTTTCTACACATAAGACTAAAACAGCTATTAATTATCTAGAACTTGGATCTTTATATCGCAAGGTAGATTATGTTATTGGATGTGATACAGATATCACACCACTTCCTTCAGAAGAATTACTTGCTTATATTGACAAGAGATTCCAGGTCACACCTAAGGATACATTAGTGATTACTTCTATGAATGGTATTCTTCATTCAGCCAACAAAATTGGTATGAATACTATTTATTTGAATGACTTGGTAGAAGCAGGAGATGATGAAATCAGCTGTTCTTACCAGGTAGCTAATTCAATGTATGAAGCATTGAATGATATTCTTTTTGGCCGCTATGAAGACTATAAGATATTTGAACCACTTCTTGGTATGGACAAAGAGATGTCTGTGGCTAAATTAAAGGCTTTATTTGCGAATTTACAGGAAGTCTATAAGGATGATCCAGACTTATTAAAGATTATTAAATCAACATATATATCAAAACTATCAGAACTCACTAGAGAGCGTCCTAGACGCTTTACCTTCAATGATGAAGATTTAGCTGAATTAGAGAAGGAAGAGAGTGAACCTGTTGTAGAGGAAGAAAAAGAAGAACCAACAGCACTTTCACTTAATGCACATGATACGGCTGCATTAAATGATGTGATTGCGAAGGTGATGGAAGCAGAAAAGAATCCTCCAAAAGAAGAAGAGGAAGAAAAAGAAGAACCAGTTGTTGAAGAACCAAAGAAGAAACCGGATCATCATATTATTAATACTTTTATTAATATCAGCTATGTATTATTACTTTCACTGATGATTCTCTTACTTGGTTTAGTGGTACATATCGCTTTAGGTAATATGATGGATCATCCTGTTGTACAGGTGTTACATTCTATTAGTTTAGGCTATGTAGAGATTGCAGAAACAATCTTTAGAGTCATCATTGATGGTCTTCATTCTATCACAAATGCAGTACCTGACTATTATACTTATATGAATGACAATACAGTTATGACACTCTCTGCTTTAAAGATGGTACATTGTTATGTATTGAATGTCGTTGTTGTAACACTCATTGAAACAATTAAATACTTCACACTAAAGAAAAAGGGCTCTTAATCGAGCTCTTTTACTATTTACAGTGCTTTCTGTTGTAGGCATACATAATCGCAATAACAGTCTTACCATCAATAATACGTCCATCAAAGATAGCTTGATACGCTTCATCTATAGGCATCTTAATGATATTTAAGAATTCATCTGCATCACACTGTAAAGAATCTTCTACTTCCTTAAAGTCTTCTGCTTCATAAATTCTAAGTATTTCACTAGAATAACCTGGTGTAGGAAGCATTTTTAAGATAGGACGCATATTCTTGGCACGTCTATTTGTTTCTTCCTCAAATTCACGATAACAAGCCTTATCAGGATCTTCTCCTAACTCTAGCTTACCTGCAGGTATTTCTAATGTATCGCATCTATTAGGATAACGGAACTGCTTGACTAAGATGATTTCATCATCCTCTATCGCAAGAATACATACACCTCCATGATGATAGACACACTCACGTACGGCAGTATTTCCATCCTGCAATAATACATGTTCTTTAGTTACCTTCATGATGGCTCCATCATAAATTGTTGTTGAATCTATTTGTTTTTCCATGATTGTCACCTCGATTTTTATTATACCATAACACGAGTTGTGTATGCTATAATGTGGTAGTTAAAGGAGACATTATGAAAAAACTAGTAATCGATCAATATGATGATCATCAAAGAATAGATAAATATCTCAAGAAAGTGCTTGTTCAGGCACCTTCTTCACTTATATATAAGATGTTAAGAAAAAAAGATGTAAAGGTAAATGGTAAAAGAGTGAAAGAAAACTATATTCTTCATTCTGGAGATGAGGTAGAACTCTTCTTATATGAAGATAAATTCAAGGAATATACAAAGCCTTTAACAATTTATGAGTTACCTATTACTTTTAAAGTTGTTTATGAAGATGCACATATTCTTATTGTAGATAAGCCTGCAGGATTGCTTGTTCATGAAGATATCAATGAATCAGTGAATACATTATCTAACCAGGTACTCACTTATTTATATCAGAAGGGTGAATATGATCCAAAAAAGAATATTAGCTTTACACCAGGTCCGGTGCATCGCTTAGACCGTAATACAAGTGGACTTGTCATCTTTGGAAAGGATATGCGTGCACTACAGGATCTAAATACCATGATGAAGACAAGACAAGGCATTGAAAAGAAGTATCTCACTATTGCGATGGGACAGATGAAGGATGCCACATTATCAGGATATGTTAAAAAGAATGAAGATGAAGGCAAGATGTATTTAGTAAAGAAAGATACACCAGGGGCTTTATCTATGAAAACAATAGTGCATGTACTCAAAAGATGTTCTACATGTTCTTTGGTAGAAGTACAGCTTATTACTGGCCGTACACATCAGATTCGTATTCATTTAAGTGCGACAGGACATCCAGTTATGGGTGATAGTAAATATGGAGATTTTGAATGGAATAAGGAAGTAAAAAAGAAATTCCATCTCAATCATCAGTTCCTCCATGCTTATCAATTAACTTTTGTGGATCCGATAGGCTCTATGAGCTACTTAAAGGGTCAAACGGTTACATCACAATTACCAAAACAGTTAGAAAAGATACAAAAAGAACTTTTTTCGTAGCGTGAAAGTGTAATCTGTAATATAATATTTCAAGGAGGTATATCGAACATGAAGTATTTTATTGGAATTGATTTAGGTGGTACAAACGTAAGAACTTTACTAGTTGATGAAAATGGTAAGTCATATAGTGAAGTGAAGGATGCTACTGAAAGAGAAAAAGGACCAGATGCTGTTACTGCAAAAATCTGTCGTCAGATTGAAGCACTAGATTATTCTATTTGTGGTGGTATTGAAAATGTAGAAGGTATTGGTATTGGTGTACCAGGACCAGTTGATGTTGTGAAGGGTGTTATGATTATGGCAAGCAACCTTCCTGGTTTTGAAAACTATCCAATCGCAGAAAAGTTATCTACAAAATTCAATAAACCTGTATTCTTAGATAATGATGCAAACGTTGCAGGTCTTGCTGAAGCAGTACTTGGTGCTGGTAAAGATTATCCAACTTGTTACTATGTAACAGTTTCTACTGGTATTGGTGGAGCTTTCACAGTAAACAAACAGTTAATCTCTGGTGGTAGAGGACATGCTGGTGAAATCGGTAATATCATCGTTAAGAATAATGGCTATAAGCAGGGTGCTTTAAACCCAGGTGCTGCAGAAGGAGAATGTTCTGGTACTGCAATCACTAGAAAAGGTCAGGAAGCTCTTGGCAAAGATTTAGTACATCATGCAGGTGATGTATTCAGACTAGCTGCAGAAGGTAATGAAACTGCACAGGGTATTGCTGATGAATGTGTAAGTGAACTTGCTACATTATTCGCAAATATTGCACATACAGTTGATCCACATTGCTTTGTAGTAGGTGGCGGTGTTATGAAGTCTAAGAAGTATTTCCTAGATCAGTTAACAAAAGAATTCAATCAGAAGATTCATGTAGGTATGAGAAATCATATTCCACTACTTGAAACAGAATTAGAAGACTGTGGTGCTATCGGTGCTGCAATGCTTCCAATGACAAGAATGAACGCAGAATAATACGAGGGCTCTTTCAAGAGCCTTTTTTATGTGGTAGAATACTGACAATGGGAGGTAGAACATGAAAAGAGTTGTACTTGGATTAAGCGGCGGTGTAGACAGTGCCGTTGCAGCGTATTTATTAAAGAAACAAGGTTACGAAGTAATCTGTGTATTTATGAGAAACTGGGATAGTTCATTAAATAATGATATTCTAGGTAACCCTACAAATGATGATGACGTATGTCCACAGGAAAAAGATTATCAGGATGCGCAGGCTGTTGCGACTCATCTTGGACTAGAAATCCGTAGAGTGGACTTTATTAAAGAATACTGGGATCAGGTCTTTACATATTTCTTAGAAGAATATGCGAAAGGACGTACACCTAATCCTGATATCCTATGTAATAAACATATTAAATTTAAAGCTTTCTTAGATTATGCTAAGTCTATTGATGCAGATTATATTGCGACAGGACATTATGCCCGTGTTGTTCATAATGAAGGTGAAGAATCAGTGATGCTTCGTGGTGTAGATAATAATAAGGATCAGACTTATTTCTTATGTCAGTTGAATCAGAAGCAGTTAAATAGTTCATTATTCCCAATTGGTGAACTGACTAAACCAGAAGTAAGACAAATTGCGGAAGAACTTGATCTTCCTGTCGCACATAAAAAGGATTCTACAGGAATCTGTTTCATCGGTGAAAGAGATTTTAGAGAATTTTTAAAGAACTATATTCCGGCTAAATCAGGCAAGATGGTAGATATTGTCTCTAAGAAGGTTATTGGTGAACATCAGGGTATTATGTATTATACAATCGGACAGAGAAAAGGCTTAGGTATTGGTGGTAATGGTGAACCTTGGTTTGTTGTAGGAAAAGACTACGATAAGAATATTCTTTATATTGCACAGGGTGATAGTAATAAATGGTTATTGTCTCATGGCGCATTAATCACTGATGTGAACTGGGTATCTGAAACAAAACCAGAAGGTGAATATGACTGTACTGCTAAGTTTAGATATCGCCAGAAAGATAATGATGTATCTTTACACTTTATTGATGACACAACACTTTATGTCACATTTAAGAAACCAATCAAGGCTGTCACTCCAGGTCAGGCTGCTGTTTTCTATGATGGCGATGTATGTCTTGGTGGAGGCACAATTGATAAAGTCTATAAAGACGGCAAGGAGATTGACTATTTATAATGGAAGAATATGAAGGCATTATTAGTAAAGTTATTTTCTATAATCCAGAAAATAAATATATAGTAGCAGCTTTTGAGACAGATGATGAAAAATTCACTATTATAGGAAATATGTCCTATGCGAATAATGATGATCGTTATCGTATTGAAGGAAGCTATGTCATACATCCCCGTTATGGTAAACAATTCAAAGTGTCTTCTTATGAAATAATTCTAGCGGATGATCGTAGTGAGATTATCCGCTATCTTTCTTCAACACTCTTTAAGGGTGTAGGTAAGAAGACGGCTGAAAGAATTGTGGATGCATTAGGAGAAAAGGCCTTAACTCTTATTAAGGAGAACCCTGATTGTTTAAATAATATTCCCCATGTTACAGAAACAATTAAGAAGAATATTGTAGGTGTATTAACAAGTCAGGATTATGATCAACAAGTCTTATCTTTCTTTATGGGAAATGGTATTTCTACACGTAATTTACCACTCATTCAAAACTTCTATAAAGAGAAGACACTTGATGTATTACAAAATGATCCATATCGCCTCATTGATGATATAGAAGGTATTGGTTTTAAAAGTGTTGATGAACTCGCAATGAAAACAGGTATAGAGCCATTAGATGATAAACGTATCCAGGCAGGTATACTAGCTTCTTTGATGGATTTATGTTTCCAGACAGGAAGCACCTATAGTGATTATGAATCCTTTTATCATCACTTTAGACGTATGTTACCTGAATGTCCTGATGATTTATTTGCGAAGAATCTAGACCAAATCATAGCTGAAAAGATTATTCAGGAAGAAGATCGTTATTATCCAAGAGATTTATATGAAAGTGAGACAATGATTGCGAAAAAGTTTGAACGTTATCTTAAACAATCAACGCAGTCTATTGAAGATTCCGTCATTGATGAAAAGATTAAAAGAACAGAAGAATTACAGGGTATTACTTATGATGAAATACAGAAGAATGCGATTAAGAAGTTTTTAGAAGAATCAGCACTTATTTTAACAGGTGGTCCTGGTACTGGTAAAACAACGATTGTACAGGCTATATTAAAGGTTTATCGTTCATTATATCCTGATGAAAAGATAGGACTCGTAGCTCCTACAGGGCGTGCAGCAAAACGATTATCAGAACTGACTAAACTCGAAGCATCTACTATTCATAGATTATTAAAATGGGATATTTCTACCAATACATTTTCTATGAATGCAGATCATCCTTTAGATATAGACTTACTTGTCATTGATGAGTTCTCTATGGTAGATTCACTTCTTTTCTCTAAACTATTAGATGCTTGTGGTCATGTACATAAAATATTACTTATTGGTGATGACCAGCAGCTTCCATCAGTATCACCAGGTAATGTCTTAAAGGATATGTTATTGAGTGGTATTCCACATATCTGCTTACAGACAATCTATCGTCAAGAAGAAGGCAGTGGTATTGTCGCATTATCTCATGATATTAGAAACGATCATTATGATTCTCATGTTTTTGAAGATTATCGAGATATTCATTTTACAGTATGTCCTAATAAGGATGTTGCACAATGTGTGCAGGTTATTGTAAAAAAAGCGGTAGAAGAGGGATATGATGCATCCGATGTACAGGTATTGGCGCCTATGTACAGAGGTATAGCAGGTATAGATGCTTTAAATGAATCTTTACAGGCTATCTTTAACCCGCCAACGAGTGATAAAGCTGAAATCAAAGTGGGTGGTAAGATCTTTAGAGAAGGAGATAAGCTTCTTCAATTAAGAAATCGTCCCGATGATGATGTGTATAACGGAGATGTAGGAATCTTAGTAGAAATTGAAAATAAAGAAGATACAGGACTACCTTATGATAGCTTGACAGTGGACTTCGATGGGCAGTTTGTGAACTATCGTACCAATGAATTCAATATGTTAAGACATGCTTATTGTATGTCTGTTCATAAATCTCAGGGTAATGAATTTAAGATTGTCATCATGGCTGTCTTACCAGAATACTATATTATGATGAAGAAGAATTTATTATATACAGGTATCACAAGAGCTAAGCAGTCTTTATTCATCTTAGGAGATCATAGTGTCTTTGTCCGTGGTCTTCATAACAATCAAGATGAACAAAGACGCACAACATTACTCAAACGCTTTCAGGAAAGACAGAATAATTCTACTTTTTCGATATCTGACTTCGAATAATCAAGTAAATAGTTTGTTAAAAACATTAAATTTAAGTTATTTTTGTAAAGTACTTTACATAAACTTAAGATTATTTTAACATTTAGTTAACGACATTTACGTAGAGACACGTTATAATGGAGTGGTAAAAGAAGGAAAACGAGATTATGAAAATAACTAACTGGCTTGATTTATTAGGCGGGCTGGCACTCTTTTTATATGGAATGCAGGTTTTGAGTGATTCCTTAGAAGATGCTGCAGGTGACCGCTTAAAAACTATCTTAGAAAAACTAACAAATACGAAATTTAAAGGTGTTCTTGTCGGAATCGGTGTAACAGCTGCTGTACAGAGTTCTTCTGCAGTCACTGTTATGTTGATTGGTTTCATGAATGCCAGCTTGATGACATTAAACAGATGTATCTGGGTTGTAATGGGTTCTAATATTGGTACAACTATTACAGCACAGATGATTGCGATTAATGTAGGTGTTGTTGCACCAGTCTTCGCAGTTGTCGGTGTCTTCATGTGCTTGTTCTTTAAGAGTCGTAAAGTAAGAGGTATCGGATCAGTCATGACGGGATTTGGTATTCTTTTCATGGGTCTGAATATGATGAGCGGGGCCGTTGTGCCACTTCAGAAAGAACCAATCTTCATTAAATTAATGACAACTCTTTCTAACCCAATCCTTGCTGTATTATTTGCAGCTGCCTTTACTGCTTTGATCCAGTCTTCTGGTGCTGCAGTAGGTATCCTATCAGCACTTGCAACTAAGGGCTTAGTGCCATTTAGTACAGCTGCTTATATGGTATGTGGATTAAATATCGGTACTTGTATTACTGCCATTCTTGCATCAGTGACTGGATGTAGAAATTCTAAGCGTATTGCGACATTCCATGTATTATTCAACTTAGTAGGTACAATCTTCTTCTTGATTATTTGTTCTACTACACCATTATTATCAATGATTGCAGCATTCTCTGGATCTCCAGCCCATCAGGTAGCAAACTTCCATACAGTATTCAATATTGCGACTACAATCATTATGCTGCCATTTGATGCAGTATTTATGAAAATTATCTACAAGTTATTACCAATCAAGGGAGAAATGCTTGCAGAAGGTTCTTTAATCGAAGAATAGAGATAAGGCTTGCGCCTTATCTTTTTTTTATGTATAATAGGTGCATAATCGTTGAGAAAGACAAGTACTTCATAGAGGTCTTAAGAGAGAGAACGGGTGGTGCAAGTTCTTGGGTGTATGAAGGAAGGCTCCTTTCGAGAGTGATGTAAACATCAACGTATGACTGCGTTAAAGTCATAAAGGGCATAGATAGTATCTATGAATAAGGATGGTACCGCGATTTAAGTCGTTCCTTTTAAGGAACGGCTTTTTTATTTTAGGAGGATATTATGAAAAAGTTAACAGGTAATCAGACTCGTGCATTATTCCTTGAATATTTCAAGAAACAGGGACATATGGTTGAACCAAGTGCTTCATTAATTCCACATGATGACCCAACATTATTATGGATCAATGCTGGTGTAGCCGCATTAAAGAAATACTTTGATGGTTCAGAAAAGCCAGCATGTAATCGTATCACAAATGCACAGAAATCTATTCGTACAAACGATATTGAAAACGTAGGGAAGACAGCACGTCACCATACATTCTTTGAAATGTTAGGTAACTTCTCTATTGGTGATTATTTTAAAACAGAAGCAATCCATTTTGCATGGGAATTCTTAACAGGTGAAGAATGGCTTGCTTTTGATAAAGAAAAACTATATATCACTGTTTATACAGATGATGAAGATGCATACAACGTATGGACTAAAGAATGTGGTGTAGATCCATCACATATCTTAAAGACTGCAGATAACTTCTGGGAAATCGGTGCAGGACCTGGTGGACCAGATAGTGAAATCTTCTATGACCGTGGAGAAAAATACGATCCAGATCATATCGGTGAAAGACTATTCTTTGAAGAAATGGAAAACGACCGTTATGTAGAAATCTGGAACATTGTATTCTCTCAGTTTGACTGTGATCCTACAATTGATCGTAAAGATTATAAAGAATTACCACATAAGAATATTGATACTGGTATGGGACTTGAAAGAATTACTTCAATCATCCAGGAAGGTGAAACAAACTTTGATACAGACTTATTCTTACCAATCATTCATGCAACAGAAGAATTAGCTGATGTAAAGTATGCAGAAGATAAGATGGCTTATAGAGTTATTGCCGATCATATCCGTACTGTAACTTTCGCATTAAGTGATGGTGCGATGTTTGACCGTGCAGGACGTGGTTATGTATTAAGAAGAATTTTAAGAAGAGCTGTTCGTTATGGTAAGAACATCGGTATCGATAAGCCTTTCTTATATACTTTAGTAGATGTTGTTGTAGACAACATGAAGGAATTCTATGATTATCTTCCAGAAAAGGCAGAATTCGTTAAGGAAGCTGTTAAGAAGGAAGAAGTGGCATTCCATAAGACATTATCTCAGGGTGAAAAGAAGATCAAAGATGTTATTGCACACTCTGATAATAAGATGATTGATGGTTCTACTGCCTTCATGTTATATGATACATATGGTTTCCCACTAGAACTTACAATTGAAATCGCAGAAGAATCTGGATTCAGCGTAGATAGCGAAGGATTCCAGGTAGAAATGAAAGCACAGCAGGATCGTGCACGTGCAGCACGTGGTGAAAGAGAATCAATGGCTTCTCAGAAGATTGATTTAATGGACTTCACTACTCCTTCTACTTTCGTTTATGATACAGCACCTTTAAAGACTACTGTCATTGGATTATTCAAGGATGGAGAAAAGGTTGAAGAATTGACTAATGAAGGTGAAATCATCGTTGAAACAACTAACTTCTATGCTGAAATGGGTGGTCAGTGTGCAGATACAGGATGTGCTCATTCTGACAAGTTTGAAGCTGAAGTGACTAATGTATTAAAGGCACCTAATGGTCAGCATTTACATTATATTAAATTAACTAGCGGCAGTGTACATGTTGGTGATACTGTAGAACTTACAGTAGATACAGCACGTCGTGCTTTAATTGAAAATAACCATACAGCCACTCACTTATTAGATGCAGCATTAAAGAATGTTTTAGGTGCACATGTTGGTCAGGCTGGTTCATACTTAGATGAAAACAGATTACGTTTCGACTTCACTCATCCATCAAAGATGACTAAAGAAGAATTAACAGCTGTAGAAGATATGGTTAACGAATATATCTTCAAGGGTGTAGATGTAGAAGTGAAAGAAATGCCTAAGGAAGAAGCAATCGGTGCAGGTGCAACAGCTCTATTTGATGAAAAATATGGTGATGTTGTAAGAGTTGTACGTGTAGGTGACTTCTCAGTAGAATTATGTGGTGGTACACATGTTTCTAATACTGCAAAGATTGGTTTATTTAAGATTGAAATGGAAACTTCAGTTGGTTCTGGTGTAAGAAGAATTGAAGCAGTCACTAATGTAGCGGCTTATAAAGCATTAAGAAAATCTGAAGAAACTCTAGAAGAAGTAGGTACTGTACTTAAGGCAAATGATCTTAATAAGATTGTAGAAAAAGCTGAAAGCACAATGACTTCACTTAATGCGATGAAGAAAGAAATCGAAACACTAACAAGTAAATTAAATGCTTTAGAAGCAAAGAACCAGGCATCTCAGGTTGAAGAAGTCAATGGTGTGAAGTTCCTTTATACTCATGTAGAAAAGGATAATGCAGCTGCTAAACAGATGGCATTTGATTTCAGAGACCAGTTAGGTAGTGGTATTGTCGTAGTGACTAGTACATTTGAAGGTAAGAATTCTTACTTTGTAGGTATCACTAAGGATCTTACAAATACATATAAAGCAGGTGTCTTAGTTAAAGCTATGAATGAAGTACTTGATGGCCGTGGCGGAGGTAAACCAGATTTCGCTCAGGGTGGTGCACCTACATTAGATAAGATTGATGAAGCAATTACTTCAGTAAAATCTAAATTGTAAAAAAATTGAATTTTATCTTCGTTTATACTAAAATATAACTTGTATAGGGGGGTTCATTATGGCACAAGATTATACACAGACAAGAGTATTTAACTCAGAAGATCTCAAGCGAGAAGTAATTAGAAACAACTTAATGACAGTTGCTGAGGCTTTAGAAGAAAGAGGATATAATGCAGTTCATCAGATTGCAGGTTATCTGATCTCTAATGATCCTGCTTATATTTCAAGTCATAAGAGTGCAAGATCTATTATTCAGCAGGCTGACCGTGATGAAATTATTGAAGAACTTGTAAAGTTCTATTTGGAGTCTAAATAGTGGAAAAGATATTAGGACTTGATTTAGGATCACGTACTTGCGGTATTGCGATAAGTGATACATTAGGAATGCTTGCACATGGTGTAGAAACTTATCATTTCAGCGAAAACGCATATAAGAAATGTGCTTATCATATCAAGAATATCGTAGAAGAGAATAATATTCATACAATTGTCTTAGGATTACCTAAGCATATGAATGGTGATCTTGGTGAACGTGCACAGATTTCTATTGATTTTAAAGAACGCTTAGAGAAGATGATGGATGTTGAAGTTATTCTTGAAGATGAAAGATTGACTACTGTGATTGCGACAAATAATCTGATTTTTGGAGATGTTTCTAGAAAGAAACGTAAACAGGTTGTTGATAAGATGGCAGCAGTTGAGATTCTTCAGGGCTATCTTGATAAGATAAGGAGATAAGCAATGGACGAAAATAAAATTGTGATTACCGATAATAATGGGGTAGAAAACGTATTTGAAATTCTTTTCACTTATGAAGATGAAGAGAATGGAAATAAATATGTCATGTATTATAGTGAAGATGATGAAGAACAGATCTTTGCATCACGTTATGATGATGAAAATCACCTATATGATATCGAAGATCCAACTGAATGGGAGCGTCTAGAAGAAGTTCTAGAAGACTTCAATATGCATGATGAAGAAGAAACAGATGATAAATGTGATGGCTGCGTATGCGAGGATGGGAACTGCGTCACAGATTGTTCTGAATGTGATAAGAACTAGGTAACAACCGTTACCTAGTTTTAGTAAGGAGATAATTATGGGACTTTTTAGTAAAACAAAAACAGTAGATATTTTCTTTGTGGGTAGCGAAGGAACTGATCTTGATCGTGGTATCTATGCATTCTACTTTAATGTAGACAATGGTGAAATTATTAAGAAAACTTTCGTTAAGTCTCTTGCCAGCCCTCTCGCATTGAATAAACAGGGTCGTTTCATGTACTTGACTTATCGTAATGGAACAGGACGTGTTCAGGATGGTGGTATCTGGCAGTATGCCTGCATGGAAACTCAGTTAGGTCTAGCAGCAAGAGTAGGCAATGAAGGACGTACTTATGTTCAGACTGTCTTAAATAAAGATTCTAGCTATGCTTATGCAATCGATTATTATAATGGTGAAGTAGTGAGTGTACCTATTAAGACTTCTAAGATCATTAAAGTTTCAAAGACAGTCAAATTAGATGGTCATAGTATTGATCCAATTAAACAGACTGAATCACATCCAACATTCATGACTTTCACTCCAGATAATACAAAACTTGTTGTCACTGATTTAGGTGGCGACGAAGTCATCTTCTTTAATGAAGGTGAAAAGGGTGAATTAACTAAGGATGAAGAATTATCATTTAAGTTGACACCAGGAAGTGGACCACTTAAGCTTGTTTATTCTAAGAATCGTAAATTTGCCTATATCTTAAATCAGATTTCTAGTACTATTACCTGCTATAGTGTAAAGCATAACAAGTTTACTCTAGTAGATGAAGTAATGACTTATTCTAAAGATGAATATGATGGTGTGAATACACCTATGGATATGGTTATTACTGAAAATGGACATTTTGTCTTTGTGATTAATAAAGGTGATGATACACTTGTTGCCTTTGCGAGAGATAATGAAACAGGTAAGCTTACTAGAGTGGATTGTATGGAAACAGATGAAGGACCTAAATCCTTACTCTTATTTAGAGATAAATTCTTACTTGTTGCATGTAAACAGGGTGGTACACTTGAAAGCTTTGAAATCAAAGAAGATGAAAAGCGTGCTGTTTTATATGAAACACATCATCAGTTCACAATCCATGCGCCAGTATGTATGGAAAAAGGAACAGAAAACTTACGTGTAGTAAAATAAGGCATTTTCATGCCTTATTTTTTATGGTATTTATCAACCTAATTCTATATAATGGTTAAGGAAAAGGAGGAAAATGTAAGTAACTAAATATATTGACTATTATGATTAAATGTATTCAAATCCCCTCAAAGAAGAGCGTTAAAATGAATACATTAAATATCACAAATTTTAAACTAACGGATTTTATTGACTTTTAGGCGTATCCGTTAAGATATTATAACGTTGAGATAGAGAAGGAACTTTAAAGGCAAACCGAACCCAAACTAAAGCATTATTATACTTATAATCAGTATTTACTAAATCAAGTTACATTTTTAAAATAGATTTTGTAATTTTAAAGAATTATTTGAATACCCATAAACCATAGGTTGGTGAAAATTAAATTTTATTAACACCTATTAAACGGCGTTCATGAAGCTGAACTTAATGCATAGATATTTCATCTGTACTATAATTAGATTAGAAATCAGATGAAGAACTCATGCAGGATATCGTTTCAATACTTCATGTGTTCTCCTGCATGCTGCAAAGGGCTTCATAAGTATAAAAAACTGATAGAAAGGGATGAGGAAATTGCTGAAGAGCTTCAAGACGGAAATAAATCCGACAGAGGACCAGAAAGTCAAGATTCGTAAAACAATAGGTACTTGCAGATTTATCTATAACTTCT
>UQGS01000031.1 GCA_900540685.1 uncultured Catenibacterium sp. | reverse complement strand
CAGAACATATGTTCTTCGAAGAAGAAAGAATCTTCAACTTCAGAAGAATGATTACCGCAGAAGATGTAGAAACTCGTAAGGAAGCATTAGAAAAGATTCTTCCATACCAGAGAGGTGACTTTGAAGAATTATTCAAAGCTATGGATGGATATAGTGTTAATATCCGTTTCTTAGATCCACCTCTACATGAATTCTTACCTCATACTGATGAAGAAATCAAACCATTAGCTGAAAGCTTAGGTATGACTTTCGAAGCATTAAAGGAAAGAGTAGAATCATTAAAAGAATTTAACCCAATGATGGGTCATAGAGGATGCCGTCTTGCTGTTACTTATCCAGAAATCGCTGAAATGCAGACAAGAGCTGTTATTGAAGCTGCTATTAACGTAACTAAGGAAACAGGACATCCAGTTACTCCAGAAATCATGATTCCATTAGTTGGTGATGTAAAAGAATTAAAGTATGTTAAGAATGTAGTTGTTAAGACTGCTGATAAGCTCATTGCTGAAAGCGGATTAGATATGAAGTATGAAGTTGGTACTATGATTGAAATTCCAAGAGCTGCAATCACAGCTGATAAGATTGCAACTGAAGCTGAATTCTTCTCATTTGGTACAAATGACTTAACTCAGATGACATTCGGTTTCTCAAGAGATGATGCTGCTAAGTTCTTAGGCGATTACTATTCTAAGAATATCTATGAACATGATCCATTCGCTACTGTTGACCAGGAAGGCGTTGGAGAATTAATGAAGATTGCATCTGAAAAGGGAAGATCAACTCGTCCTAATATCAGACTTGGTATCTGTGGTGAACATGGTGGCGATCCAAAGACAGTAGAATTCTGCCATAAGATTGGATTAACTTATGTATCTTGCTCACCTTACCGTGTACCAATCGCAAGACTTGCTGCTGCTCAGGCTGCTGTAAAAGAAAAAATGGGTATTTTGTAATAACTACTTATCCTTTCACTAGGCCGTTCGAAAGAACGGCCACTTTTTTATCTGAAATTTCTATGGTATAATGTCATTTAAGAAGGAACATAAGAAGATGAAATTACAACTAACATTAAACAGTCTTGCCTTGATATTATGCTGTGGTGATTTGATTCCAAGTTCTTCACAGCCTATCAATACAGAAGAATGGCAGGAAATAGAGAAAAAATTAAAACAAGCCAATAAAGAACCAAGTATGATTACAGGTATGAGTATGGATACTTTGACTCAGATTATCGGTTTAGATGAATTTACAGCTCATAAGATAGAGAAAAGACAGAAGCTTTTACCTGATCTTTTTTATGCGCTTCAGAATCTAGAAAGTCAGGATATAGGTGTTACTACAATCTATGAAGAGGATTATCCTGCCTGCTTAAGAGTACTAGGAAGTAAGACACCACTTGTTATTAGTTATATTGGGGATTTATCTTTAAGCTATGGTGTCAATATATCAGTTTGTGGTCCACAGATGATGAATAAGACAATGCGTCATGTGACTAAAGAAGTCATGAAGAAGATTTCTAAGGAAGGCTATACACTTGTTGTAGGTGGTTCTAAGGGGGTAGAAGAGCTTGCTTTAAGAACCCAGCTGACTAATAACGGCAATGCAGTTCTTTTTGTGGCAGATCATATGTTTGATAAGATCAGACTTTACTCTAAATATCTGAAACAGAAGAAACTTTTGATTATGACTGCCAATGACCCTTATGCCTTATTTGATGTCACTCATGCACTAGACAAGAATTTATATATATGTGGTATGGTCTTTGCGCAGGTAGTGACTGGTACACATATCGGTAGTGGTCCTGTCTGGTTTACATCCATTCAGAACATTCATTCACATTGGACTAGACAGCTTGTTTATGAAACTTTGGACTATAGCGGTAATATTAGACTCATTGAAATGGGAGAAGCCCATTTTACAGATGAAGATTTAAAATCAGAAGTGACTTTTGCGGAAATACTAGATAACCATGAAACAGTGATTAAGAAGGATGATCCAAGTATTGATCAGATGACAATATTTGAATTTATTGAGGATAAGCATGAATAAAATAAAAAAATATCCTGTTACTTATACACTACTTGCATTATGCATCATTACTTATATTGGTACTACTTTATTATATAGTATTGATATGAATGCAATGCAGGGCTTAGCAGCAGGGGGATTCAACCCTTATTATGTACAGGTCACTCATCAATACTATCGTCTGATTACTGCTAACTTTATACATTTTGGATTGATGCATATTGTGGTGAACTGTTACTCCTTATATGATCTGAGCTGTTTTGTAGAATATCTCATGGGTTCTAAAAAGTATATCATCGTCATACTATCATCCATGCTCTCTACTACAGGACTCCCTTATATTGCATATCTGTTAACAGGGACAGGTGCTCATACAGTAAGTGGTGGGGTAAGTGGTGTCATCTTTGGAATCATCGGTGCGATTGGTGCACTTTATTTATTCTATCCTACTGAGCTTCGTGATATCGCGAGAAGCTTAGGAATGAATGTCTTACTTATGTTATTTATTTCTTTTGTTGTACCTACTATTTCTTTATCCGGTCATGTGAGTGGTTTGATAGGTGGATTTGTCTCTACTTATATTATTCTTTATATAAATAAAAGAAAAAGACAGAAGTTCTTCTATAGTTCATAATGTCTTGATATACTAAATTCACGAGGTGAGTCTATGAATATTGCGATTGTCTACAGTCATACAAGTAAATATGCAGAAAAACTTGCAACACAGATGGCTAAAGCTGCAAGAACACAGGCAATTCCATTTCAGGACTTCGATTTCCATGCCCATGTTGATCTGCTTGTTTTAGGCTTTGATTGTCCCTGTTTTGGTAAACCTAAAGAAGTAGAACAGTTCATCAAGGGTCTTGATCGTCACTATGTGAAAAATATTGCCTTATTTTCTACATTCATGTTCTCTTCCAAGGCACTTGATGATATGTCTGATTTATGTATGAAGCAGGATCTTCCTCTTATGCGTGAACAATATTGTTGCAAGCTGCCTATAGAACTTAATTGTCATTTATCTGATAATGCAATCAATGGTGGCATCGTCTATATAGATGACATGATCAACATATGCAGAGATTATTATTGACAGCTAAAAGCTGTCTTTTTTGATGCAAAAAAAATACTCCCTAAGGAGTATTATTCAATCACCATCGCATTTGGAATAGGTGCTTTAGGATCTTCTTTATTGAAATGATCATAATAAAGAACACCATCAAAATGATCTAATTCATGCTGTAAGCAGATAGCTGTAAAGCCTCTTGCGACAATAGTCACTTCCTGATCTGTTAAAGCATCATATCCTTTTACAGTTACTTTAGCACTTCTAGGTACAATACCAGGCTGATCTTCAGGAACAGACAAGCATCCTTCACCATTCTTTAAATAAGCCACCTTGACTGCATTAGATACAATACGTGGATTCACAAGTGCCCACTGATCACATTTCACAATATTGCCTTCTTCATCCACAGAAGGAATATAGATAGCACACATTCTTTTTGGAATACCAATCTGAATAGCTGCAATACCAACACCTGGTCTTAAATCATACTTTTCTGCCTTTTCTTCATCCTGAGAATCTACAAGATACTGATACATTTCCATTAAAGTATGACGGTCTTCATCACTTAATGGTAAAGCCACTTCTTTAGATTTCTCACGAATTACAGGATTTTTATCATCAATTACATTTTTCATGCTTAACATACTTCGTTTCACCTCTTTGTCATTATAACAGACTCCTTCGCTTTTTCCAATTATGTATACCCTATTTTCTTTTAGCCCTATTTCATGTATAATATTTCTTAACTTAGGAGGTATTTAATATGTATGATTATCCATTAGATCCAGATTGGTCAACAGAAGAAATCATTGATGTCATTGGGTTATATAATGCAGTAGAAAAGGCTTATGAAGAAGGAATCAGTTCTAAAGAATTCATGGAACACTACCGTGCTTTTACATCTATTGCAGACTCTAAAGCATTACAGAAGCAGTTAGATAAAGCTTTTGAAGAAGCTTCTGGCTATTCTATTTATAAAGTATTTAAGTGTGCAAAGGAAGAAGAGTGGGTTAAACTATGAACTTCATCAAGAAGACACAGATGATGTTTAAGCGTACTGGTACAGATAAAACCATCTATGCCTGTACGATTTTTCTTGCATTATTTGGAATTGTCATGATTGGTGATGCGTCTGTTGGTATGTCTGCAAGTGAAGGTTCTAATTATGCAACAATCAATTTATTGAAGCAGTGTGTCTTTGTTTTTCTAGGACTCATTTCGATGTTCTTTTTTGCTCGTGCCTATAAGACGCGTCGTATGAGTGAAACATTGATGCTCACATCTTATGTGCTATGTATCATCTTGATGATTGCATGTCTGATGTGGAAAATCAACAACTCTCATGCCTGGATCAAGGTTGGTCCATTTACTGTTCAGCCAGTTGAAATCATGAAGGTTGTTTTGATTATATTATTAAGCTATATATTTGGAGTCTTACCAGATCAGATACGTATCTCTAACCGTATATCACCAGAAAAGCGAAAGAAGCTTGTTTATCGTAAGGGTTTGATCTGTGTTGTCTTTCCTGCATTTCTTGTATTATTCGCATTCTTGATTTGCTGGAAGGTACAGAAGGATATGGGAAGTGGCTTGATTTTACTCATCATGTCTGCCTGTATCTTCTTTGCGACACCATCTCCATACTATCGTCCATTTAAGATTATAGGTTTATTCCTTGTCTTTTTTATCATTCTAATCTTTATCATGTTCCATAGCCGCTTCTTAAAGAGTCACCAGATGGCACGTATTGCTTCATGGCTGAATCCTTTAGAAGATATCTATGGATCCAACTATCAGATCATCAATGGCTTTGTGGGCTATACAAATGGTGGTTTGATTGGTCGAGGCTTTGGGAACTCTATTATGAAATTCGGTTATATCCCTGAAGCACAGAATGACTTCATTTCTGCAATCATTGTAGAAGAACTAGGATTAGTAGGCTTTGCCGCTTTCTTTATTCCTTATTTTATTATTATCTATAGACTATTTAGATATGCCTTTAAAATGAAGGAAACAAGAGATAAGTTGACTCTTGTTGGTATCGCAAGCTATTTCTTTGTTCACTTGATGGTTAATATAGGTGGTGTATCTGGTCTTATTCCAATGACTGGTGTCCCTCTATTATTGATCAGTGCAGGTGGTACATCTACCTTAATGGCTTTAACTTGTGTTGGTATCGCTCAGGCGATTATTGCGAAATATAATCGTGAGAAGAAGCAGGAGACTGTTGAGAAATCATTATGATGTATGACTCAATCAAAGAACTCATAGATGCAATTCAAGAAGAAGACTGTTTTAAGAGTTATCACTCTTCTTCAAAGGTATTTGAGTTACCGGAGGTACAGTCTCTCATGCATGAAATGAATCGTTTGACACAGGAAAAAGAAGATTTAGCACGTTTTGGCAACTATTGTGATACATCTCATATACAGGAACGTATCACTGAAATTAGAAGAGAACTCTATAGTCTGCCAGAAATGTGTGCATATTTAGAAGCTTATAGTGAACTCAATACGATGTTAGATGAAATCACGGATATTGTCTTTGATGATATCAGTGATGAACTCGCAAAGGGAAGGATTGGAAGAAGTTATGCGCGTTATAGCAGGTAAATATAGAAGTAGACAACTTAAGGCTGTGCCTACAAAGCTGACTCGTCCTACAACTGACAAGAATAAAGAGAATCTCTTTAATATGATTGGTCCTTATTTTGATGGGGGAATCTGTCTTGATTTATTTGCAGGAAGTGGAGGACTTGGCATAGAGGCATTAAGTAGAGGAATGGATGAACTTTATGCAGTAGATAAACAATATAAGGCATTTCAAGTGATTAGAGAAAACATTAATAATTTAAAGATCACAAATGCGCATGTGATGAAAGCTGATTATCGTAAGGCTTTAGGAACTTTCAAGGATGAAGGTGTTCAGTTCAGTCTTGTGTTATTAGATCCACCTTATGGTATGAAAATCAATAATGATATTATTCATACACTTAAGGATAATGGAAACTTGATGGATGGATGTATTCTTGTGATAGAAGACTTAGTTGAAGAAAAACTTGAATATGAAGCACCATTTAGACTTATTAAAGAAAACAATTATGGCATCACATGTCTACAGATTGTGAAATATGAGGAGGCTTAATTTTGATAAAGGCAGTATATACAGGAACGTTTGATCCTGTCACAAATGGGCATCTTGATATTATTGAACGTGCCTCTAAGATGTATGATGTGCTTTATGTGACTATTTTTATTAATCCACATAAGACATGCTTATTTTCTGTAGAGGAACGTATGGAAATGTTGAGAGAAGCCACAAAACAGTTTCCTAATGTTGTCATTGACGAAAGCAGTGCACTTGCTGTAGAGTATGCAAGGGAAGTGGGAGCACAGGTATTAGTACGTGGTTTACGTGCAACAGAAGACTATAACTATGAGTCTTTGATGTGCTTTACAAACCAGTATTTAGATGAAGGCATTGAAACAGTCTTCTTAATGACTCGACTTGCTTATACATTTGTCTCTTCATCATTTGTGAAGGAAATCGTCTCTCATAATCATAGTGTTGAAGGTCTTGTACCAGCATGCGTGGAAGAAAAATTAATAGAAAAATACAGGGGGTAGATTATGCGTTTATTATTAAAGAATGCACATTTGTATCGTCATGAAGCATTCAGCGATACAGATGTATTGATTGAAGATGGCATCATCATTAAGATTGGTGCATGTAATGAAGAAGCAGATAAAGTGATTGATCTTCATGGAGCACTTTTATCTCATAACTTTATTGATATCCATACACATCTTCGTGAACCTGGCTTTGAACATAAAGAAACTATTTCTACTGGTAGTGCATCAGCACTTTATGGTGGATATGGTACTATTGTCGCAATGGCCAATACATTACCTTGTATGGATGATAAGGAAACAATTGAAGATTTCACAAAACGCTGTGAAAAGGATGCACAGGTTAAAACATATACTTATAGTGCCATCACAGAAGAATTAAAGGGTCAGAAGGTTGTTGATATGGAAGAAAATATTAAACAGCCAATCGTTCTTGGATTCTCAGATGATGGTAAAGGTGTTCAAAAAGATGAGAGAATGAAAGAAGCGATGACACGTGCTAAAGCACTTGATTCAATCATTGTCGCTCATTGTGAAGATGAATCAGAATTACATGGTGGATGTATTCATGAAGGGCATTATGCGAAAGAACATGGCTTAGTTGGTATCAATAGTGCAAGTGAATATAAGCAGGTAGATCGTGATTTACAGCTTGTAGATCAGATCCACAATAGATATCATATCTGTCATATTTCTACAAAAGAAACAGTCGCACTTCTTGGGGCAAGTCGTGCTCGTGGTGAAAGAGTGAGTGGTGAAACATCACCTCATCATTTAATCTTAACAGAAGATAACATCCAGGATTGTCATCCTAACTATAAGATGAATCCGCCTCTTCGTACAAAAGAAGACCGTGAAGCAATCATCAAAGCAGTCAATGATGGTGTTATTACTGTCATTGCGACAGACCATGCACCTCATGCAAGAGATGAAAAGAGTAAACCAATTGATAAAGCACCATTTGGAATTATCGGTTTACAGCATGCCTTCCCATTGATCTATACATATATTGTAGAAGAAGGTCTCATTAAGCTAGAAACAGTGCTTGATTGCTTGACTACTGGACCTGCTAAGACACTTAATCTAGATGCATCTATTGAAGAAGGTATGAAAGCAGATCTATGTGCCTTTGATTTAAATAAGGAATATACAATCAAAGAAGAAGACCTAAAATCTAAAGCATGTAATACACCTTTCTTAGGATGGAAAGTCAAAGGTGAATTAATAATGAATATTGTCGATGGACAATTATTAGTGGAGGAATAAAATGAAGAATTATCAGGATTTTCTTACAATCAACTACAATAAAGAATTAATTCCTGGTCTATTTGAAATGGAACTTGAAGGAGAAGGCGCTCGTTTTATTACAGCACCAGGTCAGTTCATCAATATTAAGATCAATGACTCACTTCAGCCATATCTAAGAAGACCAATGAGTATTTTAGATTATGATGATACACATATTAAGTTGATCTATCGTATCAGAGGTGAAGGAACTAAGATTCTTTCAGAAAAGAAACCAGGAGAAAAACTAGATGTATTAATTGGTTTAGGTAATGGTTTCATTGATACTGATTATAATGAAGTTATCGTCGTAGGTGGGGGAAGTGGTACACCTCCTATGTATGGTCTTGCGAAAAGACTGATCGCAAAGGGCGTAAAAGTCACTGCAGTACTTGGATTCAATGGTTCTTATGATGTCTTCTATGAAGAAGAATTCAAGAAGCTTTGTCCTACTTATATTTCTACAATGGATGGCACATGTGGTACTAAGGGTACAGTTATTGATGCCATTAAAGAAAACAATCTAACATTTGATCATTACTATGCATGTGGTCCAGAACCAATGTTGGATGCATTAGTAAAGAACTTCCCGGATAACGGTTCTCTTTCTTTTGAAGCAAGAATGGGATGCGGCTTTGGTGCCTGCATGGGATGTTCATGTAAAGTAAAAACTAAACCATATAAGAGAATTTGTGTAGAAGGACCTGTTCTTTCTTCAGATGAGGTGATTATCAATGGCTAATTTATCTGTAAAACTACCAGGACTTGATATGAAGAATCCTGTTATTCCAGCAAGTGGTACTTTTGGATTCGGTTATGAATTTTCTAAGTTCTATGATATTAATGTATTAGGCTCTATGAGCTTAAAGGGTACAACTCTTGAACCACGTTATGGTAACCCACTTCCACGTATTGCGGAAGGACCTTCAGGCTTACTTAATGCGATTGGTTTACAGAACCCAGGTGTTGATGAAGTCATCAAGACTGAATTAGTGAAACTAAGAGAAGTCTATTCAGGTAAAGCTATTGCGAATATTGGTGGAAGCTGTGTAGATGATTATGTACAGACTGCTGCAAAACTCACAAAAGAAGACTGTATTGGGGCATTAGAATTAAATATCAGCTGTCCTAATGTGCATGCAGGTGGTATGGCAATGGGAACTGATCCCGCTATGGCTGCAGAAGTGACTCGTGCAGTTAAGGCAGTGATCAATAAACCATTATATGTCAAACTATCTCCAAATGTCACTGACATAGTCGCAATTGCGAAAGCAGTAGAAGAAGCAGGAGCTGATGGTATCTCAATGATCAATACTCTAGTAGGTATGCGTTTTGATATCCGTTCAGGTAAGCCTATTATTGCGAATAAGACAGGTGGTTATTCAGGACCAGCTATCTTCCCAGTCGCTTTAAGAATGGTTTATCAGGTTTCTCAGGCTGTTAATATTCCAGTGATTGGTATGGGTGGTATTTCTACTGGTAGAGATGCAATTGAAATGATGATTGCAGGTGCAAGTGCTGTACAGGTAGGATGCGCCAACTTAGTTGATCCATACGCATGTCCTCGTATTATTCAGGAAATGAATGATGAACTAGATGCAATGGGTATTGAAAATATCACTGATATTATTGGAAAATCACATCAATACAAATAAAGGGTGCTTAGCACTCTTTTTTATGTTATATTAAGTGGTGCGAATAAGGAGGATTATAAATATGGAACTCAGTCAATTATTAAACCCTAAACAATTAGAAGCAGCCACTTATCTAGATGGGCATTTAAGAATCATCGCCGGTGCTGGTTCAGGTAAGACACGTGTTGTCACATATCGTATTGCATATTTAATTGAAGAAGTAGGAGTCAATCCTCATAATATTCTCGCTATCACATTTACGAATAAAGCAGCCAATGAAATGAAGACAAGAGTAGAAGATATTCTAGGTACATCTTTAGGTACAACTATTTGTACTATCCACTCATTATGTGTAAGAGTACTTAGACAACACTCTACTGCCATTGGCTATCCTCATAACTTCATTATTATGGATGAAGAGGATCAGAAATCACTCATTAAAAAGCTTTACAAAGAAAAAGAAATAGATCAAAAATCAATCAGTATCAAATCTATGATTAACTATATTTCTTCTTATAAGGTAAACTTTGTCTCTCCTGCCAAGGCAGTACAATTAGCTGGTAATATGCCAGGAGAAAAACATAAGGCAGAAATCTACGCCATGTATGAGAAATATAAAGAAGATCACAATATGATGGACTTTGATGATCTTCTTATTAATACATTAAAGATCTTCCAGGATAATCCTGATATTGTATCTAGATGGTCTAGACGTTATCAATTTGTCCATGTCGATGAATTTCAGGATGTAGGTTCTATTGAATATAATCTCATTCACTACTTTGCCCAGGATTCTATTGTCTGTGTTGTAGGAGATCCTGACCAGACAATCTATTCATTCAGAGGCAGTGATGTTAACTATATCATGAACTTTGATAAAGACTATAAGAATGTGAAAACTGTTATATTAGATCAGAATTATCGTTCAACTAAGACAATTCTTGATATCTCTAATAATCTTATTAAAAAGAATAAGAATAGATTAGAAAAGAGCTTATTCTCTGAACTAGAAAAAGGAGATAAGGTGATTCATTATGCAGCAGAAAGTGAAGATGCTGAATCAAAATATATCTGTGATACTATCCAGAAAATAACACAATCAGGTGTCTCAGAGTCCCATATTGCGGTACTTTATCGTGCCAACTATTTATCTCGTACCATTGAACAGGAAATGATTCGTAGACAGATCCCTTATAAGATCTTTGGTGGACTAAAGTTCTTCAACCGTAAGGAAGTCAAGGATGCTTTAAGCTATATTAGACTTGTCGTTATGGGAGATGACCTCTCATTTGAACGAATTGTGAATACGCCCTCTCGTGGTATTGGCGCAAAGACTCTAGAAAAGATTACCCTTACAGCCACAAGACATGGTATCTCTAACTATGAAGCAGTCTGCTTCTTCCTAGATGAAACAGGTGTAGGAGGTAAGGCTAAGAAAGGCTTAAAAGAGCTTGTAGAAGTCATTGAAAAAGCCAGAGTATCTGATAAAAGTCTTGCTGAAATCTATGAAGATTTATTAAAGGATACAGGATATTTAAAACTTATGAAGGATGGACAGGAAGATAATCGTATTGAGAACTTGATGGAATTAAAGAATTCTATTGATACTTATGTCAATACCCATCCAGAAACACCTGACTTCGAATCTTATTTACAGGATATTGCGCTCTATACATCTCAGGATGAAGATAAGACAGGTGACTATGTCTCACTTATGAGTATTCATATGGCTAAAGGTCTGGAGTTTGATTATGTTTTTGTATCAGGCTTATCTGAAGGAATCTTCCCATCTGAAAGAACAATGAGTGAAGGAGGAGATGAAGGCTTAGAAGAAGAAAGAAGACTTGCTTATGTAGCCTTCACTCGTGCAAAGAAGCGCCTTTATCTCACTGATAGCCAGGGCTTCAGCTTTGTGTCTCAATCTCCTAAGGTAACATCACGTTTTGTAGATGAAATTGGACGTGATTGTGTGGAACATGTTGGTAAACCTTCTAAATTCAAGACACGTAATTATATTCATGAATCTTATACAGACTTAATTGGAGATAATGGTGTAGAGGACTGGAAAGTCGGAGATTTAGTCAACCATGATATATTTGGTAAGGGTGTTGTCGTCAAGGTCAATGGAAATTTCGTAGATATTGCCTTTGAGGTACCTCATGGAATCAAGACTTTAATGGGAAATCATCATGCTTTAAAGCGCTTATCTAACTGATTTTTAAGTTTTATTATGTAGAGAATTTTGTTATAATACGTAAAAGAAAAGGAATGAGTAAGATGTCATTTGAAAGACTTAATGAATTAAAAGCCTTATTAAATAAATACAACTATGAATATTATGTACAGGACAATCCGACTGTCAGTGACCAGGAATATGACCGTTTAATGGAAGAGCTCATCCGTATTGAACAGGCCAATCCTGCCTGGATCACAACAGATTCTCCTAGCCAGAGAGTAGGAGGAGAAGTCTTAGAAGGGTTCAAGAAGGTCACTCATCAGCGTATGATGATGTCACTAGGCGATATCTTTAATGAAGATGAAGTCTATACATTCAATGACCGTGTCACAGATGTGATTCCTAATCCTGAATATATATGTGAACTTAAGTTAGATGGTTTATCTGTTTCACTTGTTTATCAGGATGGTGTGCTACAATATGGTGCAACTAGAGGAAATGGAACGATTGGTGAAGATATCACCCATAACGTAAAAACAATCCGTTCTATCCCTTTACATATTGATTTTAAAGGACCACTAGAAGTGCGTGGAGAAATCATCATGCCTAAAAAGGCATTAGAAAGATTAAATGAAGAACGTCAAGAAGCAGGTCTTCCTCTCTTTGCGAATTGTCGTAATGCAGCAGCAGGCAGTATTAGACAATTAGATAGCCGTGTAGCGGCAAAAAGAGGACTGGATGCATTCTTATATCATGTACCAGAAGCATCACAACTTGATGCTTCTACACATTATGAATGCTTAGAGAAGATCAAGGCTCTTGGATTTAAGACAAATCCTTATACACGTAAATGCAAGAACATTAAAGAAGTATGGCAATATATAGAAGAAGTAGCACAACTTAGACCAACACTTCCCTATGATATTGATGGTGTCGTTATTAAGGTCAATGACCTTGATTCACAAAGAAGACTTGGCTATACAGCAAAGGTGCCTAAATGGGCGATCGCCTATAAGTTCCCAGCTGAAGAGGTTATTACTAAGTTAAAGGATATTATCTTCACAATTGGACGTACAGGACAGATTACACCAAATGCAGTACTAGAACCAGTACGTGTGGCAGGTTCACTTGTACAGCGTGCGACACTTCATAATGAAGATAACTGTATTCGTAAGGATATCCGTATTGGTGATGATGTTATTGTAAGAAAAGCAGGGGATGTTATTCCTGAAGTTGTTTCTTCTATTAAAGAAAGACGTACAGGCAATGAAATACCATTTAAGATGATTACAGTATGTCCTAAATGTGGTTCTCCGCTTGTAAGAAAACCAAATGAAGCAGCTTATTATTGTATGAATGAAGAATGTGATTCAAAAAAGATTGAAAAGCTGATTCATTTTGCAAGTCGTGAAGCTATGAATATTGATGGACTAGGTGATAAAATCATCGAACAGTTCTATAACCTAGGTTTTATGACATGTATTGAAGATATTTATCATTTAGACGTGCATGAAAAAGAAATCATGGATATTGAAGGATTTGGGAAGAAATCCATGGATAAGCTCTTAGAAGCAATTGAGAATAGTAAAGCAAATTCTTTAGAAAAGCTCTTATTTGGACTTGGTATAAAAGGTATTGGAGCTAAGATGGCCGATACACTTGCTTATCATTTTGGTTCAATGGATGCTTTACTTAATGCGAACTATATTCAACTAACAAGCATTAAGGATGTAGGGGATACTATTGCCTCTTCTCTTGCGGCATTTAAGCGTAATGAAAGAAATCTAGAGCTGATTGCCCATCTTAAGGAATTAGGACTTAATATGGATTATTTAAAGGTACGTGATACAGGGGATAATCCATTTAGAGATAAGACAGTCGTTATTACTGGTACACTTACATTAATGACTAGAAAGCAGATCAAAGACTACTTAACAAGTCAAGGAGCGAATGTCACAGGAAGTGTATCAAAGAAAACAGATTTAGTGATTGTTGGGGAGAATCCAGGATCTAAATATACAAAAGCAGTTGATCTTGGTATTTCAATCATGAACGAATCAGCATTTAAGGAGGCTAGCGGACTATGAATAAATTATTAAAAGCTCTTGTTAGCATCATGCTTATTTTTGCGACAGGATGCTCCAGCAAAACAGTAAAAACATCAAGCAGTACAAAAGAATCTTCAGCTAAGACATTTGATGGTAATTATTACAACATGATCAACAATGGTCGTTCTAAAAATAGTGAGAAATTCTATTTGAACTTCAGTAATACAAAAGATCTAGTCACTATTGGTTCAGGATTACAGATTCTTTCTACAAGTCATTTCTCTACCAATGATTATTATTTATCAGAAGGGTTAGAACTCACACCAACAGATTACAATAATCTATTAAAAAGAGATTCTGCAGGAACTAAAGAAGAAGATAAGAAATATCCTGATACATTACAGATAGAAAGCGGCAAGACATATGAAGGCTTACAGAGTCCTGTTCTTGTATCTAATATCACTGAACAGGATTACTATAAGAAGAGTGGTTCTAGCTATACACTTAAAGGTATTTCTGTTGCGATTATTCTAGATCCTAAGGAACAGATTGATGGAAAGCTTTCTTCTCCTGCAGTCACTTTAAGTGATGAAAAGTTAAGAAGCTATGCACAGCAGTGTGTTAAGAAAACATATAAGTATATCCGTTCTAAGAAGAAAAAACTGGCAGATGTTCCTGTATTAGTTGGTATTTATCGTGCCAATAATAATGAAATATCAGAAACAAATGGTAATTATATTTATGAAGCATTCTGTGAAGGTGGCAGTACAGGTACTTTAAAGAAAGTCAATCATGAAAATGTATACTTTACAAGCACTCGTGCAACTAAGCTAGACCCAGCCACTGCATCAGAATTTGCGACAATCAAGTCTAACTTGAAGAAAGCTTCTACAGAAGCCGCTGGTTTAGTTGGTCAGGCCAACTATATCAACGATACAATCCAGACAATGAAAATCACAGCACACTTGAATATCAAGACATATACAGAATTACTATATCTGACTTCAGTGATTGCTGATAACATTAATAGTAAATTCACACAGGACTTTAATATTAAGGTTCTAGTGTATTCACAGGATGAATTGATGGCTGTGATTATTAAACAAAAAGGTGAAGATGCAAAGACATCTATATTAGAACAGTAGGAGGTCAATTATGGACGATACAGATTTAATGTTGAAAAAACTAGGAAGAAAAACCATGTTCAACATCACTGACGAAGAAATGCCAGCATTAAGAGAACAGTATGAAGTATTCATGAGCCATGTACAGGCACTTGATGAAATTGATACTGAAGGTGTAGAACCTCTAGCATTCCCTTATGTGGTTGAAACAACATTCTTAAGAGAGGACGAACCTAATCATGTGATCAGTACAGAAGATGCATTAAAGAACTGCAAGACTGTACAGCGTAATCAGATCAGAGTTCCAAAGGTGGTAGGATAATGGTGACACATACTATTGAAGAATTACATGAGCTTTTCAAAAGTGGAGAGCTAGATGTAAAAGAATATTATAAAGAATTATTTGAAGAAGCAAAGAAACAGCAGGAAAGACTCAATGCCTTTGTAACTATTACCGAAGAAGAAGCTAATAAGGCTATTGAAGCACCTATGACTGATGATCTTTTATCACATATTCCTTATGTTTTAAAGGATAACTATAACACAAAAGGTATTAAAACAACTGCATCTAGTAAGATGTTAGCTGATTATGTGCCAGTATTTAATGCACATGTTGTTGATTTGTTAAATAAGCATGGTGTTGGTTTAGTCGGTAAGGCTTCTATGGATGAACTAGCAATGGGTGGTACAAATAAATCAGCTTTAACTGGTCCAGTACATAACCCTTGGGATACAAGACGTATTTCTGGTGGTTCATCAGGGGGATCTGCAGCACTAGTCGCAAGTGGACTTATTCCATTCGCATTAGGTAGTGATACAGGTGACTCTATTAGAAAACCTGCAGGATTCTGTGGTATTGTTGGTTTTAAGCCAACTTGGGGTAGAATCTCTCGTTATGGTGTTATTCCTTATGCATCTTCTTTAGACCATGTTGGTGCATTTACTAGAAACGTACGTGATATGGCGATTGTCACTGAAGCATTAGCTGGAAGAGATAACCGTGATATGACTTCATCAAATAGAGAAGTACCACATTACTTAGAAAACTTAACAACTGATATCTCTAACTTAAAAATCGGTGTATTAACTACAGTGTCTAATGAAGTAAGAAATGAAGAAGTAAAGAAGACTTTTGACAATGTTGTTGAAATATTAAAGTCTCTTGGTGCAACAGTTGAAGATGTTGAAATGGATAAGAAGCTTATGAAGACTTTACTTCCAACATATACTATTCTTGCGAACTCAGAAGCAACAAGTAACCATTCATGCTTAGATGGTATCAAGTATGGTGATAGACAGCAGGGAGATACACCTGATGATGTCATGATCAATTCTCGTACAGATGGTTTTGGTGATCATATTAAGAGAAGATTCATTCTTGGTAACTTAGCTCTTGCGACAGAAAATCAGGAAAAGATGTTCAGAAAAGCACAGAGAGTAAGAAGACTTGTAGTAGATGAATTAAATAAGATCTATGAAAACTACGATATCATCATTGCACCTAATGGTGGAGGTGTTGCACCTTTAATTGATGAAGCAGCTGAAGATTACTTAAGCGATGAATATATTATTCTTGAAAACTGGTTATGTCTTGCAAACTTTGCAGGTACACCATCTATCTCTATTCCTTCAGGATTTGTAGATAATATGCCAGTGGCTGTTAATATCTCAGGACGTATTTTTGAAGAACAGACTGTCTTGAATTGTGCTTATGCATTAGAAGAAGCATTAGGATTCAAGAACCAGTATAAGAGGGAGGACTAAAGATGGATTACGAAAGAGTCATCGGGCTAGAAGTACATTGCGAATTAAAGACTAATTCAAAGATGTTCTCTGCTTCACCTGTTACATTTGGTGAAGATCCAAATACAATGATCAACGAAGTAGACATGGGTATGACAGGTACATTACCATGTTTAAATAAAAGAGGTGTAGAATTCGCGATTCGTGTATGCCATGCACTACATATGGAAATTGATGAATTACTATGCTTTGACCGTAAGAATTACTATTATTCTGACCTTCCTAAAGGTTTCCAGATCACTCAGGATAAAAGACCTATCGGACGTAATGGTTATTTAATGATTGAAGTCGATGGAGAAGAAAAGCGTATCGATATCGAAAGATTACATATGGAAGAAGATACAGCTAAACAGCTTCATTTAACAGATTACTCATTAATCGACTACAACCGTGCTGGTATTCCACTAATCGAAATCGTTACTAAGCCTTGTATCCGTTCAGGAAAAGAAGCAAGTGCTTATCTTGAAGCATTAAGACAGGTATTCTTATATACAGAAGTATCTGATGCAAAGCTTGAAGAAGGTTCTATGCGTTGTGACGTTAACGTGTCTATCCGTCCATTTGGTCAGGAAGCATTTGGTACACGTACAGAAATCAAGAACTTGAACTCTATCAGCAACGTACAGAAAGCTATCGATTATGAAGCAGGACGTCAGCAGGAAGTCATTGAATCTGGCGGAGAAGTTCTTCAGGAAACAAGAAGATATGATGAAGTAGAAAAAGTCACTACAGTCATGCGTTCTAAAGGGGATGCTGTAGACTATAAGTACTATACTGAACCAAATATCTTACCTATTAGATTAGATCATGCATGGGTAGAACAAATCAAAGATGAATTACCTATGATGGCTGGAGAAAGAGAAAAACATTACGAAGAAGAATATGGTATTCCTAAGGTAGATGCGAAGATTCTTGTTTCTACTAAGTCTATGTCTGATTACTTCAATGAAGTTATCAAATATACTAAGAACTATAAGAATGCCTCTAACTGGTTATTAGGTGATGTACTTGCTTTCTTAAATAAGAACAACCAGTCTTATGATGATATTGAATTAAATCCAGAATATCTTGCTAAGTTAATCAACTTCATTGAAGATGGTACAATCTCTTCTAAACAGGCTAAGAAAGTCTTTGAACCAATGATGACAGAAAACAAGGATCCTGAAAAGATCATTGAAGAAAAGGGTATGAAACAGATTTCTGATCCTAACGCATTAAAGACTATGGCCAATGAAGTATTAGATGCGAACCCACAGTCTATTGAAGACTATGCAAATGGTAAAGATAGAGCTGTTGGATTCTTAGTAGGACAGGTTATGAAGAAGTCTAGAGGTCAGGCTAACCCAGGTATGGTTAATAAGCTACTTGTTGAACTTCTTAAAGAAAGAATTAAATAACTATACTTTACTTTATTTCTTTGGTAAAATAGAAGGGTAAAGTAGGTGATTAATGTGTCCAAAGAAAGATTTCATTTTGATGATGAAGAAGATGTAGCAATCCAGACACCTAAGAAGAAGGCTGAAAAGAAGCCTACTCCTAAAGAAATGGGAATGACACCTTCTAAGAAATCAAAAAAGAAAATTAAAACGAGATATATTGTGCTTGGAATCGTTGCGGTACTTGTACTTGCATTCGGTATATATTTATATAGTGCTTTAAAGGATGAAGGAGCTATATATGGTGATCGTTGTGAAGGACTTGTCACAGTTCAAAAGAGTGTCTTAGATGATACAGTCAACGAAGCTAAATCTAAATATAGTTCTATTGCATCTATGAATATTGAAACAGCATGTAAGCAGTTCAAGATTGATATTGAATTCAACAATGGAACATCTGTCAAGACTGCCCAAGAAGTTTCAAAGGAAGTTGTAAAAATCCTTGATTCTAAAGGTGGCCAGTCAGCTTATGAAGGTTCTTCTTATACAGAACTACTTAATAAGCATAATGGTGTAAAACAGTATGAAGTGAACCTTTATTTAACAGGTGGTAACGATACTGATTTCCCAATGTATGGTACAAAACAGGCAGGTAAAGATGATATCGGATTTACTCTTGCATCAGTTAAGGATCAGGAAACAACAAATAAAGCGAAAGCAACAATGCAATAAAATGAAAAGCGATTTCTAATCGCTTTTTTTTAACGAGGAGGATATATATGAATAAGAGAGATCAATTTATAGGTGAATGTATCGATTATACACATGATGGTTTAGGTGTAGTCAAGCATGATAATACAACTATCTTTGTGAAGAACCTATTACTTCATGAAGTAGCTCAAATAGAGATTATTAAGGTGCTTAAGAGCTATTGTGTAGGAAGAGTAGTAGAATTAAAAACACCATCACAAGAACGTATAGAACCTAAATGTGACTGTTTTAAGCAGTGTGGTGGCTGTTCATTAATGCATATGTCAGATAAAGAACAACAGTCTTTTAAGACTCATAGAGTGAAAGAAACATTCTTAAAGATTGCCCATCAGGATTTAAAAGTCAATGATTGTTTAATGGATCAAAACCCTTATCATTATCGTAATAAGGTACAGGTTCCTTTTGGAATGCAGGATGGACATATTGTCTCTGGATTCTATAAAGCACGTACAAACGATATCATTAATAACGATTACTGTCTTATTCAGAATGAATTCTCTAATAAGGTCATTAAACGTATTAAAGAATTATTTGAAGAATATCATATCCAGCCTTATGATAAACTCACTAAATCAGGTAACATCAAACATGTATTAACTAAGACAAGCTATCATAAGAATGAGGCTATGGTTGTATTTATCTCATATAAGAAGAAAATACCACATATTCATGAAATCATTGATACTCTCACTCATGAATATCCAGAAATCCGTACGATTATTCAGAATATCAATCCACGTCATGATAACGTGATATTAGGTGAAGAAGAAAAGGTATTATATGGTGAAGGGTATATTGAAGATACACTTCTAGGTAATACATATAAGATTTCTATGAAGTCTTTCTATCAGATCAACCCTAGACAGGTAGAAGTACTTTATTCTAAAGCAATCGAATATGCGAGATTTAAACCAACTGATGTAGTTATTGATGCTTATTGTGGTATTGGGACTATTTCTTTAACTCTCGCAAAACATGTTAAGAAGGTTTATGGTGTAGAAGTCGTTCCACAGGCTATTGTGGATGCAAAAGAGAATGCTGAAAGAAACAGTATTACAAATGCTGAATTTGTATGTGATGATGCAGGTCATTTCATGACTGAGTTTGTAGAAAGAAATGAAAAGGTAGATTGTGTTATGGTAGATCCACCTAGAAAAGGATGTTCTACTGAATTCCTAGAAAGATTAACTACACTCTCTCCTGAACGTATTGTCTATATCTCATGTAATGTAGCCACACAAGCAAGAGATTTAACATATTTGGTAGAAAAGGGTTATAAACCAATGGACGTACAGCCAGTAGATATGTTCCCGCATACTCCCCATATCGAAAATATTTTGTTGTTAAGTAAATAATATGTTCCCATTTGATGATGATCCTCATACTGCATGTATAGTATGCAGTCATGTACTTAATAAAGAAGAACCTATTGCTTACATCTCTCATGATGAGGATGGTATGTGGCAATTCTTATGTGGTAAAGAACACACTACAGATGATGCAAGAATTGTATCTCTAGAAGAAGTCTATGCACTAGACCCTTCTATTGGTGAAGTAGCAGATATGCCTTGTGGTTGTTGTATAAATAAAAAGTAAAGTGAAGCCTCCTATGTAGGGGGCTTTATATATTAGAAAAAGTAGAATTTGATCAGATAATGAATATTGACTTAAACTATGCTAAAAATAATGATTCTATTTCTGTTGAAGAAACTTTTAAACGATTAGAAGAAGACATACAATTAAATTTGGTTATGAGAAAAACTTCTAAGAGATAGTGAAATACCTATTTTTTAGAAGTTTTAATTATTTATCAGTCATGTTGTTTCTTCATTTTAGCCATTAAAGCTAAAATTTCCTGTGGGTTTGTTAACTGACGTCCAGGAAGTGTCTGTTTAGGTGTGCGGTCACGCTCGGCTTCATCAATTGCATCTACAAAACGCTTTACACTATCTGGCTTTGATATAACAAAATTATGAGTAATACTTGAAGTGGGCATACTGATATCTCCTATTTTCTACTTTATTATAGGCAATGTGATATAAGAATACAATCTTGAAATTTACAATTAATTTAGAATGATATGTAAACAAAATGGTTATCTCAAAAATGACAATTAACTTCTGCTCCCTGTAATGATAAATGGACTTTGTGCAAAGCATATGATAATTGTATCGTAATTCTCTTTACAGAGCTTTTATGTTGAATGATAAACAGAGTGGTATTAAAATTTATATATGAAAGCGAGGAAATAACCAATGAGTAGAAGAGTTAATAGAATACCTGTCGTTCTTGATACAGGTAATGTAAAAGAATTATCTCCAGAAGATATCAAGATGATCTTAAGAGCAGCTGATATGTGTATTATGAAAGCAGGAAGAAATATGCTTGCTAAGATATTAAAAGGTTCTAAGGATAAGAAGGTACTAGAACTTAAACTAAATGAGTGTCCTGCTTATGGCTATTATCATGATATGAAATTAGCTGATATTATGCATTATATTGATTGGATGATTGATGAGGATTATCTTCGAATTAAATATGATGGACGTCTCCCTTTATTAGTATTTTCTGATGAAGGATGGGCAATAGAGAAAGAAACATTTGCTCAGGAATTATATCAACAATTCTGCTTGGATGTAAAAGAAAATGATCCGCGTGTCATTTATAAGCTGATCAAAGTAAATAGAAAGGTTATTTTACGTATACTTGATATTATTGAGGAAGAAGGTAACAAAGCATTCATTCCTTGTTTGGAAGCATACAAAGAAATAGAATCAAAAAGAATTGGTAGACGTATTATTGAAGTAGAGAAGATAATTAAAGATAAAGTGTAGGAGTCAAGAAAAAAGTGGCAGGCAAGAAATACAAAATGTATCTTGCACTGTTACTTTTTTTGTATCATTGGAACATCCATAACAAAGTAGTCCAATACGACATGTTATTCATGTCGTTCATTGTGGTTCTATCCTTAAACACTTACAAATACAGTATTATGTAAATACTATATGTAAGCGAATGCACTTACATATTTGTATTATTCCAACAAAATAACCTCACATTTAATTATTACATGTCACAAATTCCTAAATATGGTACAGTTTATAGGGTAATTAGGATTGAAAATGTAACCGCTATCGTCTACTATATTTGTAGATAGTAATAGGCAATTAAAAAAGTATAATTTTAGAAATGGTATATAAAGGAAGGAGGAATAAATTTTTTTTAATCGTCTATTGTATGTGATTGTTTGCTAATGATTGTGTTATCAATTGCATAAGTGCACAGCTGAATCATATATTACTATGCTCTCTTATTTCTATAATTATTGATATGATAAAGTGGCAAAAAAGCTCTAAAGGTTAAAGAGGAACATTTTAAATTTAATATGAATGACTAAGATAATGAGATTAAGATTTTTAAAACATATTTATTTAAAATGATAAATACTTTAACTGGTGAGATGCGAAAACATAAATATAAAACTTATGATATGAATGTTATAGAATAACTTATTTTTGCTAATAACAAACTATCTAGATTGTCAGATATTAAAAAGTGCCCTTCATGCGATTGTGTTTATACAATTGTAAACGAATAATTAAAAATTGAAGAAAGGGGAAAGAACTATGAATGTCAAGAAATTCACGAGTTATGCAGTAGCATTGATGATGAGTGTCTCATTAGCACCTATAAATGCGAATGCTGATAACGCAGTGACGAACGGTTATTATAACGATTCTGGTCAGTGGGTTCAAGGTGAATTAGATCAGACCCTGCCAGAAGGTATTCATTCAGTTGATAAAACAGCTGAAGCACTTGGTAACAACACTTATAGGATGAAATTAAAGGTTGTTACTAAACAGAATGTTGAAACTTTTACCAAGAAGTCAGCTACAGTTCTTGTAGTTGATACTTCAAATAGTATGGATGGTAACCGTATTAGAAATTTAAGAGCAGCAGCAAAAGAGTTTGTGAAGTCATATGCTGGCGATAAAGAAAATGTTGGACGTTATCTTGCGGTTGTTGATTTTGCAACTGATGTTAAAATACCGTTAAATTGGACTGATGTTTCTTCTACTAAAGGTAAAAACAAAGCATTTGAAGCAATTAACAATCTAAAAGCTCGTGGTGGAACAAACCTAGATGCTGGTATTAAACAAGCTACATCTTTATTCTTAAAAGATGACGTGAAAGAAATTCAAAAAGCCAACAGAAATACAGTAGTATTAACTGATGGAAAACCAACTTACTATTTAGGAACTTGTGATGATGAATTTTGGTCTTTTTTACATACACACATCGAAATTGGTGGCATAACATACCATGTATATGGTAATGGTCAAGAGTGTTCTGAAAAAAATGTTGAAGCAACATCTGCAGATGCTAAGCTTCTCAAAGACCAATCTACAGTTTATACAGTGTGTTATGGCGCAGCCAGAGATATAACATATAGAGATGGCCCTACAGTTTCTGAATTCTTAAAAGGCAGTATCGCAACAAGTCGTGATAAAGCATATGATTCAAGTGAAACTGATGACTTAACTAAAGTATTTAAGGCTATTTCTGAAAGTGTTACAACTGGTATTACTGGTAAAGACCTAGAAGTATTTGATGGAGCAGCTCCATTTGTATCAGTAAGTCAATTACCTCCATCTGTACAGCCGGATGCAAGTGGCTTTAAGTGGAAACTTGCAAATGCAACGACTACAACAGAAGGTACTCAGACTTATTATACTTATGAGTTAGAATACTTTGTTACATTAGATGCTGATCATCCTGATTTTAAAGAAGGAAAACTTTATCCATTAAATGGTGAAACATATATTGCTATGCCTGATGGAAGTAAAGTTAAATTCCCAATTCCAGGTGCAAAAGGAATTAAGACACGTTATACAGTTACTTATACTGATGGCGTTGATGGTGAAGTCGTATTTGAAGATAAGGTATTTTCTGATTTAGTAGTAGGTACAGCAACACCTCATTTTGGTGAAACACCTACAAGAGCAGGTTATACATTCACTGGATGGTCACCTGCAGTTGAAGAAAAGGTTACAAATAATATCACTTACAATGCAACTTGGGTTATGAACTGGGTACCAATGAATGTAGCACCAGTGATTAAAGCCACTGATAAGACAATTGAAGTGGGTGATGAATTTAATCCAAGAGCTGATGTAACTGCAACAGATGAAGAAGATGGAGATATCACTAATAAGATTGAAATCTTAAAGAATGATGTCAATGTTAATGAACCTGGTATTTATGATGTTACATACAAGGTAACAGACACTCAAGGCGCATCTTATACAACTACAATTAAGGTTACTGTTAATCCAAAGGCTGCAGATCTTAATGCATGTCCAGTGATTCAGGCAACAGATAAGACTCTTACAGTTGGCGATGAATTTGATCCATTAGCTGATGTAACTGCTGAAGACGAAGAAGATGGAGATATCACTGATAAGATTGAAATCTTAGAGAATGAAGTAGATACAACTAAACCTGGCAAGTATGAAGTAACTTACAAGGTAACAGATAGCGGTGGCGCATCTCATGTTAAGACTATCAAGGTTACAGTAAATCCAAAGATGGAACCTCTAAATGCAGCACCAATCATTGAAGCCGAAGATAAGACTCTTACAGTTGGTGATGCATTTGATCCTATGGCTGATGTAACTGCAACAGACGCTGAAGATGGAAACTTAACTGATAAGATTGAAATCTTAAATAATGAAGTAGATACAACTAAACCTGGTAAGTACGAAGTAACTTACAAGGTGACAGACAGCAAGGGTGCATCATATACTAAGACTATTACAGTTACTGTAAATCCAAAGATGGAAGTATTAAATGCAATCCCTACTATCAAGGCTGAAGATAAGACAATCACAGTTGGTGATACATTTGATCCTAAGGCTGATGTTACAGCAGAAGACGTGGAAGATGGAGATCTAACTGATAAGATTGAAGTATTAAAGAATGAAGTAGATACTACTAAGGCTGGTAAGTACGAAGTAACTTACAAAGTAACAGATAGTAAAGGCGCATCTCGCACTAAGACTATTACAGTTACTGTAAATCCTAAGATTGAAACTCTTAATGAAGCACCAACTATTGATGTAACTGATAAGGAAATCACAGTCGGTGATAAGTTTGATCCAAAAGATGGCGTTACTGCAAAGGATAAAGAAGATGGTAACTTAACTGATAAGATTGAAATCTTAAAGAATACAGTTGATCCATCTAAGCCTGGCGTATACGAAGTTACTTACAAAGTAACAGATAGTAAAGGCGCATCTTGCACAAAGACTATTAAGGTTACAGTGAAAGAAAAAACTCCTGCTCCAAGCAAGAATAACGATAAAACAACTACAGTAACTCCTAAGACAGGCGATTCTACAAACGTATCTGCAGTGATTGCATTACTTGCAGTGAGTGGTATTGCATTACTCGCATTACTAAAGAAAAAGAAAGTATCATAGTATAACTAAGATATATATCTAACCAAGGGACAGTCGAGAAATCGGCTGTCTTTTATG
>UQGS01000030.1 GCA_900540685.1 uncultured Catenibacterium sp. | reverse complement strand
TATATAGGGTAATATAATTTGCAGTCATCAGATGGGTAGAGTTTGCGGTTTAACAGTATATAACAAATTATCATCTTCTTCTGGGTATATTTCATGACTATTAATAAATGAAATATACTCTTTTATTTTGACTAATACAGTTTCGTGAATAGGAATTATTCTATCTTTATGTAATTTTGTATCACGAATCTTGATAAGGCCGTTTTCAAAGTCAATATCCTTATATTTTAAAGAAACTACTTCATTTGGTCGCATTCCAGTTGCCCATAGCAATCCCAAAGCAAGCTGCATTGATTTTATTCTCAGCTGATCTGGAGAATACAAGTTCTCACACTTTCTAATTAAATCAAGAACTTCTGATTCATTATATATATGAGGATTTGGTCTCTGTCTCGCATTAGAGAAAATCTGACTGTATATTATTTCATTATTTTCATCTTTAAGATGTGCGAACTTCAAGAACGGAAGAAACATCTCCATCCTCCTTCCTCTTGTTTTTTGAGAATCTGTACCCTTACAAATCCATTTTAGAACGAGATCTTTTGTGATGTATCCATCATAATCAAGAGTTCGTGTATAAGATGCAAATATGCGTAATCTTTTAGCAATAATCTTTAATTCAAATCCCAAACTTCTTTTGAATTCAATATAATCTTCCACTAAAGTAGAGATATAATTTGTTTCAATCATTTACTTCACCACCGTTTCTAGGCCATGGAGAAGCAATAGAGCGTAATAATTCAAAATCTACTCTTACATAACTTGTGGTTGATTCTATTGATTTATGTCCTAATATATCACTGACTACTTTAAAGCTATTAGTATTATTAAATAAATGTGAAGCCGCACTACGTCTAAGCGAATGTGTGCCTTTCCAGTATCCATGTATATTTTCTTTTTTGAAAGCAAGACGAACAATTCTTCTTACTTCTTCAGTATTCATTTTTAGATTCTTTTTTCTTTGATTTACTGTAGTAAAAAGATACTTTGAACTGTTATTTCTGAATTTAACGATATATTTCTCTAACAGCATCAGAAAATTCTGATTCAGAGGGATATAGCGATCATTATGAGTCTTTGTTTTCTTGATAATTATATTATTCATAGACCACTGTATATCATTTATAGTTATCTGAGGGATTTCTGAACATCTTAGACCATAATCCAGCATCAGTATGATTATTAAATGGTTTCGAAGTCCAGCTTCCTCATCCTGAGAAAAATGATTCTTTAATCTTGCTTTCTCTTCTTCATTTAATACAGTTGGAACTTTTCTTCCTTTCCAATCAGGAACAGCCAATGGTAATTCTAATATTTCTTTGGATATGGGGATGTTTTTGTATTCAAGGAATCTAAAAAAATTCCTTATTGATGTTATGTATCTACCTCTGGATGAAGGTTTTAATGTGGTATAACTGTCATTTATGAAACCTATAACATCATTAGCTCTTAATTGTGAAAAATCATAAGACGCATCAAATCCGATATAATTCAAGAAATCTCTGATATGGTTCATCTCAGCTGATGCAGTAGAAGTGATTTGAGATTTGAACTTGGTAGAATAACTGAAAAAACCATCAAGAAATAAGTCGATATAATCCCTAGAACGATTTTGAAGACAATATACTTTTACTGTTTTACCAAAAGTCATTAAAAACAATTGATGAAGAGCAGCGCGTAAGTTATTAATATAGCTCTTTGAAATACCTTGCTTCTCAGCATCCTTTATAGTCTTATTAATAAAAACAACGCAATCATCCTCAGTGGCTGTAAAGTCAAATTGATGAATCACCTTTAATTCTTTCAAATATGCCTTTATTGTCGACTCAGAATATTTATTTTGTCTAAGGAATTCTGCAAACCTTTCTAATTGACATTCCATTGTATGTCACCTCCTATATACATAGTAGATGATATACTTAGATATTTAAAAGAATTTATCAGCACATAAATGGATTGAGCGCATAATTTCGGCTAACTGTAAATGGTCTGATTGTACGTTCATCTAGTTATCCTAAATTTTGGATAACTAGATTTATTCAGAAAAAAATATTATCCCCAATTTTCACATTAATACCTGTAAGTACAGGATTTTTATTTGAAAAGTTGGGGATAATTCTTATTCTTTTCATATTGTTATGATATAGCTTTAATCAAAGGAGGATTGAAGCTATGTTAGATTTTTATAAGATTCTTTGCGATTGTACATTGTCTAATATTACTGAAGATTTCACAAAATCATATTCTATTAATAGACTATATACTGTTGCAAGTCAAATGCTTTATATCAAACTGAAGGAAGTCGATAAATATGATTTTGACTCGTTGATTGAATGGATCATATCAAATAAAAATGTTTGGTATAAAGGAAAATGGAAAGCTGTTAAACATTTTACTTATATGATGGATGATATCTATCATAATCGTGATTTTCCAATTGATGGAAAATATACTTATTTCAATAATACAAGTAATTATCTTAAATTGAATAATGAGCATCGAAAGTTGATTGATGATTTTATAAAAACACCGTCATTAAATTACAATTCAATTAAAAACTATGTCGCATATTTCTTAAGATGTCTTGAACTCTCAAAAGTTAAACTCGAAAAATTATCGTATAAAGATATTTATGATTTTATCTGTAAAAACAACAATCACTCAAGTGAGGTAAATTTTTCTAGAATGTTAAACTATATTAGTAGATTTCTTGAATATTGTTATGAAAAAAAAGTGATTGATAATATTTTGCTGGCATTCATCACAGATAAAAAAGTTATAGGCTTTTATGAATACCTTTCTAATATAAATCTAGAAATATCCAATTTATCAACAGATAATTCTTTAAGTCAATCTCTATTTTGTAGACAAATTACGTCATTTATGAATTTAATGAAAGAAAACGATTATAGCCGTCATCATTTAATGCATGCACCCTATGTTATTGAACAGTTTGCTTTGTTTGTAGACATGTTTCATTTACCAATTTGCTATGAAACAATTAATTTATTCTGTTTAGATATTCTTAAAAACTTAATTTCATCATATAAGGAAAGTAGGACATTACTTTATCGATATTTTGATTATATCAATGGAAAACCCATTAATTTCAATTCATGTTACTGTTTTAAAGAAAAAAACTATATCAAATCATGTCCTTCGTGGGCAAGACAAAATATTGATGATTATCTTAACTATCGTAAGAGACTGGGATACAAAAAAAATACTTTGGAAATGGATGCCAACTCTATATTACGCTTTACATTATATTTGGATAAAACAGGAGTTGACAGTTTCAATAAAATCACGCCTCATCTTTTGTGCGATTTCAAAAACAGGGACTATCATTCCACCGTAGAAGGTAAGAATGCCTATTTGATACGAATTAGACAGTTTCTATGCTATCTCTATGACAAAAAGATCATACCAAACTATCATGAATCTATATTATTAAAAGGATATAGATTGCCGAAAAAGTTGATTGTTATTATGGACTTAGATACTTTAGAACTGATTTATAATCATAAAAATGATTTCAAAACAGAATTAGAATTGCGAAGCTATTGCTTGTTTCTTTTAGGAGTTCGAATGGGATTAAGAGCTACAGATGCAATCAACTTGAAAAGAAAGGATATCTCATTAAAAAAACTTACAATTACTTTTACACAAGCCAAAACGATGAAACAGCTAACTTTGCCTATGCCTGTAATGGTTGCCAACAGTATCTATCGATACATGAAATCTCTTCATCATATTTCTAATCATGATTTTCTATTTCAAACCCTTCATGCACCTTATAGAGTTCCTAGTAAAACTGTTTGTAATAGTGCAATAAAAATAGTATTGGATAAATTAGAGATAGATTATAAAGGAATAACTTTCCATACTTTAAGAAGAACCTATGCATCAAACATCGTAAGTCACAGTTACAGCACTACAGATGCTGCATATGCATTAGGTCATGCTGATGATTCTACTGTAGATAAGTATCTTTCTCTTGATAAAACTAGAATGAGAAATTGTTGTATGGACCTGCATTTGATTCCATATGGAGGATTAGATATATGACGTATCAATATAAAAGTATATTGAAAGATTACATGTTGGCATTTGAAGAATTGAGATTGAATTTTGGTTACAGTGAAAGTACACTTTACTACTTAAAAATGTTTGATAAATTTTTGGTTGAAAATAAGTATACAAGTAGCCATATTACCAAAGGAATCATTGATTTATGGGCTGTACAAAAAGAAACTGAAAATAAAAATTCAAGAAATCATCGTGTTTCAAGTGTTAAACAATTTTGTCTATATCTTAATACACTAGGTGTTGAGGCTTTTGTTCCTAATTATCATTTTTACATTCAAAAACCAGTTCCTTATGTTCTTACTGAAGAAGAAATTCAAAAATTATTTGAAAGTATCGATAACTTATTTGAAAACGTTATTCACGTTCGCGCAAAACACTATCGTTTTATGGTTCCCATCCTGATACGGTTATTATACGTTACAGGCCTCAGGAATAATGAAGCTTGTTCATTAAGAATAGATGATTTAAATGCTGATGCAACTCTTACGATACATAATGCAAAAAACAAAAAGGATAGAATTGTTTATCTTTCTAATGATATATATCTATTGTTAAAAAATTATATCAAAAAAAGAGACAAATCTATTGTAAGTGATTGGCTATTTCCATCTGGTAATAAAAACAAGCATATATTGAAAACAACTATTGATAGTTATTTTCATAGAGCAGTTGTAGATGGTCATATTGGAAAAACTACTCATTATCCTACGCCCCATTCTTTAAGGCATACATATGTGGTACATTTAGTAGACAAATGGTTAAATGAAGAAAAAAATTTAAATGATCTAATGCCTTATTTATCAAAACAACTGGGACATACCACTACCGAAGAAACATATTACTACTATCACATGCTGTGTTCCAGTTATGAAGCAATTGATATAAAAAAAAGAAATCTATTTCCGGAGGTGATAAGCTGTGAAGAAGAATAAAAATCTATTTTTTCAATATACGAATGATTATTTAAATTGTTATCTTAGAAAACAAACAGGTAAAAGTGAAAATACGATTGAAAGTTATAAAGATGCCTTAACAGTGTTTAGAAAATATCTTCTAGAAGACAAAAACATTAAGTTACTAAAGTTTAAAACAGAAGATTGTAATAAAGAACTTGTATTAGATTTTATTGATTATTTAAAAAGAAACGGCAAGCAAATCAGTACTATTAATCATCATGTTACAGTAATAAAAAATTATTTATGGTATATATCCGATATTGATATTTCATATCAAAGTATTGCGATTTCTATAAATCATATACCCACATTAAAAATTCCAGTAAAAGAGAAAGAAGTTTTATCTAGCGAAGCATTAAAGTTGCTATTTGAATACCCAAAACAAAATAAAAAAGGTATTCGAAACCAAACTATTATGATTATTCTCTATGAAACGGCATTACGAGTTGGCGAGTTGATTGACTTAAATATAAATGATTTATTTTTAGATATTTCAACGCCATATATGTTGGTACATGGAAAGGGTGATAAAGAAAGAATTGTTAATATTTCTTCTAAAGCTGTAGAACATCTAAATAATTATATTAAAATTTATAAACCTACAAGCTATGTATTTTATTCAGTTATTAACGGAAATAAAAACAAGTTAAGTGAATCAACAATTGAAACATTTATTCAAAAATATGCAAATAAAATAAAAGAAGAACATCCTGATGTTGATATTCCTTTAAAAGTACATCCACATATGTTTAGAAGATCACGTGCAACACATCTATATCAAGATGGTGTACCTATTGAATTAGTAAGTAGGATGCTAGGACATTCATCTACTGATACAACAAGAAAACATTATGCCAAACCTTCATTAGAACAGATGAAAAAAGTTATAGAGAACGAAAATGATATTGATGTATTACCTGAATGGGATGATGAAGATGAAATAGCTAAACAATTTGGTATTCGATAAAAAATTATCCCCAACTTTTCAAATAAAAATCCTGTACTTACAGGTGTTAATGTAAAAATTGGGGATAATATATTTTTTTGAATAAATCTAATGAATTTGTCATAGCTACAAGACCATCTTCTAAAAATGAACGCAATCTTGCCTCGTAATTCAAGGCATATTGTATAGCCTTTCCTGTCTTAGAAGCTGTTAACACTTTGTTTTGGTTATCTTTACACCATAAAAAGAAGTCATCAACTAATGGCTTTGATCTTTCTTGGCGTATCTTGACTTTATCTTCAGGTGGGAATGTATCAATTTCCTTTTCTATTGGTGATAGGTGTGATTATTTTGCTACTTATTCTACCTATTAGTGACTTGATTATAATGTGTACTGAATTAAATGACGTATTTGTTGATTAAAAAACACTTTGTACAATACGATGTAAAAATTACCCAAAACTAATGCCAGAAGTTTGCACTTCTGGCATTTGTATAACTGGAGTGAACCTCAAGCTTATTTAGTTACTTATTCTTGTACTTATAGAATCCTTCACCAGTACTATATCCTAACTTTCCTTGATCAATATAAGACTTCAACATCTTATGCATGCCTTTGAAATTATAAGGTGCTAAGAAGCCAGGAATCTTTACATACATTCCAACAATCTCATAAGCAGTCTTTAATCCTACTGTATCAAGAATCTGGAAAGGTCCTTTAGGTGCTCCTGTACCTAAAGTCCATGCCTTATCGATACTTTCAGGATCAGAGATACCATTGACCATTAAATCCATACCTGAGAATAATAATGGAATCAACATAGAATTGAGTAGGTAACCAGACTTTTCTTTATTGACAGGTAATGGGATCATTCTAATCTCTTTCGCAAACTTCATGACTTCATCAAAATATGCTTTATTTGTTTTATCCTGCATCATAACTTCTGTCATATTATTCTTCCAAATCGTATTTGCGAAGTGTAATGCAAGGAACTTATCAGGTCTACCAGTAAACTTAGCTAATTTGCTAGGAAGCATAGTAGAAGAATTAGTCACTAGAATTGTCTTATCAGGAAGTAGGGGAGCCATCTTTGTATAGACATCCTTCTTAGCTTCCATATTTTCTGTCATAGATTCAATGACTAAATCAGCATCTTTTACTGCTGTTTTCATATCAAGTTTTAGCTTGATTGTAGAATAAGCACGTTCTACCTTCTCTAGGCAGTTTTCCTTATCAAAATCATCATAGCCTGCAATACCCATACACCATGTATTGATAGATTTATCAATATCCATAAGATTAATTGCATCAATATAAGACTGCTTGATAGAATCAAGCTTAGGCTGTGTACGCCCAATACTTCCTTCACTTCTTAACCAGATTGTTACATCAAAACCACAATATGCTGCCTGGAATGCAATCTGTGATCCCAGAACGCCACCACCCATAATAGTAATGTTCTTCATGTTTGTCTCCTTTCTAGTAAAATGAAAACAGAAGAAAAATTTCTTCTGCTTCACTACTATCTTTTTAAACATTATCTAATTTTCATTATACTGATTAAAAAGAGATTATCTACTATACTTTGTGAAAAACATCACAATTTCTTACAAACTCATCACATTGTACAAAAAAATCCCGCAATACGCGGGATCTCTTATTAATATCCAGGCTTACCTAAAAGCTTGAACATATTCTTCTTGTAAACTTCAACACCTGGCTGGTTGAATGGGTTAACACCTAATAGGTAAACGCTCATTGCACAAGCCTTTTCGAAGAAGTATACCATATAACCAAAGCTATATGAATCAACATGATCAAGAGTGATCTGAATGTTAGGTACGTTACCAACATTTACATGGGCATCAATAGTACCTTCACATGCTTTCTGGTTAACATAATCAACTGTCTTACCAGCTAAGTAGTTTAAACCATCTAAGTTTTCTGCATCGCTAGGGATTTCTAAGTTCATCTGAGGTTCTTTGATCTTTAATACAGTTTCGAATAAAACCTTAGAACCTTCCTGGATGAACTGTCCTAATGAATGAAGGTCAGTTGAGAAAGTACCACTTGTAGGTAAGATACCTTTTCCTTCTTTACCTTCAGATTCACCAAATAACTGTTTCCACCATTCAGCAGTCTGCTGTAACTGTAAGTTATAAGTTACAAACATTTCAGCTGGGTAACCAGCCTTTAATAACATCTGTCTTGCAACACCATACTGATAAGCATCGTTTGTAAGAAGATCTGGATTGTTGTATTTATCCTGGGCATCTTTAGCACCCTTTAACATTGCATCAACATCGATACCAGCCATTGCGATAGGGAATAATCCTACTGCAGTTAATACAGAATAACGTCCACCGATATCATCAGGAACTACGAATTCTGTATAACCTTCCTGGTCAGCTAAAGTCTTTAATGCACCTTTATGAGCATCTGTAGTAGCAACAATTCTTCTCTGAGCTACTTCTTTACCCTTAGTTTCTTCAAGTAATTCTTTGAAGATTCTGAAAGCAACTGAAGTTTCAGTTGTTGTACCAGACTTAGAAATTACATTAATACCGAATTCTTTATCTTTTACATAGTTCTTAACCTGTGCTAAATAAGTAGCAGAGAATGTATTACCAATATAGATAATCTGAACCTTGTTTGTTGGATAAAGACCATTGATTGCTTCAATAGCAGCTCTTGCGCCTAAATAAGAACCACCGATACCACAAACTAATAAAACATCAATTTCTTCAGATAATTCTGCAGCTTTTTTCTTAATGTTTTCTACTTCAGTTTTGTTGTAGTTAGTAGGTAAGTCAACCCATCCTAAAAAGTCGTTACCTGCTCCTGTTTTGTTGTGAATCATATCATGAACTTCTGCGACTCTGTCCTTATATGATTCCATGCTTTCTGTTAATTTAGCTTTACTTAAATCAACGTTGATCATACATCTTCCTCCTTTGCGATTCCTCGACTGATCCATCGAGGCATCATTTCTCTTAGTGGATTAAAACCCTTAGGTGTTTCCACGATTGACTTTCTTTTGCGAAAACGTCTCTTTTTCGCGACTGCTTTTAAAGAAAGCCTTGCCTGGTGATGGACGTTATCTATATCAATGACTTTTACCTTAACCTGTTCTCCATAAAAGACAAATTGATTTACGTCACGAACAAATCCATCAGATATTTCTGATATATGGATTAATCCGCTGCTTCCATCAGGCAATAAAGCAAATGCACCATATGGTTGAATACCAGTAATGGTCACATCAACAATGTCACCTACATGAACTTGATGTTCCATTGCACGCCTCCAATCAACTGCATTATAGCATAATTATAATAGTGATAAAAGAATAGATAATAATAATTCTTTAATGTGAAAATTATATTCAAGTAGATGCATTAAGTATTGATGTAATTAATCAGTTGTGAAATAAATGCACAGTAAAAGGAAAATACTATTAATAAAATAGAAATATGTTGTAATAACTTTACAAAGAGAAAATAAAACAGTATAGTTAGAATATACTAACTTTAGAGGTAAAAAGGAATGGAAGGTTAATATGAAGAAAACAAATATAGTTGTACTTGCTTTACTTATATTTATGACTCAAGTGCCAGTACTTGCTTATAACTATTACTTTATGTATGATGATGATAATATTCCTATAGAATGTAAATATGTTTTAGTATCTGTCGGATGGATGATTGTCGTACTCTATGTCATTCATTTTGTATTGGATTATATTAAAAATAACAGTGATGAATAACGTTGAAGAACCCTCAGGGGTTCTTTTATTATGCTTGATAAGAATCATAGAATATGTATAAAAAACAGTGAATTATGCTTAAAAATGTGCAATCTATTAAAATTGTCTAATAAATAAGTATGTTTTTTAGTGATTCTATAGAGTATATCACTTTTCTTTTTTATTTTGTGTGTTATAATGGTCAAGCAGAAGCGAGGTGAAATCATGGAAGAAAAGATTGAAGCCATTAAGGAAGTCATTCATAAGTTGAGACCCTATCTACAAAGAGATGGTGGAGACTTAGAATTCGTTGATTTCAAAGACGGCATCGTTTATGTACATATGCTTGGCGCATGTGCAGGATGCATGATGTTAGATTCTACTATTAAAGATGGTGTTGAACAGATCTTAGTAGAAGAAGTCCCAGGCGTTATTGAAGTACAGGCAATTTAATTAAATATTTTTATACTCTTATTCAGAACCACACAGATGAGGATCGTTTTAAAGTGGTGGCAACCCTTATATAGAAGGTGCCTTGACCAAGCAAGTATTACTTGAACAATAAGAGGAAGCAGATTACTACGCTTTCCTCTTTGAGGAGAGCTTTTTTATTACAGGAGGAAAAGAAGAAAATGGAAAAGAACTTATTTACATCAGAATCTGTATCAGAAGGACATCCAGATAAACTTTGTGATCAGATCAGTGATGCAATCTTAGATGAATGCTTAAGACAGGACAAATATTCACGTGTAGCTTGTGAATGTTTCGCAACAACTAATTTATTAGTTATTGGTGGAGAAATTACAACAAATGCAAAAGTAGATTATGAAGCAGTGGCTCGTGATGTTATGAGAAGAATCGGCTATACTTCTGAAGATTTAGGTATTGATGCAGATACTTGTGAAATCAAGGTAGTCATGGATACACAGTCTAGTGATATCGCCTTAGGTACAAATGTAGAAGTAGGTGGTGCAGGTGATCAGGGTATCATGTTTGGTTATGCAACAAATGAAACTGAAACATATATGCCTTTACCAATCTCTATGGCTCATGAATTAGTACGTTATGCCAGTGAATTAAGACATAATGGCACATTCAAACATGCAAGACCTGATATGAAATCACAGGTTACTATTGATTATACAGATGAAAACAATCCTAAGGTTGATACAATCCTTATGTCTATCCAGCATGATCCAGATTTCAATGAAGAAGAATTCAAGACATTCATTAAAGAAAAAATCATGAAGGAAGTTGTTAGAAAACATCATATGAATGAAGACTATAAGGTATTCATTAATCCAACAGGAAGATTCGTTATTGGTGGTCCTCATGGTGATACTGGTTTAACTGGACGTAAGATCATCGTTGATACTTATGGAGGAATGGCTAGACATGGTGGAGGCGCATTCTCTGGTAAGGACCCATCAAAGGTAGATAGAAGTGCAGCTTATATCACTCGTTATATCGCTAAGAACATTGTTGCAGCAGGATTATGTGATCGTATTGAAATCCAGTTATCTTATGCAATTGGTGTAAAGGATCCAACAAGTGTGCATGTAGATACTTATGGAACTGGTAAAGTCGCTGATGAAGTAATCTTAGATGCAATCAAGAAGGAATTTGATTTAACTCCTCAGGGTATCATCAATACATTAGATTTATTAAACCCAATCTATGGACCAACAGCTGCTTATGGACACTTTGGTCGTACTGATGTTGAATTCCCATGGGAAAAACTAGATAAAGTAGAAGACTTAAAGAAATACTTAGCTTAAGGAAGACATTAACGTCTTCTTTTTTTTATATTTTATGTCAAGAGTGTTTTTTAAGTTTTTTTTATGTATAATATAGGTATAGAAAGAATTGTAAAGGAGGAATTAATTATGAAAGTTATTGTCAGAGGTAAAAACGTTACAATTACAGATGCTATTGAGGATAAAATTACTAAAAAGTTAGCATTGCTCGACAAGTACTTCATCATGGGACAAGATGTGGAGGCTAAGGTTTTAATTAGAACTTACCCATTTGGCCAGAAAATTGAAGTTACAATTCCTACAGAGTATGTTCTTCTTCGTGCAGAAGAAACAAGTGATGATCTTTATGAAGCAATCGATCTAGTTATCGATAAGCTAGAAAGACAGATCAGAAAGTACAAGACAAAGTTAAGTAGAAAGTCAAAGAATAATAAACTCGCTTTCAACATTAACACTTTAGAATCTCTTGAAGAACCTGAAGAAGAAGACGTTGTCGTTAAGACAAAAACAATTAATCCAAAGCCAATGGACATGGAAGAAGCTATCATGCAGATGGAACTCATTGGTCATTCATTCTTCGTTTATAAGGACATCGAAACTAATACAGTATGTGTTGTCTATAAACGTAGAGATGGTGGATACGGTCTTCTTGAAACAGAAGAATAATAAAAAGAAATCTGGCTTTTGGCCAGATTTTTTTTATGTCCTTAAGAAATTCTTTCTTTTCTTTCGTATATATTATTTGAGGGATACAAGATCTCCCTGCATAATATCATGAGCTTTCATATACTTATCGATATCATTAAGAATTGTTGTTTTCTTTATAGACCATAATGGAGCCACTAATTCTTCTAATGGGGCATCTCCAGTCAGTCTTTCTACGACTACATGACTTGGAATATATTCTAATTGTCTTGCAACTAAAGAAATATATTCATCTCTTTCTAACATCTTAAAAGGATAATAGAGCTTATAAAGACGACTGTTCTGAGTTACATAGAGATTATGGATCTTAATCCCCTGTATATCTAGTTTTCCTACCTCTTTTGCAGTCTCCAACATCATCTCTATTGTTTCATTAGGTAAACCATTAATAATATGCACACAGACTTCTAAATGATGTCTTCTTAACATAGAGAGTCCATCTAAGAATTCCTGATAAGTATGACAACGATTGATTTCTTTTGCGGTAGTGTCATGAATAGTCTGTAAGCCAAGTTCTATATAAACATCAGTTTTCTTAGACAACTCTTCTAAATAAGCACATATCTCTTCAGTGAGACAGTCTGCACGTGTCGCAATCGCAATACCTACAACATCCTTCATGCCAATAAAAGGTTCATAGATTTTCTTTAACTGATCTAAAGACGCATAGGTATTTGTATATGCCTGGAAGTAAGGAATAAAGACAGCATCAGGCCACTTTCTTTTCATTACTTCAGCACCTGCTTTAAACTGTTCTAAAAGAGAATCACTATCTAGAATAAAGTCTCCAGACCCTTTCTCAGAACAGAATATACAGCCTCCAAAGCCCTTAGTCCCATCTCTATTAGGGCAGGTAAAATGGGCATCTAGAGAGACCTTTGCGACTTTTTTATGATATCTCGTTTTTAAAAAATAATTGTATGTATGATAACGCTTGTTATCTAAAGAATATGGAAAAGGATTCATTTTTTATCACCTGGCTCATTATAACATAAAAAGGAGGAAGAATATGCTAGAACTTAAAGACTTAACTGTGAGTTATGATATTTGTATATTGGATCATGTGAATTATATATTTCCAGATACAGGTTTAGTAGGAATCAAAGGTCCTTCAGGATGTGGGAAGTCTACACTTTTATATTGTTTATGTGGATTACTGCAATATAATGGCACAATATCTTTTAATCATGAAGACATCGATGAATCATTTAGTAAGATGATAGGCTTTATTAAACAGAATAATGATTTGATACCTTCTTATACAGTAGAAGAAAATATCATGGCTGGATGCTATTTTGGGCAGATAGATTTTGATAAGAAAAAGATGAATAAGATTATTAGACGCTTAAAAATAGAAAAGCTGATGAAAAGATATCCTGATGAACTTTCTATTGGACAGATGAAACGTGTTTCTATTGCCCGTGCCTTGTTAAAGGATGCACCAGTACTATTATGTGATGAACCTACCGGTGCACTTCATTATAAACAGGCAAAAGAAGTGATGACACTCTTAAAGGAAGTATCTGAAGATCGTTTAGTTATCGTTGTGTCTCATGATACAGCACTTTTAGATGAATATGTGGATATACTCATAGAGATGAAGAATTGTACATTACATACAATAAGAGAAAGAGAGACTAATAAAGATGTCCTTATTCCTCAGCATAAGAAGCATTTCTCTTTAAGGTATAGTTTTAAAGAAGTGTTGGGAGAAAGAAAGAGACTCGCACTCCTATCACTCTTTCAAATACTGGTTATTGTGACTTCATTAGTGATTATGAGTGGTTTAAATGGTCTTTCTAACTCTATTGAGAAGTCCTACACTGAAGCACCACTTAAAGATATTGTGACTATATCGAGTCATGATGGAGAATCTATTTCTATAAAAGAAAAAACAACACCACATTTTGATATAGAAAGTGGTTATATCAAAGGAGTGAGTGCCTCATTGATTCGTTTACCTCAAAAGACAAATCATATCAAGCTGCTTTCAGGACATCTTCCTCATAATACAAATGAAGTCATTATTACGCATAATTTATCTCATAAACTTAAATCAGAATTCACATGTCATCTATTAGAAAATCAAACATATAAGGTGGTGGGAATAATAGAAGATAACTTTTATCAGGATCAATTGGTCTGTTTCCATCATGATATAGATAAGAAATATCCAGATCTAATAAGAGATGATAAGGTGGATTTAATGACCAATGATCCTGAAACAGTCATCAAACGTTATGAAAAGAATTATGAAGCAGACAATGATGTATATATGAAGAAGATGAGTTATGGCACACTTATTTCTATTGGTCGTATGATTGCGTTAGTCTATATGATGATTAGTTTATTTGTGGCCATAGAACTTACTAAAACAGTCTTCTCTTCTCTCTATTTAGAAAGAAGCCGTTCTCTTGCCTTGAAGATTTCTATGGGTGCAACATATAAACAATTACAGTGTGAATCAAAGATAGAAATACTTATTATAGGTACATTTATTTATTCTATCAGCATACTGATGTTTATTATGATTCTTTCTATTCTCCCACTCACATCCTTTAAGAGTTATTTCCATTTTAGCTGTCTTGCATCTCCTTACTATTTCTATATTATTTTCTATTTTATCTATCTTCTTATACTCTTATTCTCTGCATCTGCACCATTTAAGCGTATTAAGAAGGAAAGCATTGTCTCACTACTTAGGGAGGAATAATATGATTCAACTTAAATCAATCAACAAGCGTTATCTACATGAACATGTCTTAGAAAACATTTCCTGCACTCTTCCGGATACAGGCTTTGTATCACTTGTTGGACCAAGTGGGTGTGGAAAGAGTACTTTACTTCATATTATTGCAGGACTAGATGATGATTATTCAGGAGAAGTGATTTATAAGAACAAGAAGGTTTCTATTATCTTCCAGGACTTTCATCTCATTCCCTGGCTCTCTATCACAAATAATATTAGACTTTATGATTATTTTCATAAATCATCCTATACATTAGATGATACATTAACTAAACAGTTTAAAAAGACAGCAGTGAGTGCATTATCATTGGGACAAAGACAACGCACTGCGATAGAGCGTGCACTCTATTATGATCCAGATATTATTCTATGTGATGAACCAACAGCTTCACTAGATGCAGATAATGCAGAAAGAGTATTAAAGAAACTGAAGGAACGTTCTCATTCTTCTCTTGTATTATTTGTCTCCCATGATGAAGCATCAGTGAAACAATATAGTGATCGTATTATAGAAATGAAGGATGGATGTATTATAAAGGATACACTTATTCAAAAAACAGAAAGTTATCCTAAAGAGAATCATATCAATAATAAGTTACTTCACTTTCCTATATTAAGGTTGACTATTCAATCTTTCTTAAGTAGTCGTAAAAGGTTCTTTCAGATGTCTTTCGCATTATCTATCGCAATGTTGTGTTTGATGATGACCTTTACTTTTACTTTCTCTTTTCGTAATACAATCTATCAATATTTATCTTCTCTTATTCCACAGAAATCCATTACGTATAAATTACGTAACGATGATCCACTTTCTTTAACGCATTTTAATGAAGCCTCTTATCATTATTTAAACTTTGAGGATTATGACCTTATGGGAATCTCTCATAATAATCATAGGTATCAAAAGAATGAAGTACTCTTTATATCTGATGATACATCCTATGAAACAAATTATATATATGGAAGAGCACCACAGAATAATGATGAAATTGCGGTACCTCTTTCTACCGCAAGAAAACTAGCACAGAATAAGAAGGTAAATACATTACTCAATACTGCTTGGACTATCTACTATAAGCATCAATTAAAGATAAAAGGAAAAGAAGTAAAGATAGTTGGTATCTCTCCTCAAACATATAGCTATGATGCCTTCTATATGTATGAATATGCAAACTTCCATTGGATTGAATCGCTCTTTAATCAAACACCGACTGCAAGATATGGTATGTTGAAGTATAAGGAAGATAAGTCCATTATCGATTCCTTAAAAAAGAATCACCCAGAATATGAATTCAAGACGATGGGGGATTCTACTAAGAAAACATTTAATGATAATATGAATAGAATTCAGATGATTCTAGTTGTCTTTTCTATTCTTACTATTATTTCTTCTATCTTTATGATTATGGAAATCATGATTCTTCATGCCATGCATTTAAAGAAGGATCATGCAATCATGAAGGCCTATGGTGAAAAGAAGAAGCATATCTTTACGATGTCCTTCTATCAATGTCTGATCCTCCATTCTTATAGCTATTTGACAGCATCTCTCATATTATTAGGTATTATGAAGGTGATGAATCAAATTATCCCACAAATTACAGACTTTCCTATGCATCTTACATTCCAGCCTCTTATTATGTTGATATTGTGGGTTGGTTCATTCTTACTTGTTTGTGTTTCAACACTTTTTAGTGTTATTTATATTATCAAGCTCAATCCATCCCGCATCCTTAAAATGAGATGAGACCGCATCCTTAAAATGAGATGATACTTCTTGCAAATGATAGGAAATTATGATAAGGTGAGTGAGTATAAAAAAATCTAGGAACTAGAGTAGTAGATGGTCATGCTTTTTAAGAGAACTTATGGCTGGTGTGAATAAGTAAAGTCATCCATTGAACTCGCTAGGGAGATGGGTCTGTGATAAGCAGATCACGTATTGCTGCGTTAAAGCATTAAGCGCATGAATCAGTCTTCATGAACTAAGGTGGTACCGCGAGTTCTCGTCCTTAGACATGAGGACTTTTTTTATTTTAAAAGTGGAGGAGACAAAATTATGACTTATGATCATAAGATAGCAGAAAAGAAATGGCAGAAATACTGGGAAGAGAATAAGACATTCGAAACAGATGTTTATGATTTCTCAAAGCCAAAATATTATGCCTTAGACATGTTCCCTTATCCATCAGGACAAGGTCTTCATGTTGGACATCCAGAAGGATATACAGCAACTGACATTATGTCAAGAATGAAGAGAATGCAGGGATATAACGTATTACATCCAATGGGATTTGACTCATTTGGTTTACCTGCTGAACAGTATGCCATTAAGACAGGTAACCATCCAGAAGGATTTACATTAAAGAATATTCAGACTTTCACTAAACAGTTAAAGATGTTAGGTTTCTCATTTGACTGGGATAAGCAGGTATCTACTTGTGATCCAAGCTTCTATAAATGGACTCAGTGGATCTTCAAACAGCTTTATGAAGATGGTCTAGCAAGATATGTAGATATTCCAGTTAACTGGTGTGAAGAATTAGGTACAGTACTTGCGAACGATGAAATCATCGATGGTAAGAGTGAACGTGGTGGATTCCCTGTTATTCGTAAGAATATGAAACAGTGGGTTATTGATATCCCTAAATATGCTGAAAGATTACTTGAAGGCTTAGAAGAAGTTGATTGGCCAGAATCTACAAAAGAAATTCAGAGAAATTGGATTGGTAAATCAATCGGTGCTCATGTTGATTTCCAGGTAGATGGTTATGATGATAAATTCACTGTATTCACAACACGTTGTGATACATTATTTGGTGCTACATATTGTGTATTAGCACCAGAACATGAATTAGTAGAAAAGATTACTACTCCTGATAAGAAGGATGAAGTAAAAGCTTACTTAGATGTTTGTGCAACTAAATCAGAACTTGAAAGAACAGAATTAAATAAAGAAAAGACTGGTGTCTTCATTGGTGCTTATGCAATCAATCCAGTTAATGGTAAGAAGATTCCAATCTGGATTTCTGACTATGTATTAGCTGGTTATGGAACAGGTGCAATCATGGCTGTTCCTGCACATGATGATCGTGACTATGCTTTTGCGAAGAAGTTTGGTATCGATATTATTCCAGTATTAGAAGGTGGAGATGTAACTAAAGAAGCATGGACACAGGATGGTGTACATATTAACTCTGACTTCTTAAATGGCTTAGATAAGCAGGAAGCAATCGATAAGATGTTAGACTGGTTAGAAGAACATCATTGTGGTTCTAAGCATGTTAACTATCGTTTAAGAGAATGGATCTTCGCAAGACAGAGATATTGGGGTGAACCAATTCCAGTTGTTAATTTTGATGATGGAACATCAGTTGCATTAAGTGATGATCAGTTACCACTTATCTTACCTGAACTTGAAGATTATAGTCCATCTAAGACTGGTTCTTCACCACTAGATAAGGCTGTTGACTGGGTTAATGTAGAAGTAGATGGTAAGAAGGGTAAGAGAGAAACAAGTACTATGCCTGGTTCTGCAGGATCTTCATGGTACTTCTTAAGATATATTGATCCACATAACGATAAGGCTATTGCAGATCCTGAATTATTAAAGCATTGGATGCCAGTTGACTTATATGTTGGTGGACCAGAACATGCTGTAGGACACTTATTATATTCACGTATGTGGAATAACTATCTATATGACAAGGGTATCGTACCAGTTAAAGAACCATTCAAGAAACTATACCATCAGGGTATGATTCTTGGTCCAAATGGTGTGAAGATGTCTAAGTCAAAGGGTAACGTTATTAACCCAGATGATATTGTAGAAGCATATGGTGCAGATACATTACGTCTATATGAAATGTTTATGGGTCCTCTTGAAGCATCTAAGCCTTGGAGTGAAACAGGTGTAGAAGGTTCAAAGAAATGGCTAGAACGTGTTTATAGATTATTTATTGAATCTGATAAGCTTACAGATACAAATGATGGTTCATTAGACTTCGTATATCATTCAACAGTTAAGAAGGTAACTGAAGACTATGAAAACCTTGGATTCAATACAGCTATCTCACAGATGATGATTTTCATCAATGAAGCATATAAGGCTAAAGCAGTTTATAAGCCATATGCAGAAGGTATTGTAAAGATGCTTTCATGTATCGCACCTCATATCTGTGAAGAAATGTGGGAAAAACTTGGTCATGAAGGTACAATCGCTTATGAAGCATGGCCAACATATGAAGAAGACAAGCTTGTTGTATCTACAATTGAAATTGCAGTACAGGTAAATGGTAAAGTACGTGGACGTTTATCTATTAATAAGGATCAGGAAGCTGAATCTGTTAAACAGCAGGCATTAGATCTTGAAAATGTTAAGGCACATACTGATGGTAAAGAAGTGAAGAAGATCATTTATGTTCCTAATAAGATTGTAAATATTGTAGTGAAATAATTCATTAGGGCATCTCTTAGGAGATGTCTTTTTGTATAATGGTAAAGAGGTGAGATATATGGATGAAGAGTTAGATGATATGCTGATAGCAGAAGAGTATGATAGAAAGTATAAAAATGGAGAAGTGGAATTGGTTGATTTTGATGAGTTTATGGAAGATAGGAAAGAAAAGTATGGTTTATAATTCTTTTTGTAAGTATTTTCTCTAATGATTGAGTATTAAATAGTAGAGATACTTTTTTAGCTACTGAACGATTAGGGAGGATGAATTAAAAAGCGTCCAGTTCTCCTTATAGATGACTTAATAAATTAGAAAGAGGGACTTTATTTTTGATAGCAGGTTATAATTATGGTATAATTATCCCATAATTAGGAGGTGTTAAAGATGCCACAAATCATTCCAATTAAAGATTTGAAGAAAACTTCGGAAATTTCTGAGATGTGTCATAATACAAATGAACCTGTATTTATTACTAAAAATGGTTATGGGGATATGGTGATTATGAGTATGGAAGCATATGAAGAAACAATGAAAAAATTAGATATATACAGAAATATTGAAATTTCTGAAGAACAAGTGAAGAATGGTCAGGTAAAAGATGCCAAGAAATCACTTGAAAACTTGAGGGTAAAATATGAGCTATAGGCTAAATATTACTAAAAATGCAGATGAACTGTTGGATCATCTTGTTTATTACTTGATTTATTGTTTGAAAAATAAACAAGCTGCTAGACATCTGTTAGATGGCATTAATATGATTTATGACAATCTGATTGAGAATCCATATCAATATCCACTATGTATTGATCAATATTTAGCTAAAAAAGTATTACAGAAATGCAGTTGTTCCTCAAATGAATTACAGTGTAGTTTATGATATTAAAGATGATGAAGTAAATGTTTTAGGTATATTTCATCAGCTTGAAAATATTAAAGATAAACTTTAATGGTATGTTTTTATAGTAGAATTAATGTATCATAAAAGGCGGATTTCTGTCCGCCTTTTACACTATCTGAAACCATAATGAGTTAATTACCCATTACAGTATCTTTTAATAATGCATGTATTTTTATTTTATATGATATATAAAGCAGTACTGCTGCACCAGTCCATGCAAATACTTCTGCTAGATAAATCCCATTCTGTCCTAAGAATATAGGAAAGATGAGGGCAACACCTACACGAAGAACTAGTTCCACAATACCTGATACCATTGGAATAAATGTATTCTCCATTCCCTGTAATGCACTTCTATATGAATGAAGCATATATAGAATTGGTAGACATACAGCCATAATAAAGAGATATTTATAAGAGATAGTAAGTACTTTGTTGATCTGATCAGGTGTACCTGAAATAAAGAGTAATAAGATATGCTTACCAAATAGAACCATAGATCCACCAATAATCACTGAAGTACAGAATGATAAGAAGGCTGCTTGTGCCACACCTTTTTTAATACGTTCATACTGTCCTGCACCTAAGTTCTGACTATTAAATGTTGTAATCGCATAACCAAATGAAATAGCGGCAACTTCTAATAAACCATATAGTTTATTTGTGGCAGTAAATCCTGCAATAAATAAGAATCCAAAACGATTGACTACTGACTGTACCATAATACCACCAATAGAAATAATGAGGTTCTGGAAGGCAAGAGGAGAACCTAACTGTAATAAGTTCTTGATAATCTTCTTTTCAAACTTAAATTTTGTAAGTTCTAACTTGAATGGTAATTCCTTCTTTAACATGTATAAACAAAATATTGTAGTTAAGAATTGTGCTAATAATGTTGCAATCGCAGCCCCTGCAATACCCCATTTAAATACCACTACAAATAATAAGTCTAAACATATATTTGTGATTGCGCCACCAATCATTGCGAGTAATGGTGTACGGCTATCACCTAAAGAACGTAATATACTAGAAAAACAGTTATAAAACATTGTGATAGTCAAACCACCTGACATGATTCTTAAATAAGTAATAGAACCTTGAATAACGTTAGATGGTGTATTTAATAGAGTTAATAATGGCACGATGGATAACTCTGCAACAACTGTTGTAAGGATAGAAAAGAAAGCACATAAGAAGAAAATCATATGCATAGATCTTTTCATATTTCCATAATCTTCTGCTCCAAAAGTACGTGAGATACGAATAGAAAATCCCTGCGTAAATCCCATTACGATTCCTAGAATAGCCCAGTTGATCCAGTCTGCAGCGCCTAGACTTGCTAAGGCATTAACACCTAAGAACTGTCCTACAATCATTGTATCTACCATTGTATATAATTGCTGTAGGATATTACCTAACATAAGTGGTAATGCGAATAAGAATATAAGCTTTAATGGTTTCCCTTTAGTCATGTTCTTCATGTTTATTTCCCTCCACACAATGCGACTATCATACCATATTATTTGTAACTAACTCTAGAGGGAATTTTTAATAATTAAGAAAGTATTAATAATTGATAGGAATGTAAATGATATAATGAGACAGGAGAGGGAGTATTTATGAATATATTAGTTGTAGATGACGAAAAAGAGATTACAGATTTAATACAAATCTATTTAGAAAATGAGAATTTTACTGTATATAAATACTATTCTAGTCAGGATGTATTAAGAGATATTGATGATTTAAAGATAGATTTAGCTATCTTAGATGTAATGATGCCTGATATGGTTGGTTTTTCTTTATGCAATACATTAAGAAGAAAGTATAAGTTTCCTATTATCTTTGTAACCGCAAAGGTAGAGGATATTGATAAGATCAATGGCTTAAGTATTGGTGCAGATGATTATGTCACAAAACCATTTCAGCCATTAGAACTTGTCGCAAGAGTGAAAGCACAATTAAGACGTTATAAGAACTATAATGAAAAAGAAGAAAAGAATGAAATAGATTTTAGAGGAATACGTATCAACAATGATACAAGAGAATTCTATTTTAATGAAAAGAAGATAGAACTCACTAAGACAGAATTTGCGATATTATGGGAATTATGTCTTCATAAAGGAAATGTAGTAAAGAGTGATGACTTATTCTTAAAGGTCTGGGGAGAAGATTATTATAAGAGAGATAATAATACAATCATGGTGCATATTAGACACTTGCGTGAAAAGATGCATGATGGTGGAAGAAATCCTAAATATATAAAGAAGGTCTATGGAGTAGGCTATAAGATTGAAAAATAAAGGATGGATGATATGGAAACTAATACAATCTTAAAGAAGATTTATAAACGTACACTACTACAATATATAGCTTATACAGTAGGACTATTAGTTGTTTTTGTATTGGCAGTCTATCTAGCTGCTTTTTTTGATTTTCAATGGGTCTATGATTTTGATTCTAATATTTATACATTTCTCGCATTCTTTTATAATGTTGTGAAGAATCCCATCTCACTTCTGATGCTTATGATGATCTGTTTATTGATTTCTTTTGGATTTATGATCTATCAGCTCTATAAACAAACATCCTATTATATGGATGCATTGACTCATGCATCTCATGAATTATTGGATAAGAATGTAGACTATATCACATTACCTGAAGAACTCTATGATATAGAAAGACGATTCAATGAATTAAAGAGTGAATCAATAAAGAATGAGAGACTGGCAAGAGAGAATGAACAGAAGAAGGATGAACTCATTGTTTATTTAGCTCATGATATTAAAACACCACTCACTTCTATGATTGGTTACTTATCTTTATTAGATGAAATTAAAGATATGCCTGATATGCAAAGAGAGAAGTATATCAATGTGGCATTAGATAAATCTTATCGCTTAGAAGATCTCATTAATGAATTATTTGAAGTCGCTCGCTATAATTCAGAAAAGATTATTCTAGAAAAAGAAGATTTAGATATTCGTCTGATGCTCGAACAAATTATTGATGATTTCTATCCTGTCCTAGTAGAACAGGAAAAGAATATCCATCTTAATCAAGATGAAGATATCACATTATATGGTGATGCGGATAAACTCAGCAGAGTCTTTAGTAATGTGATTAAGAATGCGATTAGCTATAGTAAGGATCATACTGATATCAATATTGATGTTCATAGTACGCATGATGATGTTATTATTAAAGTTATCAATAAAGGTAAAGAGATACCTAAAGAAAAACTAAATCGTATATTTGAAAACTTCTATCGTTTAGATTCAGCACGTACTTCAAGAACAGGTGGAAGTGGTTTAGGACTCGCTATTGCCAAGGAAATAGTAGAACTGCATCATGGTTCTATCTTTGCATCAAGTAATAAAGAAGAAACAGTCTTCACAATTACTCTCCCAAAAAATTAAGAAGTTCATAAGAATTCTATAAGAATGTATTAAAGAAGCATCTTCATTTGTATTGGTAGAATACAAGTAATGAAGATGCTTTTTTAAGGAGATGAAAACATATGAAAAAACTAATTATAGTATTACTTTGTGTATTCTCAATTCTTATAGGTCATATAGCTTATAATATAAGTGGTGGTGTCAGTGGATTAAGAGAAGATATTGGATTAGAAATAAAAGCACGTTCTAATCCTAAACTACGCACTATATTAGATAACAAGAATCAATATCCTGATGCCATGATCCAGTCGCTTTATCGTAACGAAGAACTCATTGACTTTGTTTATAACTATCCAAGTAAAAAAGGACATGTTTATACTAATACAATAGGTTCAGTTACAAAAGGATGCTATCCTCTCTTACTTCAATATGATCAAAGATGGGGTTATGGAAAGTATGGGAATAACGTGATTGGTATGAATGGTTGTGGTCCTACAAGTGCTGCAATGATTATTGCAGGATTAACAGGAAGAAATAACATTACACCTTATGATGTTGCATCTTATGCATATAATCATGGCTATTATCAAGATGGAACATCCTGGTCTTTCTTTACTGAAGGTATGAAACATTATGGTATTCATGGAAGAAACATCCCTCTTTCTTATTCTTCGATGAAAAATGAAATCATGAATGGAAGACCTCTTATATGTAGTATGAAACCAGGAGACTTTACAACTACAGGACATCTTATTGTGATTAAAGGGATGAAACAGGGAATGTTTATGGTTAATGATCCTAATTCTATAAAAAGAAGTAATCGTTTATGGAGTTATGATACTCTTTCTAAACAGATTAGAAATATATGGTCTTTCTCAAGATAGAATATCTTGGGAATGATTTTCTATAGAACTTAAAGGGAAAATACAGGTAATTGAATGTAAATGTAAGGCTATGATATAATGCGGGTGTAATAAATCGAAATTTATAGAACTGTGAAAAGTAAAGGTGGTAATTTTGTGGTTAAATATTGTATGAATTTAAGTGATGAAAAAAAAGAAGCTGCAATTAAAATTGCTTTGGAAAGTAAAGAAAATGTTCGTAAGCGTAAGATAGTGGTTCCGCTTCTGATGATTTTGGGTATCATCATTATTTTTAGTAGCATATTTTTAATTATAAATTCTCCTGATATTATATGGTATGTCTATATGGTGATTGGAATAGTTTGTCTGCTTCTTGCGTTTAATGCAAAGTCTTTTCAAAAATTTGTATTGAAAAAAGCAGAGTTACGCTTAGATAAGTCTTTTCGTACTGGAATTGTAGAGTATCATTTTGACGCTGAAGGGATAGAAATAATTTCCCAGATAGGATATAGCAAAAATTATTGGACTGCATTCAAAGAGTACGGTACTATGGGACAGTATATATATGTTAAACGAAAAGATAATAAAATGGTTTTGATAGATAAAAATGATTTGTCTACTGGGGAGTTAGAAGAATTGACTCAACTATTGTTAAATAATGTCAAAATGTAAATTCCAGTCCACAACTTCATATCCCTACACACAAAGCAGTTAGTCTTTAGGATTGACTGCTTTTTTCTTACCTAAATTCCAGTTTATTGAAGGACGTATAGAAATTATACGTTCTTTTTTAATCGCAAGAAATAAGCAAGAAATTACATGCTTATGTAACGATAGAGTAGAAGTATGAAGGAGGAAGAACCTATGCCGAAAACATTAATCAATTATCGTATTAAGAAATATGCGTATTGCGATATAGAATAGATCTATAAAGAAATAGATACATCACCCGATGGTATGACTTATGATCAGATAAAAAATAAAGACAAATCAAGCAGTGGTAAAACAGCATATAATGGAAAAGGTATATCAGTTGGTTATCTGGATAAGGATGACTATTATCAATATCAGGTGTTAAGATTTTATAAGTGATTTTTTAAAATTACATTAATAGGAGCATCTCCTCACTCATATTGGTGGGGGTGATACTCTTATTTTTTTAGAAGATAAATACTGTAATATAATTGTTGATAAGAAGTGGTATAATATATATAGGAAAGTTCTTCTACCTCATCTGTATAAAAGATAAGAAGATGTAAAGGATGAAGAACTTAATCAATAAGAAGGTAAAT
>UQGS01000029.1 GCA_900540685.1 uncultured Catenibacterium sp. | reverse complement strand
TCACACCCCTGACATTTTTAAAGCTTGAGTAAACCCCAAGTCTATTTAGTTACTCCATTAAAGTCTTGTCTGGATAACGTAACTTTTATTATGCAAGAAGATAGTATTCAGGATATCTTTGAATATTCTAATATGGAACTCATAGATAAGTTTATTGCATCTAAAGAGATAGAAGGGTGTTCAAAAAGAACAACACAATACTATAAGTCTACTCTAGTAATGTTGGAGAATAGAACAGATATACACTTTACACACATGACTACAGATCATTTAAGAACATATCTTACTGATTATCAGAAGATAAACAATTGTTCTAAGGTGAGTATTGATAATATAAGAAGAAATCTAAGTAGTTTCTTCTCTTGGCTAGAAGAAGAAAACTATATTCTTAAGAGTCCTATGAAGAGGATTCATAAGATAAAGACAGATAAGGTGATTAAAGAAACGTTATCTGATGAGTCTTTAGAGTGTTTAAGGGATAGTTGTGATAATTTAAGAGATTTGGCTATTATTGATTTGTTGGCTTCTACAGGTATGAGAGTAGGAGAACTAGTGAATATCAATATAGAAGATATAGATTTTGAGAATAGAGAATGTGTTGTATTTGGTAAAGGAAATAAAGAAAGACCTGTATATTTTGATGCAAGAACAAAAATACACTTAAAGAATTATCTAAAGAGCCGAACAGATGATAATCCAGCATTATTCGTCTCTTTAGATAAACCTTTTAATAGATTGCAGATTAGTGGTGTAGAGATAAGATTAAGGAATTTAGGTAGACGTTTAGGTATTCATAGAGTACATCCACATAAGTTTAGAAGAACAGTAGCTACTAGAGCTATAGACAAAGGAATGCCTATTGAACAGGTACAGAGTTTATTAGGTCATTCACAGATAGATACGACTATGCATTATGCAATGGTTAATCAGAATAATGTGAAGGAATCGCATAGAAAGTTTGTGGCATAATATGGTGGAAATTAAGATGGTGAAGTGCTCTATAAATCCTGATTTATAATCAAGTGCAAATCTGCATTTGTAGGGTAAGTGTGGAGTATAAAAAGCTTGGTGATATCGCTACTTATATAAATGGTTATGCATTTAAGCCAGAACAGAGAGGTAGTGAAGGATTGCCTATAATCAGAATACAAGATCTCACTGGTAATGCATATGATTTGGGATATTATAACGGAGACTATCCTAAAAAAGTAGAGTTGAATGATGGAGATGTATTGATTTCTTGGTCTGCTAGTTTAGGTGTTTACCTTTGGAATCGTGGTAAAGCATTATTAAATCAACATATCTTTAAGGTTGTTTTTGATAAAGTTGAAATTGACAAATTCTATTTCATGTATGCTGTTGAATACAATTTAGATAAGATGTCTTTAAAGACACATGGAGCTACAATGAAACACATTACAAAGAAAGACTTTGATAATGTTGTCATTCCGTATCCTGATTTAGACTACCAAAAAGAAATTTCATATAGACTTACTAGTTTGAAGGGAATAATTAAAAAGTATCAAGAACAATTAGTTTTATTAGATGAGCTTATCAAAGCCCGATTTGTGGAGATGTTTGGGGATTCTATTACAAATGATAAGAATCTGAAATTAATATCTTTATTTGATTTATCGGTTTTAAAGGCAGGAAAATCCATTAAAACCGGTGAATTATCTGAAACATACGATGATGAAACCTTAATGTATCCATGTTTCGGAGGGAATGGTATTAGAGGCTATATTAATCGTTATTCTCATGATGGTAATTATCCTGTAATTGGTCGACAAGGTGCATGGGCAGGTAATGTTAATTATGCAACTGGGAAATTTTATGCTACTGAACATGCGATAGTAGTCACACCTAAAGTTGATTTAAATACAGTTTGGTATTATTACGGATTGAAATATTTAGATTTAACAAGATTTCAAACTGGAGCTGCACAACCAGGATTGGCAGTTGATAAATTAAATAAAGTTTTTATCCCTTTTCCAGCTATTGAACTCCAGAACCAGTTCGCATCATTCGTAGAAGAAATCGATAAATCAAGGCTTCTCAGTAACCATTTACTATTCCTCATAAAATCCATATCTTCTAACCACTAAAAAAGCAGCCTCAGCTGCTAATCACTACTACCTAACATATCTCTCAATTCTTTAAAAGTATCCTCTATAGGTGCTACTCTACCATTTCTAATATCCTCTTCAGACTTCTCAAGTAATTCCAATAATTCATCATGTTGCTTTGAATCCATAAAATCACCTCCATGTAATATAGCTAAAGTATACCATTCTACTAGTCAAAAAGATAATGTAACCACAATTATTCCCAATTATTCCCAATAAAGTTCTTTTTTAGGATATAATAGAAGCATAGAGGAGATGGTACTGTTGAACTTTACATTTTTAAAGAAAAAAACAGAATTTCAGGACTTTGCTGAAATATGTATAGAAGCAGAAAAAGGACTTATGGTATCACCTTCATCCTGTGCAATGCTTACAAGACGTGCATTAGAACAAGCAGTTCATTACATGTATAAGAACGATATAGACTTACAGATGCCATATAGAGATAATCTAAGTGCTTTAGTCAATGAATACACATTTAAACAAATTGTTCCTAATGATGTTTATGAAGGTATTAAATATATAGTTAAATTGGGTAACTATGCAACGCATACAAATGCTAAGGTGAATAGAGAAGAAGCAGTACTTGCTTTGAATAATCTCTATAGACTTATTAGCTGGATTAATTATTCATATGGAATAAATTACCAGGAACAGTTACCTAAATTTGATCCTGCTAAGTTACCTGATCAAACACATATGTTTGTGAATAAGGATCTTAAAGAACAGATCAGAGAGATTCTTACTAAACAAAAAGAAAAAGAAGCAAAACAAAAAGAAGAACTTGCTAGAGTTATTGCTGAAAATGTGGAATTAAGAAAACAAGGTGCTGCTAAGAGAAAAGAAGAGAAAGCTGTTGAGTATATTGATGTTAATAATGCTCTTGAATGGCAGACAAGAAAACTTGTTATTGATCTGCAACTTAAAGAAGCAGGATGGGACTTTGATACAAATGTTGAAGTAGAATTTCCTGTACATCATATGCCAACAGAGTCTCAAGATGGTTATGTAGATTATATATTACGTGGTAGAACTGGGAAGATTATAGCTGTTATAGAAGCGAAGAAAACAAGTGTAGATCCTCGTGTAGGACGTAACCAGGCAAAACTTTATGCAGATTGTATTGAACAGGAATATGGGTTAAGACCTGTTATATTCTATACAAATGGTTTTGAAACATTTATCTGGGATGACATGATGTATCCAGATAGAAGGGTTTCTTCTATCTTCTCACAGGATGAAATACAGCTACTTATAGATAGAAGAGATACTCGTAGAAGTATTTCTAAACCTGTTATACAGGATGCCATCACAAACCGTTATTACCAGAAAGAAGCTATTGTAAGAACATGTGAAGACTTTGAAAAAGGAAGTCGTAAAGCATTACTTGTAATGGCAACAGGGAGTGGTAAAACACGTGTTGCGATTAGTTTAGTAGATGTACTCACTAAAGCAGATTGGGCGAAGAATATACTATTCCTTGCTGATCGTACTGCATTAGTGAATCAGGCAAAGAAGAACTTTGTAAACCTTCTTCCTTCCCTGACTACTTGTAATCTATGTGAAAACAAAGAAGACCCAGAAGTCTCAAGAATGATCTTTAGTACTTATCCTACAATGATGAATGCGATAGATGAAACAAGAAGTAAAGATGGTAATCGCTTATTCACACCAGGACATTTTGACTTAATTATTCTTGATGAAAGCCATCGTAGTATTTACAACAAATATAAAGATATATTTGATTACTTTGATGCATTACTCATAGGTTTAACAGCAACGCCTAAAGATAGTATAGGAGCTAATACATATTCTATATTTGATTTAGAAACAGGTGTCCCTACATATGCTTATGAATATGAAACAGCTGTCAAAGACAAATACTTAGTCAGTTACCATTCCTATGAAACTAAAATGAAGTTTTTAGAGGAAGGTATTCACTATGATGAGTTATCAGAAGAAGAGAAGAAAGAATTTGAAGAACACTTCTCTAATACTGATACAATCAGTTCAAGTGAAATGAATAAGTTTGTTTTTAATATTAATACTATTGATACTGTGATCAGAGATTTAATGGAACATGGTATTAAAATCGAAGGAGGAGATAAGATAGGAAAAAGCATTATCTTCGCTGCCAATCAAAATCATGCCAATAAGATTAAAGAGAGATTCGACACACTCTATCCTGAATATAAAGGGAAGATTGCTGAAGTGATTACATTTAATACAAAATATGTACAAAATGCGATAGATCGATTCAGTAAAACAGACAGTTATCCTCAAATAGCTATCAGTGTAGATATGCTAGATACAGGTATAGATGTACCAGATATCGTTAATCTTGTATTCTTTAAGAAAGTAAGAAGTAAAGCAAAATTCTGGCAGATGATTGGAAGAGGAACAAGACTAAGAAAAGACTTGTTTGGTCCAGGAGATGATAAGAAAGGATTCTTGATATTTGATTACCTAGGAAATATGGACTACTTCAGAGTAGACCAGCGTCCAGAAAAATCAGGTATTGTTGAATCACTCTCTCAACGTATCTATAAGTTACGTGTTGATATTCTTTATGCACTCGAACAAAATGCATCTGATCAGGATTATGTAGATGAAATTAATAAACAGATCAAAGAAATGTCAGGTTATATTCAATCACTCAATGAAGACAGCTTTAATGTAAAGATGCACTTGAAATATGTACATCAATATAAGAATCCAGATAACTGGAGAAACTTGAATGAAATGGATACACATTATATTAAAGATGAATTATCTTCACTTGTTGTGATTCATGATGAAGATAAACGTGCCAAGTTCTTTGATAGACAGATGTATATGATTGAAATGGCATATCTCAATCATTATGATGCAAGTCAAGTAATCAATAAGGTTATTATGATTGCTGGTGAATTGTATAAAAAACAAACAACACCTGATATTGCAGACAATGCGGAGTATTTGAAATGTGCCAAAGATCCTGATTACTGGAAGACGGCTAACTATTTTGATCTAGAAGTACTACGTAAGAAGATTAGAGGTTTGATTAAGTATTTAGACCCTGGTCCAGTAGTAGACCCAGTTGATACACATTTTGAAGATGAAATCGTTGAAACAAAGATGAATGATGCTTTCTATAATGATGAAGGGTTAGAAAACTATAAAGAGAAAGTCCAGCATTACTTAAAAGCACATGAAGATGATGAAACTATCTATAAGCTCAGACATAATCAAGTTATTACACCGGATGAAATGAAACATCTAGAAAACTTATTATGGATTGACTTAGGAAGCAAAGATGATTATCGATTACACTTTGGTGATACACCTATCACAAAGTTAATTAGAAAGATAGTGGGATTAGATAGACAAGCAGCTATGGCTGAGTTCTCACGTTTCTTAGATGATCAGAGCTTGAATTCTAGACAGATTCACTTTGTAGAATTATTAGTAGATTATATTGTGAAGAATGGTTTCATTGAAGACAAGAAGGTCTTATTACAGGATCCTTTCAAGTCAATTGGTAGTATGAGTGCTTTATTTAAGGATAAGATGAATATTGCAAGAGATATAATAAAGACAGTGGATATATTTATCGAAAGACTTTAAAAGTAAACGTTCACAATTTTGAGAGTATTCTATCACTATAAAAAATAATTATAATTAAAAATTATGATAAAAACTAAGCATAAAAAAGCACAATCGGATATCCCTAAACTGCAAACGTTTTCAGTAAATGCTATGTACAAATTGTGTAAATTTTCACAAAAGTATGCTTGTTTTTTCACAAGAAGTCATGTATAGTGAACTTACAAAATATGAAAAGAAATATTTTGGTCAATGGAGGATATAAAAATGGCTGATAAGAAAGTCGAAAAGAAAGTTGAAGAATGGACAGAAGAAAAGACTGATGCTTGCATTGATGAGTTAGTTAATAACGCATTAACAGCATTAGACGAATTCGAAGGTTTTGACCAGGAAACTGTTGACTACATCGTAGCAAAGATGTCAGTAGCTGGTCTTGACAAGCACGGTGTTCTTGCAGAAGCTGCAGTTAAAGAAACTGGCCGTGGTGTATTTGAAGACAAGGCTGTTAAGAACTTATTCGCTTGTGAATATGTTACTAACAACATGCGTCATACAAAGACTGTAGGTATTATTAATGAAGATCCACTTACTGGTATCACTGAAATCGCTGAACCAGTTGGTGTTGTTTGTGGTATCGTTCCAGTAACAAACCCAACTTCTACAGTTATCTTTAAGTCTTTAATCGCTATTAAGACTAGAAACCCAATCATCTTCTCATTCCACCCAGGTGCTCATGACTGTTCAGTTATGGCTGCTAAGGTAATGTTAGATGCTGCTGTAAAAGCTGGTGCTCCTAAGAACGTAATCCAGTGGTTACCAATGAAAACTATGTATGCAACTAGTGCATTAATGAATCATCCAGGTGTTGCTACTATCTTAGCTACTGGTGGTAACGCAATGGTTAAGGCTGCTTACTCTTGTGGTAAACCTGCTTTAGGTGTAGGTGCTGGTAACGTTCCTGCATACGTAGAAAAGTCTGCTAAAATCAAAATGGCAGCAAATGATATTTATTTATCAAAATCATTCGATAATGGTATGATTTGTGCATCTGAACAGGTTGTTGTTGTAGATCACGAAATCTATGATGAATTCAAGAAAGAATTCGGTCGTTATCATGTACATTTCTGTAATGCTGAAGAAAAGAAGAAACTTGAACAGTTCATGTTCGGTGCAACAGCATACAGTGAAAACGTAAATGAAGCTAGATTAAACAGCATCGTTCCAGGTAAGAACGCTACTTGGATTGCTGAACAGGCTGGCTTCAAAGTATCTGATGATATTCAGATCTTAGTTTGTGAAGTTAAGGAAATCGGTCCTAACGAACCAATGACTAGAGAAAAACTTTCTCCAGTATTAGGTATGATCAAAGCAAACTCTACTGAAGATGGTATTGAAAAGGCTGCGGCAACTGTTGAATTTAACGGTTTAGGACATTCAGCTGCAATCCATACTACTAATCATGAAATTTCTAAAGCATTTGGTAAGAGAATCAAAGCTATCCGTATTATTGAAAACGCTCCATCTACATTCGGTGGTATCGGTTCAGTATACAACGCATTCTTACCTTCATTAACACTTGGTTGTGGTTCTTATGGTCATAACTCAGTATCAAACAACGTAAGTGCTATTAACTTACTAAATATTAAGAGAATAGGGAGACGTAACAACAATATGCAATGGGTTAAACTTCCTCCTAAGATTTATTTCGAAAGAAATTCAATCAGATATCTTAGAGATATGAAGGATATGAAGAAAGCAATGATCGTTACAGACAGAGGTATGTATGACCTTGGTTATGTAGCAAAGATCGAAGATGCTATCAGAAGAAGACGTAACAAAGTAGACGTTGACTTATTCATCGACGTTGAACCAGATCCATCTTTAGATATGACTCTTAAGGGTCTTGAAATCATGAAGAGCTTCCAGCCTGATACAATCATCGCTATCGGTGGTGGATCTTCAATGGATGCTGCTAAGGTTATGTGGTTAATGTATGAACATCCAGAAGTTAACTTCGATGACATCAAGCAGAAATTCATGGATATCAGAAAGAGAGCATTCAAGTTCCCAGAACTTGGTAAGAAAGCTAAGTTAGTATGTATCCCAACTACTTCAGGTACAGGTTCAGAAGTAACTCCATTCGCAGTTATCACTGATACTAAGGAAAACAAGAAATATCCATTAACTGACTACGCTTTAACTCCAACAATCGCAATTGTTGACCCTGAATTCGCTATGTCTATGCCACCAAGAATCGCTGCAGATACTGGTATCGACGTATTAACTCATGCTATTGAAGCATATGTTTCAATCTTAGCTTCTGACTTCACTGATGGTTGGGCTAAACAGGCTGTTAAGTTAGTATTCGAAAACCTTGAAAAGTCAGTACTTGAAGGTGATCCTGATGCTAGAATCAAGATGCATAACGCTGCATCAATCGCAGGTATGGCATTCGCTAACGCATTCTTAGGAATGAACCACTCATTAGCTCATAAGATCGGTGGAGAATGGCATATTCCTCATGGACGTACTAACGGTATGTTATTACCACATGTAATCAGATACAATGGTACAGTTCCAACTAAGTTAAACATCTGGCCAAAGATTGAAGACTATAAGGCAGATAAGAAATATAGAGAATTAGCAGAATTAATCGGCTTACATCCAAAGACTGATGCAGAAGGTGTTGAAATGTTCGCACAGGCTGTTGAAAAGTTATGGGTAAAAGTTGGTGGTGCTGTAAACGTTAAGTCACAGAACATCAGCAAAGCTGATTGGGAAGAATCAGTACATAGAATCGCTATGAACGCATACGAAGACCAGTGTACTCCTGCTAACCCAAGAATGCCTATGGTTAAAGATATGGAAACTATCCTAGAAACAATCTATGATTACGAATCTCCATTCGCTAAGAAATAATTCTTAAAACCATTTAGAGGAAAGCCTTACGGCTCTCCTCTTTTTTGTGTTAAATTATGTTAAATAATAACGGTTGTTGACTCATTATAATAAAATGACTACAATGGTCTGTCGGAGGACACTGTCATGAAACATAAACGTTTTTTATTCTTACTTACTGCAGCTGTCGCTTTCATTATTCAATTAATAGATATCATTTCTTATACAATCAAGTTTTCTATTACACAGACATTTGTGCTTGTTATTATTCAAATGATTGGTTTAGTAGGTTATGCCTATGATGCAAGAAATGTAGTAAAAAATAAAAGAAGAATGTTTACTATACTTCATAGTATCGCATTCATCATCTACCTTATAAATCTTACTTATCAACTGTTCCTTAACCCAGCATTAAGACATGTCAAAGCATTCAGTAGTGTGAATATCAGTCCATTAAAGACAATACTTCTTTATTACACAGCTTATGAAAGACATACATTACCTATTAAGAATATTATTCTTAATATGATTGGGAATGTCATGTTGTTCATGCCTTTTGGTTATTTTATATATGTTCTATTCAAACCAATGCGTTCATTTCAACCTTATTTCTTCTTTTTCTTATTTATGATTGTAGGAGTAGAGGTTATTCAATACATTTGGAAGGTTGGATCAGCAGATATAGATGATATCATTCTGAATATGAGCGGCGTACTGATCCTATATATTGTATTGAAAATCCCATTCATTAAAAAATTATTTTGAATATTCAAAAATCATAGGCTAATGAAAATTATATTTCATAAGCACTGATTATACAGCGTTCATGAAGCTGAACCAGACACATCATTCAGATTGAAGTATACTCTATGGTATATCTCAAATAGATTTTTAACGAAAGAAGAAATTGTTTCTATTGTACATAATCTTGTTTTTGTGTTTAACATCGTTAATAATGTTAATGATATATATTATTAACTAGAAAAGATTTTTTCGGAAAATATTCTCTTATTTCATTTTACATGTTATTATATCTATAACTTACTACAAAATTGTAGTAAGTTATAGATAATGAAAGGTGGGGATAAATCATGTTAAGAAGAGATTTTTATTTGAACCAAATTATAAATAGTATGTGGGATGGTCAAGTAAAAGTGATTACTGGCCTAAGGAGAGTGGGAAAATCTGTACTACTTTTTGAATTGTTTAAAAATTATCTGATAGATAATCATATCAATAAGACTCAAATTATTACTTTATCCTTAGATCAAAGAAAATATTATAAATTTAGAAATCCTATCACTCTTTGTGAGCATGTAGAAGATTTGATTAAAGATTCTACTCAAAAATATTATTTGTTTATTGATGAAGTACAATTGTCAAAAACAGTTATTGATTCAGAAAATGACGATATTCCAGTTACTATTTATGATATGCTAAACGAATTAAAATCTTATAAAAACTTAGATGTATATGTAACTGGTTCAAATTCTAAATTATTATCATCGGATATCATGACAGAGTTTAGAGGACGTTCAACTCAAATTCATGTATATCCCCTATCATTTGAAGAATATTATTCTTCTTATAATGGAGATGTTAGGGACTGTTTAGATGAGTATTTATTATATGGTGGAATGCCTAGAATCACTTCTTTTAAAGATGATATTTCGAAGAAAAAGTATTTATCTTCCCTATACGATGAGGTATACATAAAAGACATTATTGAACGTCATAATATTGAAAAACCTTATATATTAGAACAAATATTAGATTATTTATCTTCTCAAATAAGTTCTCTTACAAATCCAACAAATGTTGCTAATGCTATAAGCGATGCTAGAAAGCAAAAAGTAGATAATAACCTTGTTTCTAGTTACATTAACTATTCTATTGATGCGTTTTTAGTTTCAGTCGCAAGAAGATATGATATCAAAGGGAAATCATATTTTAAATATCCCAATAAGTATTATTTTACTGATCTAGGTTTAAGAAATGCAAGATTAAACTTTAGACAATACGACCCAGGACATCTTATGGAAAATGCTATTTACAATGAGCTTATTCGTAGAGGATATTCAGTAGATATTGGTGTTGTTATTGATAGGAGAAAAGGGAACTATGCATTAAAAGAAATAGATTTTGTAGTAAATGAAGGAGATCGTAGAATATATATACAATCTGCATTACGAATGGATGATGCTATTAAAATAGAATCTGAATTAGATTCGTTTAGATTAACTAATGATTTCTTTAAAAAAATCATTATAAGAAATGATATAAATCACAGTTATTATGATGATAATGGATTTTATCATTGCAGTCTTATCGATTTTTTATTAAATAGAGTCGATTTATTTTAACATGCCGAGAGCAGGAATTCTCTCTACCTCTATTAAAATGTGAAAGACTGTGATGGATAAAATTAGAAATACCTACAGCAATCATTTTCTATCAGTCATAGAAAGATAGTTTATTTTCTGAATATTTCTACTCCGCATTTCTCTTAAATCGTAATCTGCCGATTATGGGTATTCCAAAAAAATATATTAAACTAAAAAAATCACAAGTATTACACATCTTTTCTGTTACAATAATTGTATAAGAAAGAGGTGAATCTTGTGCTTTTTATTTTTCTGCTATTGTTGTTCTTATATTTGTTCCTAACAAGATACTACATCACTGAAGACGTGATTGTAAAAGAAGTCCTTGAAGATAAGATCATATTTGAATCTGAGCTAGGAAAAGAAATTACACTTAAAGTTACAAAGCCTCATGAATATCTAGAAGGACAAAAGGGACAAGTCTCTTTCCATGGAGAAAGAATCGTATCATTTCAAAAAGCAGCCTAATTAAAGGGCTGCTTTTTGGTTAGATGACGTTAAAATGTTTTAAGGCATTGTAGATGCCATCATCTTCAATATCAGTTGTAATGTATGTGACATAATCAAATAGCACTGGATTAGAATTACCCATAGCCACTGATTCTTTTGTATAAGTCAACATTGGTAGATCATTAGTAGAATCGCCAATAGAAATACAATCGTCAATAGAAGCACCAATCAAATCAATAAATGTCTGAATACCAGTTGCTTTAGAACATGCTTTAGGAACCACTTCAATGAAGTCTTTGGCACGCTGGATATATTCTAAATCATCTTTAAATTCATCCTTAAATGCTTCAATATTATCTTCTGGTGTATACCATGCAGTAAACTTATCAAAATTAGGTTCATCATCTTTATGATATACAGGAACATTTACCTTGATATCTTTATAATGTTCTTTGATTTCCTGAACTGTTTTTGTCTTAATTGTTTCAGGAAAATAAATAGATTCAGGTCCTTCTAATACTGCATCAATATCTAATTCAACCGCTTTATTCACAATTCCTTTCTTTAGTTCTGAAGGAAGTGTGGCATGATAGATTTCCTTACCATGATAGTAGATGTTAGTTCCACAACCACAGATATAACCATCTAATCCTAATTCTTTAATTACATCTTCTATAATACAAATAGTACGTCCTGTATTCACCATCAGGATATGTCCATTATCCTGAGCAAGTTTAATCGCTTTCTTTGTACTTTCAGGAACAGTGAAGTCTGTTTCTGTAGATAAAGTACCATCAATATCAAAAAATATAACTCTTCTACTCATAAAAATTCTCCTTGTTTCATAAACTAAACCACAAATAATTACATCTGTCAACAACCTCTCAATTCTTGAAAATACCACATGGTAGCGCATTAATTTACTATCAAGCGACATTGAATAGAGACCTAATATGTGATAAGATTAAATAAGATTCAGAAAGGATTGAGAATATGTATAAGATTGTAAAAAAAGAAGTACTTAATGACGTTGTACAGTTAATGGAAGTACATGCGCCAATGGTTGCAAGAAAATGTGAACCAGGGCAGTTTATTATTTTACGTGTAGGAGAAGATGGAGAAAGAATCCCTCTTACAATTGCTGATTATGATAGAGAAAAGGAAACAATCACAATAATTTATCAGATTGTAGGTTACTCTACTAAACAGCTTGCCAAGTTAGAAGAAGGCGATTATATCACTGACTTCGTAGGTCCTCTTGGTGTCCCTACTCATCTTGAAAAGAAGGATCATGTGATCGGTGTAGCTGGTGGTGTGGGTAGTGCACCATTATTCCCACAGTTAAGAAAACTAGCAGAACTTGGTACTAAGGTTGATGTTATTATCGGTGGACGTGAAGAACAGTATGTATTATGGGCAGATCGTTTTAAAGAATTCTGTGATAATGTTTATATCGCAACTAATGATGGTTCTGTAGGTACAAAAGGTTTTGTAACTGATGTATTAACTGATTTACTTGATAAGGGTGAAAAGTATGATGAAGTTATCGCAATTGGACCAGTAGTAATGATGAAGGCAGTTGTTGGAGTAACTAAGCCTAGAGATATTAAGACAATGGTTTCACTTAACCCAATCATGATTGATGGTACTGGTATGTGTGGATGCTGCCGTGTTACTGTTGATGGTAAGATCAAGTTTGCTTGCGTTGATGGACCAGACTTTGATGGTTTAAATGTTGACTTTGATGAATTAATGGCAAGACAGAGAATGTTCAAGGAAGAAGAACATCTTGTTGACAGCAATGCAGACCGTATGTGTAACTTAATGAAGGGGGTTAAATAATATGCCTAATATGTCAAATGTAAAGGTAGAAATGCCTTCTCAGGAACCTGAAATTCGTGCAACTAACTTTAAAGAAGTTGCTTTAGGATATACTAAAGAAATGGCTCAGGAAGAAGCAGCACGCTGCTTAAACTGTAAAAAGCCTCGCTGTGTAGATGGATGTCCAGTAAACGTTCCTATTCCTCAGTTTATTCAGGAAGTAGTGAATGGTGATTTTGAAAAAGCTTATGAAATCATCACTACAGAAAATGCTTTACCTGCAATCTGTGGTCGTGTATGTCCACAGGAAAACCAGTGTGAAGGTAAATGTATTAGAGGTATCAAAGGTGAATCAGTTGCCATTGGTAGACTTGAAAGATTCGTTGCTGATTATCATAGAGATCATGGTAAACCATCTGAAGCTAAGATTGAAAAGAACGGCAAGAAGGTTGCTATTGTAGGTTCAGGACCTTCAGGTATCTCCTGTGCTGGTGAACTTGCTAAACGTGGTTATGATGTAACAGTATTTGAAGCATTACATAAAACTGGTGGTGTATTATCTTATGGTATCCCAGAATTCCGTTTACCAAAAGATTTAGTACAGCATGAAATTGATGGTGTGGCAGACTTAGGTGTTAAGTTTGAAACAAACGTTGTAGTAGGACGTTCTATCACAATTGATGAATTACAGGAAAGCGGTTATGATGCTATATTCGTAGGTGCTGGTGCTGGTTTACCTCGTTTCCAGGGTATCCCAGGTGAAAACCTTGATGGTGTATATGCTGCAAACGAATTCTTAACTCGTGTTAACTTAATGAAGGGTTATGAATTCCCTAACCATCCTACTCCAGTAAAAGTAGCTGATACAGTATGTGTTGTAGGTGCTGGTAACGTAGCTATGGATGCTGCAAGAACTGCTAAGAGACTTGGCGCTAAGAACGTATATATCGTATATCGTCGTAGTGATGCTGAAATTCCTGCACGTGCTGAAGAAGTACATCATGCTAAGGAAGAAGGTATTATCTTCAAGTTATTAACTAACCCAGTTGCTGTTCATGGTGACAATGGTTCAGTTAAGGCTCTTGAATGTGTAGAAATGGAATTAGGAGAACCAGATGCATCTGGTAGAAGAAGACCAGTTGTAAAAGAAGGTACTAACTTCACTATTGATTGTGGAACAGTTGTTATCGCAATCGGTCAGTCTCCAAACCCATTAATTAGACAGACTACTCCTGGTCTTGATTGCCAGAAGTGGGGTGGTATCATCGTAGAAGAAGAAACTAACCATACATCTAAAGAAGGCGTATGGGCTGGTGGTGACGTTGTTACTGGTGCTGCTACTGTAATTCTTGCTATGGGTGCTGGTAAAAAAGCAGCTAAGGCTATTGATGAAAAATTAAGTGGTGAATAAATGTATTGTACAAGATGTGGTAAAGAACTAGAGGATGATGCAAAGTTCTGTCCTAATTGTGGAGAACCTGTAAGATTAGAAAATAGAACAGGTTATACGACTATGGAAGACTATGCTTCAGATAATGGCTATGCTTATTATGAAGAAGATCGTGCCTCTGTTGGTTTATGTGTTATTTCATTCTTATTCCCTTTTATGGGTGTTATCTTCTTCTTTATGAAAAGAAGAATGACTCCTAAAAAGGCTAAGGCATGTTTAATTACAGGAATCGTTAGCTTTGTATTGAATTTTATTGCAACTTATGCATTGTTACTAAACACAGGAATCTTCTGATTCCTGTGTTTTTCATACTTGTAAAAGGTAAGAAAGATTTAGTAAAATAGAGGAATGGAGGTGTTATTCATGCCAAAAGGTATTTCAATCATGTCACAATTATTAAGTGTTGTGAATTATGGTGATGGGAAAGAAGTCAATGCGGATATCGCTAAGACAATATTACAGAATTATAATAAGATTCCAGAACTCACTATTTTTGATTTAGCTGATTTGTGTTATGTTTCTTCTTCATCTATTACAAGATTTGTAAGAACACTTGGATATGACAGCTATAAGGAATTCAAGAGTGATATAGCGCATACTCTAACAATTGATGTAGATTACTCTAAACGTATCAATATGGCATCTGCAGAGGATCTCAAACCTATTTACCAAAGATATACTGAAAATGTGATAGAGAATATACAATTTACTTTTGATCATATTGATTATCGTCAATTAAATAGAGTCTGTGAAATGATGTATCAAGCTAAAGAGATTGCATTATTTGGTTTAGAGTATGCCAATTACGTAGGCATTCATTTTCAAAATAAGATGGCAAGCTTAAATCGTTTGATTCAATTAGGTGTCTCTGATGAAAAACAATTAGAACTAGCTAAAAGACTTGCGCCTCATTCTCTTGTTTTCATTATTTCTTTGGAAGGAAGCTTCTTTTATCGTAATACTGAGATTGTTGATATATTAACAGAAAAAGACTGTAAGATTGTGGCTATATCTATGATTACAGTAGGTAAACTGATTAGTGCCTGTGATGAAGTCATCTTATGTAATAAGACAAACAGTAATACAGAAGGACGTATTACTTTGATGTACACTATTGAGTTGATTATTATGTATTACTATATCAACTACTCACATATATGAAAAATTTCATAAACTGAAATTATGCTGGAGAACATGACATCTTCAGCATTTTTTTGACGAAAAAAATAAGTCCTCCTCGTATTAAGATATCTATGGGAGGAAAAAGAGTATGAAAAATAAAGAATTTCCTAAAGGTTTCTTATGGGGTGCTTCGACAAGTGCCTTTCAAGTAGAAGGTGGTTTTAATGAAGAAAGAGGTATTGCGAATAGCGACATGCGTCATATACCAGATGGCTTAGCAGACTATAAAACAGCCTCAGATCATTATCATCACGTAAAAGAAGATGTACAATTAATGAAGGAACTTGGTATGAAGGTGTACCGCCTTTCATTCTTCTGGTCAAGAATTATGCCAGATGGTGAAAATGTGAGTAAGAAGGGATTGGACTTCTACCATGAACTCATTGATGAACTTCTTAAAAATGGTATTCAGCCATTTCCAACACTTTATCATTTTGAAATGCCTTATGCATTGATCGAAAAGTATGGAGGATGGAAGAGCCGTAAGTGTGTAGATGCATATGTTAAATATGCCAGAATCTGTTTTAAAGAATTTGGATCAAAGGTTAAAATGTGGGCAACTATTAATGAACAGATGTGTGCCACAGCACCAGATGATATGAATATGAATCTTGAAAAAGATCCACACTTAAGACAGAAGACTCTTTATCAGATGTCATATCATATGACACTTGCTGAAAAGATTGCGACAAGTTATTTTAAAGAAATGGTTCCTGATGGAAGAATTGGACATGTCGTTGCTATGCAGGTGATCTATCCTGCAACATCTGCACCAGAAGATGTGCTTGCTGCAAAGAATGCGGAAGATGAAGTACAATGGAGTTTCTTAGATTTATCTATTAAAGGACATTATTCTCATCACTTTACTCAACATTTAAAGGATAGAGATGTTTATCCAAAAATGAACGAAGAAGATCTCCATTATCTTAAAGAGAACCATCCGGATTTCATTGGTGTAAACTATTATGCAAGCTGTACAGTCAGAGCTAAATATCCAGACGATGAATGTACAAGAATGCCACCATTTTATATTAGTGATCAGTTCTATGTAGTGAATAATGAAAAACTAAAACCTACAGAATGGATGCATTTTGGAATTGATCCAGATGGTCTCTATATTGGAATTAGAAATCTTTATGACAGATATGAATTACCAATGATTATTACTGAAAATGGTATGGCTTATACAGACAAGATTGAAGAAGATGGTTCAATTAATGATATCTATCGTATCGATTATTTATCAAAACATATTGATCAGTGTTATAAGTTGATTAAAGAAGGCTATCCACTATTTGGATATTGTCCTTGGTCATTCTTGGATGTTGTCAGCTCACATGAAGGGTTCAATAAACGCTATGGTCTTGTTTATGTAGATCGCACAAATACAGATGTAAAATCATGTGCACGTATTAAAAAGAACAGTTTTTACTGGTATCAGAATATTATAAAGAACAATGGGTTCAAGGGAGAATAATAATGGATAAATTTATCAATTTTATGGAAGAAAAATTCCTTCCAGTCGCAAATAAAATATCTAAAATAAAAGCATTACAGGCAGTATCAGGTGGATCTATGTCACTTCTAGGTGTCATTATGGTAGGGGCTATCTTCTCGGTCATTACTTCTATCACATGGGCACCTTATCAGAATTTCTTAAAAGCAACACAGTTACTCACTATCATTAATTATGTACCTAATGTCACTACAAACCTTATTGGTTTATTTATGGCATTCTCTATCGCTTATAACGGTGCTAAGGTTTATGGCATTGAAAAGAATGCATTCAATACAGGAGTCATTTCATTAGTAGCCTTCATTCTATTGGCTCCTATTACTGTACAACAGCAGGGCATGGTATCAGCTAACATGTTTGATATGACATACTTTGGTCCTAAAGCAGTTATTTCAGCTATTATAGTTTCACTAATTGTTATTCAGATTATGAAGTTCTTTATGAATAAGAATATCACAATCAAGATGCCAGATGGTGTACCACCAATGGTCAGCAATTCATTCGTTTCACTTATTCCAGCCGTTGTAATTGTATTATTATTTGGACTTGTAAAATATGGTTTCTCAGTCACTCATTTCAAGACATTCAATGATTTCATCTATACAATTATTCAGACACCATTACAGTCTCTTGTAGGAAGCTTCCCAGCATTTATCTTATTATTAGTTATTGCACAGTTATTATGGTTCTTTGGTATTCATGGCTCTCAGACAGTTTTACCAATCCTTATTCCTATCTGGTTAGGTTATATGTCAGAAAACACTGCTTCTATCGCAGCAGGTCATGGTATTGCACATACTATTAACTTTGGTTTATGGGATTTAGCTTGTATTGGTGGTTGTGGTGCCACTATGGGTTTAGTTATTATGATGTTCTTTACAGCTAAAAGTGAAAGATATAAAGCATTTGGTAAAGTTACTTTCCCTTGTGGAATCTTCAGTATCAATGAACCATTGATCTTCGGATTACCTCTTATGTTGAATGTGATGACAATCATTCCATTTATCGTATGTCCAATCGTTGTATCATCTATCGGTTATTTATTGATGAAACTTCATATCATTACACCTTATATTGGTATTCTTGGTACAGGATCTCTTCCACCATTTATTCATGGTATGGTCAATGGTAGTATCAGTGCAGGTATCTATGAACTTGTTGCAGTGCTTTTATCATGTGTTATCTGGTATCCATTCTTTAAGATGTTAGATAAACAGGCATTAGAAGAAGAAACTCAAATGAAAGAAGAGAAAGTCAATGATTAATATACTAGAGTATTCAGACATTACATTTCCAGAAGATTTCTTATGGGGTGCTACTACTGCAGGACAGCAGATTGAAGGTAACAACAATTCATTCTATGATGATAAAGATATTGCGCCTAAGTTTGCCTATGGAGGAGTGCCTTATCAAATGGCAGGACGTGCCTGCAATAGCTATGAAATGTACAAAGAAGATATTGCATTACTAAAGAAGATGCATCTCAATTCATATCGTATGTCTTTGGAATGGTCACGTATTGAACCTGTAGAAGGACAATTTGATGAAAAAGAGATTGAACATTATAGAGATGTTTTAAAAGAGTTAAAGAAGAATAACATTAAAGTATGTTTAACACTTCATCATAATTCACATCCTGTCTGGTTTCATCAGTTAGGCGCATTTAAAACCATGGATAATCTAGACTACTTCTTAAGATATGTAGAAAAGGTTGTGCCAGAGTATGATGAATATGTAGAATGCTGGCTCATTATCAATGAAATGAATATCGTCTTTGAATATACCATTGAAGAAAGCATCAACTTACTTCAATATCATGCTAAGGCATATCATGTAATCAAGAAGTATTCTCATAAACCTGTCTCATCTCCAATGAACTATGCTGAAAAGAAACCAATGAGAGGTGTGACAGATAAACCTGATCAAATCATGGCTGATTATATTGATTATATGGAAAATGAATTTTTCTTACATGCGATAAGAACAGGTGAGATTGTCGTGCCTTTCCATGATGCAATCTATATGCCTGAATTAAAGGATACATGTGATTTCTGGGCAGTGAATGTTTATACAAGACAGCTTATTAATAGTAGAAAAGAAATGTTTAGATTTGATCGTTATGAAGCAAGCAGTATTCATAGCTTGGATGTACCATTCTTTAGTGATGATATATGTCCTGAGGTTGTTTATCACTGTTTAAATAGACTTAAGGATAAACCTGTACTTATTACTGAAAATGGTATTGCGTGTAAAAATGATAAGTATCGTGTGATTTACATCGCATGTGTCTTACAGGCAGTCAAGCAGGCAATAGATAGTGGAGTCAAGGTATTAGGTTATCTTCATTGGTCACTATTAGATAACTGGGAATGGGGTACTTATACACCTACATTTGGTTTGGCTTCAGTTAATCATGAAACTTATGAGAGAACACTTAAGCCAAGTGGTTATTTCTATGGTGAAATAGTAGAGAATAATGCACTTACACTTGATATTATTAAGAAATACTATTCAAATAACATATAGGCACCTTAATGGTGTCTTTTTTTAATTCTGATAAAAAATTTCTGTTTTATGATAATAATAATTTACTGATATTTTTTATTATGATAAAATACTCTGTTGTAAAGGAGGAAGTATAATGCATAAATTATTAGAACCCTATGCAGCCATCGTACCATTCTTAGGTATTGCGTTAGGGGATAATGTTGAAATAGCTTTACACGATCTCACATCTCCTGAACAGGAAGTTGTTGCAATCGCAAACGGTGAGATTTCTGGCAGAGAAGTTGGTGCTAAGCTTTCAAATTTATCTATTCATTATTTGGAAACAAAACAGTATGAAAAAAGTGACTTTGTCATGAACTACAAAACAGCAGGACCGGATGGGAAACTATTGAAATCTGCAACATACTGGATCAAGGAACCAGGGAATACTTACCCTGTTGGTATGCTTTGTATTAACGTTAATGTCACAGATTTTGAATATATCGAAACTGCGATGAGAAGAATTCTAGGTATTAAGGATAATACAAATGTAGAATTCAAATATGATAGCCCAATTGAAATCCTATCTTCACCACTTGATGAAATGGTAGAAAAATACATCAATGAATGTATGCAGAATATGGGAGTACCATCTTATGTTCATGCAGAAAGATTAAAGGTAGAAGAAAAGATTAGAGTTGTTAAATACTTGCAGGATAAAGGAACATTTAAAGTAAAAGGCGCAATTGCCCTTGTTGCTGATAAACTAGATGTTTCTGAACCAACAATTTATCGTTACTTAAAGAAAGCATAGGAGGAAAAACATGGATTTAGTTTATGTAAGCGGCCATAAGAATCCTGATACAGATTCTATTTGTGCGGCCATCAGTTATTCATATTTATTAAATGCGACTCATAAATACGGTCAGGCAGTTCCAGTAAGACTTGGTGAAGTCAGCCGTGAAACTGAGTATGTATTAAAGAGATTTAATGCACATACACCACAGTTATTAAAGTCTGTTAAGCAGAAAGTAGAAGATCTTGATTATGATCAGGTGACTCTATTCTCTAAAGAACTAACTTTAAGAACTGCTTGGTCATTAATGTGCCAGATGAACTTAAAGAGTGCACCAGTATTAGATGATCATTCTCATCTTCTTGGTTTATTATCTTCTACAAACATTATTGAAGGTTATATGGAAGACTGGGATAAAGATATCTTAAAGAATGCCCATACTCCAATTGAAAACGTAGTAGATACATTAGACGCTAAGATTGTTTATTTAAACCCTGAATTACGTACTATCAAGGGTAGCCTTCATATTACAGGTATGAACTCTCAGGAAGTTATTGATCATGTCAATGAACATGATGTTATCATCACTGGTGGTGACAGAACTGAAGGTATCCGTGAAATGTTGAAGAAGAAGGTTGACTTAATCATCCTTACTAACTCATTACACTTAGAAGAATCAGTTCTAGAAGAATGTAAGAATGCTGGTGTCAGCGTAGTAACTACTGCTTTCACTACATTCAAGACTTCTCAGCAGATCATTCAGGCAGTACCTGTTGAATATGTAATGCAGAAGGGTGATTTAACATGCTTCTCTACAGATGATACTGTAGATTACTTAAAAGAAGTTATGAGTGAAACTAGATATCATTCATATCCTGTTATTGACTTAAATGACCAGGTTGTAGGTACTATCTCTCGTTTCCAGGTTATTACTGGTGATCATAAGAAGATGATCCTTGTTGACCATAACGAAAGAGGACAGGCTGTAGAAGGTATCGAAGAAGCTGAAATCCTAGAAGTAGTAGACCACCACAGAGTAGCTGATTTCCAGACTGTAGGTCCATTACAGTTCAGAGCAGAACCACTTGGCTGTACTTGTACAATTATTGCAAAGATGTATAAGGAACAGGGTGTAGAAATTCCTAAGAATGTAGCTGGTTTAATGTTAGCAGCTATCATCTCTGATACATTATTATTCAGATCTCCAACTTGCACAAAGACTGATAAGGAAATTGCTTTAGAATTAGCTTCAATCGCAGGTGTAGATGCTGAAGAATTCGGTCTTGCTATGTTTAAGGCTGGTACTTCATTAGTTGGTAAGTCAATTGAAGAAATCTATAACCAGGATTACAAGGCATTCAATATTGGTGATGCTAAAGTAGGTATCGCTCAGGTAAATACTATGGATATTGATGGTTTTGCACCACTTAAAGCTGAAATGCTTGAATATATGGAAAATCTATGTGTTGAAAATGGATTTGATACAGCAGTTCTATTATTAACTGATGTTATCAATGCAACAAGTGAAGTATTTGTTGCTGGTACTCATCCAGAATATGTAGAAAATGCCTTCAATGTACAGTTAGTTGAACATCAGGCAAACTTACCAGGTGTTATCTCACGTAAGAAACAGGTTGTTCCAGCTATCACTCGTGCAATCAATGCTTAATACACATTTAGCTATTTGTTGAGATTCAACAAATAGCTTTTTTCATGTGAAAAAATGTTGATAAATTAAAACAATGTCAATAAATTATTATTGTATACTTAAATGAAACATATTGATGAAATGAAATTTCATCATTTTGTCGTAAATTTCGCTATTATTTTATCGAATTTTGTATTTTGTACATATAAAAGTATGGTATTTTTGTAGAAAATTTGGTATACTTATTGAGGCATAAAAAAGATTGTTTTTATTTTTAAACAAAAAATATTTAAGGAGGAGAGTATGGAAAACTCAAAAATGAAATGGTATACCCTGGCTTTTATGGCATTTTCTACTGTTTGGGGTTTTGGTAACGTACTTAACGGTTTCGTTTACTTCAACGGTATCCAGGTTATATTCAGCTGGATTTTAATGTTCGCACTATACTTCGTACCATATGCCCTTATGGTTGGTGAACTTGGTTCAGCATTTAAAAATGCCGGTGGGGGTGTCAGCTCATGGATCATGGAAACAATGGGTCCTAAACTTGCATACTATGCAGGGTTCACTTATTGGGCATGTCACATCACTTATATCGCAAGTAAAGGTACTGGTGGATTAAAGGCTCTTAGCTGGGTAATCTTCAGAAACCATACAGTTTATGATAGCTTACCAACTATCTATGTTCAGTTAGCTACACTTGCTGTATTCTTATTATTCTGCTATATCGCAAGCCGTGGATTAAACCCACTAAAGAAACTTGCTACTTTAGCAGGAACTTCAATGTTTGTTATGTCAATCCTTTATATCTTAATGATGTTCGCAGCACCAGCTATCAACCCTAATGGTGGCTATGTACATATGGACTTTAGTTTTAAAAACGTCGTGCCACAGTTCAATGTACAGTACTTCACATCATTATCTATCTTAGTATTTGCAGTTGGTGGATGTGAAAAGATTTCACCATATGTAAACAAGGTAGAAAACCCTGAAAAGGGATTCCCTAAAGGTATGATTGCACTTGCTATCATGGTTTGTGTATGTGCTATCTTAGGTACATTCGCAATGGGTATGATGTTCGATCCTAAGATGATCAATGCATCTGAACAGGCATTCGAAAGCTATGTTGCTAACGGTGCTTATTGGTCATTCCAGAAATTAGGTCAGTACTATCATATGGGTGATACATTACTCGTTATCTACGCATTATGTAACATGGTTGGTCAGTTCTCTACTTTAGTATTAAGTATTGATGCTCCACTTAGAATGTTATTAGACAACGAAGAAACTAGAGAATTCATTCCATCTGCTTTATTCAAGAAGAATAAGTATGGTGCATATATTAACGGTATTAAGTTAGTTGTTGTACTTTCTGGTTCAATTATCTTAATCCAGTCATTCGTTCCTGGTGCAGCTGCAGTATTAAAACAGTTAAATAAGCTTAACTCAGTATGTATGCCAATGCGTTACTTATGGGTATTTGCTGCTTATGTTGCTTTACGTCAGGCTATGGACAAGTTCCCAGCAGAATATCGTTTCGTTAAGAGCCAGGCTATCGCTAAGTTCTTCGGTATCTGGTGTTTCATCGTAACTGGTGCTTGCTGTGTACTTGGTATGTATGACAAAGATCCATTCACATTCGCATTAAATGTAATTGCCCCTGTAGTTCTTTGTGCTTTAGGTTTAATCATGCCTAAACTTGCAGAAAAAGAACGCCGTGAAGGAAAAAGATAAATGATATAAAATATCCTTTTGGCAGGGCCAGAAGGATATTTTTATATAAATTAAGGAGATAATAAAAATGTTTAAGGAAACTTCAAAAGAATTATTAGATTTCTTATCAAAAAGTCCTACTGCTTTCCATGCAGTAGAAAACTATCGTCAGATCTTAAATGCTGATGGATTCGAAGAATTATTAGAAAGTGAACACTGGAATATCGTACCAGGTGGTAAGTACTATGTAACAAGAAACAATACGAGTATCTTAGCATTCAAAGTAGGTACAAAGTTAGATAACCACAGCTTTAACATCGTGACTTCACATACTGATTCACCAACTTTCAAGGTAAAAGAAAATGCTGAAATCGAAGTGAAGAACAAGTATACTCAGTTAAATACTGAAGGATACGGAGGAATGTTATGTGCTACTTGGTTAGACCGTCCTCTATCAATTGCTGGTCGTGTATTAGTATCTGAAGGTAACAGCATCGTTACTAAGTTATTAAACATTGATCGTGATTTATTAATGATTCCTAATGTTGCTATTCATATGAACCGTGCAGCAAATGATGGATTCAAGTATAACTTACAGGTGGATATGCTTCCATTATTAAGCGCTGGTGATGATCGTAAGAAAGATTTCAAACAGATTATTGCTGATGAATTAGGTGTAAAGAAAGAAGACATCTTAGGACATGACTTATATCTTTATAACCGTATGGCTCCATCTATCTGGGGTGCAAATGAAGAATTCATTTCTGCAGGTCACTTAGATGACTTACAGTGTGGTTTCGCTTCATTAAAAGCATTACTTGCTGGTTACAATGATGAATCAATCGATATCATGGCTTGCTTTGATAACGAAGAAGTTGGTTCAGGAACTAAGCAGGGTGCTGACTCTACATTATTAAGAGATACATTAACTCGTATCAACAATGCTTTAGGTAAGACTGAAGAAGATTACCACCGTGCACTTGCATCAAGCTTTATGCTTTCTGCAGATAATGCACATGCCGTCCATCCAAACCATCCAGAACATACTGATGCAACTAACTGCACTTATATGAACGAAGGTGTTGTTGTTAAGTCACATGCTGGTCAGAAATATACAAGTGATGGCGTATCAATGGCAGTTGTAAAAGCTCTTGCATCTGGTGTAGATATACCTCTACAGTATTTCGCTAACCGTTCAGATAAGGCTGGAGGAAGTACTTTAGGTAATATCGCTATGGCTCAGGCTTCTATGAACGCTGTAGATATCGGTTTACCACAGCTTGCAATGCATTCATCTTATGAAACTGCTGGTATCAAGGATACTTACTATGCAATCACATTAATGAAGGCATTATTCGATTCACATATTCAGGAAACATCTACTCATAGCTTAGAAATCAAACGCTAATGAAGTTTCAGCAGGATAGAGAAAAGCTCATGGTTTCTATGATGGTAGGAACCATGACTTCCTATATCGCTCTTATGTTTGTAAAAGAGCTCATCAATCAGAAGTATTTAATCAATTTCTATATCGATAGCTTAGTGGCTGTTGTGGCACTTGTTCTGGCATTCCTGCAGATCAAGATGCAATACAAGATATATAAAGAGAGAAAGATTTCTTCTAAATCATTAAATATTACATTACTCAGCTTACTCTTTGCATTGATTTTAAATGTTCTATTCCCTAAAGGAATTGATTTCTCATTCTTAGTATTAGTTCTAGGAATGATCATTTCTAATCGTTTATGTAGTAAAGAATGGCCAAAGTGAAGGATTTCCTCGGAAATCCTTTTTAGAGTGTGCCGGGCATGGCACTAATTCAGTCGGAGACAGTCCGACCACAGGTATTTA
>UQGS01000028.1 GCA_900540685.1 uncultured Catenibacterium sp. | reverse complement strand
CGATAGTCTTCCTTGGACAGATGCTTTACCTGCTGCTTGACTGTAAGATACATATATTTAGCCTCCTTTCTGTAGATTTAGGAAAAGAAGTTTCCTATATGTATTATACTATTTCTTACTCCAAATTTCTCTATCAGATGCATTAACGGCAGAAAATCCCCACCTTTATTCTATATCGAGGTGAGGGTTTTCTGCCGTTTCTTTAGATAAAAAAAGAAGGATTTCCATCCTTCTCAAACAGTCTATTTCTTTGTCATCACAACATATATCTCAGGACGTCTATCTCTAAATAATCCCCAAGATAAACGATCCTCTTTCAATGCATCTAAATCAAACTCTCCATAAAGAATTGTTTCTTCCTGTTTAGCTGAGGCAATAATATCTCCTGTTGCATCCGCAATAAAAGAACAACCATAAAAATCTAAAGAAGAAGATTGTCCGGCATTTTCTTTACAAGGTTCAACTGTTTCTACTCCAATACGATTTGCAGCCACGACAGGCATTAAATTAGCTGCTGCATGACTCTGCATCACACGTCTCCAATGATTGCTGCTATTCACATCTAGAATAGGTTCACTGCCAATCGCAGTAGGGTAGAGTAACATCTCTGCCCCCCCTGTACTGCCATACATCTTGCTGTTTCAGGAAACCACTGATCCCAGCAGATGCCTACACCAATACGACCAAAACGTGTATCAAACACTTTAAAACCTGTATCACCAGGAGTGAAGTAGAATTTCTCCTGATAAAAATGATCATCAGGAATATGTGTCTTTCTATAAATACCTAACACGCACCCATCAGCATCAATCATTGCCACAGTATTAAAGAGACAATCTATATCTCTCTCATAGAAGCTTACAGGAATAACGACTCCTAATTCCTTTGCGACTTCTTTAAAACGATTTACGGCAGGATTCTCTTCAAGAGGTAATGCATAATCATAATCTTAACTTTATCTTTACCATAAATTCATTTTTGAAAATCAGTAGTTAATTGAAGAAAAATACTGATTATCAGACAGAAAATCGCTTTCACAAAAACTCTTAAATAGACTGTTTTAGACTTTATAATTTTTTGAAAATATTATAGAATTGATAAATACAAAGGAGGATCAATGATGATTACTATTAGAATCGCAACAATAGAGGATGCAGTGTCTATTCAGAAGATTTATGCACCTTATGTCCTTAATACAACTATCACATTTGAATTAGAACCACCGACAGTTAAAGAGATGGCAAATCGTGTCTGTCATACTTTAGAAAAATATCCATACCTCGTCGCAGTAGAAGAGGGGGAAGTAGTAGGTTATGCGTATGCAGGAACTTTATATGATCGTCGTGCCTATGATCATTCTGCAGAATTATCTATTTATATCGATGACTCAAAGCGTCATAAAGGAATTGGACACCTTCTTTATAACGCTTTAATTGACTATCTTAAGAGAATGAATATTACGAATCTTTATGGATGTATTACTTATCCAAATGATGCAAGTATCGCCTTTCATGAAAAATATGGTTTTAAAGAAGCAGCTCATTTCCATGAATGTGGCTATAAGTTTGATAGGTGGCTGGATGTTGTTTATCTAGAAAAGAGATTAGAGAAAACAACTGCACCATTCATCCCTTTTAAAGAACTATGTTAATCAAAGAATCTTTAGAAAAAATCCCCAATAATCCAAACGAAAAACGATTAGGACAGTATCTGATTGAACAGGGAATACTATTAGAAAATGCGACAGTAAGAACTGTCGCAAAGGAAGTATTTCTTGCGCCTTCATCCGTTGTTCGTTTTGTACAGAAACTAGGATTTGAAGGATTTAATGACTTCAAGAAACAATATTTAGAAGAAATACGATACTTATCCACACACTTTCAGGAAATAGATAGTAATAGACCATTCTCACAAAATGATAAGAATATCGTCATTGCGAATAAAGTAGGATTACTTTATGACGAGACATTACAGGATACTATTTCTTTACTCAATCATGATACGCTTCAAGAAGCGATTAACCGCATTGAAAAGAAAGAATCCATTGCGATTGTGGTATCAGGTGCACAGAAGGGCATTGCCTATACATTTAAAGAAAAGATGATGAAAATCGGGAAGAAGGTAGAAATTTTTGTTAGTACTGATGAAGCCTTTTATGAAGCCTGTTATTGTAGTAGTAACACTTTGTTTATTTTGATCAGCTATTCAGGTGAAACTTCAAAATGTCTCTTTATATGCAATAAATTAGTGGAGAGAAAGTTATCTTTTATCACTATTACAACCTATGGAACTAACTCACTTTCTAGTCAGTCAGATTGCTGTTTATATGTATCCACAAGAGAAAAATTAGTTGATAATCTCGGTACATTCTCTTTTAATCTTTCTTTGCTTTATTTATTAGATGTTCTTTATGCAGGTTATTTTAATACCAACTATGATGAACATTTAGAAAACAAAACAGTGACATCCATGGAATGTGAAAACATCTTTACTGATCATGGTAGAAAAACAGATAATCCAATCATTAAATAGAACAGTGTTCCCTAAAATCCTTAGAAATAAGGAACAAAAAGGGAACACTGTTGTTTTCGCTTACAATTTTATGTTTTCCTTTTTCTTTTTACGTATAATAGTCTTGTCTAAGGAGGAACGCAACAATGAATAAAGAAGGCGTAAAAATCGTTACTATTGGTGGAGGCAGCAGCTATACACCAGAATTAATGGAAGGTTTCATCAAGAGATATGATGAATTACCAATCAGAGAAATCTGGCTATGTGATATCGAAGATGGTAAAGAAAAACTTGAAATCGTAGGAAAGATGGCACAGAGAATGTGGGATGCATCTCCTTATGATGTAAAAGTACATTTGACACTAGATCGTAGAGAAGCATTGCCAGATGCTGACTTCGTTACTACACAGTTCAGAGTAGGTTTATTAAATGCACGTATCAAGGATGAAAGAATTCCATTCTCTTATGGTATGTTAGGTCAGGAAACAAATGGTGCAGGTGGAATGTTTAAGGCATTACGTACTATTCCAGTTATCTTAAGTATCGTAGAAGATATGAAGGAATTATGTCCTGATGCATGGTTGATCAACTTCACTAACCCAAGTGGAATGGTCACTGAATCAGTTATGAAATATGGTAAATGGGATAAGGTTATTGGTTTATGTAACGTACCAGTAGGTGCTATGATGGATGAACCAAAAACAATTGGAAAAACATTGGATCAGTTAACTTATAAGTTTGCAGGTTTAAACCATTTCCATTGGCATAAAGTATTTGATGAACATGGTCATGAAGTGACTAAAGACATCATTAATGCGATGTATGAAGGTAAAGATATGGGTATCCCAGCTAATATTCATGATATCCCATTCTTTAAAGAACAGTTATTACGTATGAATATGATTCCTTGTGGATATCATAGATATTACTATCGTGAAGAAGAAATGTTGGCCCACGGCTTAAAGGAATATAACGATCCTAATGTTGGTACAAGAGGTCAGCAGGTACAGCAGACTGAACATGAATTATTTGAATTATATAAGGATCCTAACTTAGATCATAAGCCAGAACAGCTTGCTAAACGTGGTGGGGCACACTATAGTGATGCAGCTTGTGAAACAATTGCATCTATTTATGCAAATAAGTTAAGTCATATCGTTGTCACAACTAGAAACAACGGTGCAGTACCTGATCTTCCAGTTGATTGCGCTGTAGAAGTATCTTCTTATATTGGAAATACTGGTGCACGTCCAATCGCTTTTGGTCCATTAGAACCAGCAGAAAGAGGCTGGGTACAGTGCATGAAGAACATGGAATTATGTGTTGAAGAAGCTGCTGTAACAGGTGATTATGGAACTTTATTACAGGCTTTCACAATCAACCCACAGATTGTAGCTGGTACAAAAGCTAAACGTATTATGGATGAATTATTAATCGCTCATAAGAAATACCTTCCTCAATTTGCAGATACTATCGCAAGACTTGAAGCAGAAGGCGTAACTATCAAAGATGATGTTGCAAGAGAATTAACTGAAAAAGGATTATAATATGTTGAACAGGCTCATATGAGCCTGTTTTCTTATGTTATAATGGATTTCAGGAGGATGAAGTAATGATTAAAGAAATAGTAAAGGATAACTTCTTCTTATCACAGGTGGCAGAAAAAGCCACAAAAGAAGATTTATATATTGGAACTGATTTAAAGGATACACTTCAAGCGCATTTACATGAATGTGTTGGAATGGCAGGGAATATGATTGGCTATAATAAAGCAGTTATTATCTTTTTAGAGGAGGATAAGATGCATGTCATGTATAATCCTGAAATCATTAAAACAAGTGGTAGCTATCATGAATGTGAAGAGGGATGTTTATCTCATGCAGGACAAAAACCTGTAAAACGTTATGAAACAATCAAGGTGTCTTACTTTGATGAATCATTTAAAAAGAAGATTAAAACATATAGTGGTTTTACTGCACAGATCATTCAGCATGAATGTGATCATCTGAAAGGTATACTCATCTAGCTTGGCTAGATGTTTTTTTATGCAATGAAAAAGGCATCCCTAAGGATACCTTTAATTATGAATTGTAAGAGCACGTGTCGCATTCATTACTGCAAGAATCATAACACCTACATCTGCGAAGATGGCAAGCCACATATTCGCGATACCAAGTGCACCTAATACTAAACAGATGAACTTAACAGCTAACGCAAAGACAATATTCTGTTTTACAATTCTTAATGTCTTAGTAGAAATCTTCATAGCGAGAGAAATCTTTAATGGATCATCATCCATTAATACGACATCTGCTGCTTCAATTGCAGCATCACTACCAAGTCCACCCATCGCAATACCAATATCAGCACGAGAAAGTACTGGTGCATCATTGATACCATCACCAACAAAGGCTAGCTTTTCTTTATCAGACTTCTTAACTAATAACTTTTCTACTTCTTCTACCTTATCTGCAGGAAGAAGTTCACTATGTACTGTATCAATGCCAATAGTATTGGCTACAAGATCTGCAGTAGAAGCACTATCACCTGTCAACATTACAGTTTCCTTAGCACCTAATGTCTTTAATCCACTAATGGCTTCTTTTGCATGATCCTTGATAATATCAGAAATCACAATACAGCCTGCATATTTATCATCAACTGCTACATAAACAAGCGTACCAGCCTTTGTATAAGCACTATAATCAATACCTTTTAACTTCATTAATTTCGCATTACCTGCAAGAATATGATGACCATTATAATCTGCTTCTACACCATGACCTGCAATTTCCTGAATGTTTTCTACAAGTGTATTATCAATCTTCTGATTATAAGCTTTCTTTAAGCTGATGCTGATAGGATGAGTTGAAGCACTTTCTGCATAAGCCGCATATTCAAGTAAGCTATCTTTATCAAAACCTTCTGCAGGTACAACATCAGTGACTTCAAATACACCCTTAGTGAGTGTACCTGTCTTATCAAATACAAAGTATTTAACATCAGATAATGTTTCTAGGTAGTTAGAACCTTTTACAAGAATACCATTCTTGCTGGCACATCCAATACCACCAAAGAAACTTAATGGAATAGAAATAACAAGAGCACAAGGACAGCTGATTACTAAGAATGTGAGGGCTCTAAAGATCCAGTCACCAATACGAGCAGGATGTCCCATAATTGTGAGTACAACAGGAGGAATCACAGCCAAAGCGAGTGCACTATAACAAACCACTGGTGTATAATATTTCGCAAACTTAGTAATAAAGTTTTCTGTCTTAGATTTCTTCATACTTGAGTTTTCTACAAGATCAAGAATCTTGGATACAGTTGATTCACCAAATTCTTTTGTTGTTTTAATTGTGATACGTGCTGTCATATTAATAGAACCACTATAGATTTCATCACCACAATGGGCATTACGTGGTACACTTTCACCTGTTAAGGCACTTGTATTGAGTGTTGTATCACCCTCTACAATAATTCCATCAATAGGCACTTTTTCACCAGGATTCACAATGATTTCACTACCAATCTCTACATCATCAGGATCAACTTCTTCAATCTCTCCATCCACCATGATATTGGCATAATCAGGACGTATATCCATTAAAGCCGCAATATTCTTACGGCTCTTACCAACCGCAATACTCTGGAATAATTCACCAATCTGATAGAAAACCATAACAGCAGAACCTTCAAGATATTCACCAAGACACATAGCCCCGATAGTAGCTACTGCCATTAAGAAGTTTTCATCAAATACCTGACCATGACTGATGTTCTTAATAGATTTTCTTAAAATATCATGCCCAATCACAAAGTAGGGGATTAAATAGAGGATAAACTCTACATATCCAGGTATAGGTTTAACTGTCTTAAATACAGTAATCACAATCAATAAGACAATCGCAATAATAATTCTATTTAAAACATTCTTTTGCTTCTTTGTCATTTCAATCACTCCTTATTAAAGGAAGATTTCACAATCATCCTCGACAATTTTACAATTTTCTCTTGCTTTTTCCATAACTGCCTGAGGATCTACACCATCCTCAAATTCAACCTTTAACTTTAAAGTCATAAAGCTTAAAGTAGCATTCTTAACACCTTCAGTATTCTTTACTGCTTCTTCCATCTTATTTGCACAATTTGCGCAATCAACATCTACCTTATAAGTCTTTTTCATATTATTATTCTCCTTTACTCTTCAATATGATTCATACCAATAGATAAAATACTTCTTACATGATCATCATCTAATGAATAGAAGATAACCTTTCCTTCTCTTCTAAACTTGACTAGTTTAGCATCCTTTAATACTTTAAGCTGATGACTAATAGCTGGCTGAGATAGCTTTAATATTATTGCTAAATCACCCACACATAGTTCACCTTCAAATAAAGCATAGAGGATTTTGATTCTTGTAGAATCACCAAATGTCTTAAATAAATCTGCTAAATCATAAAGATATTCATCATCAGGCTGATTCTCTAATACCTTTGACACAACATCTTCATTCGCATTTAAAAATTCATTTCTCTTTTCCATGGCTCCTCCTCATATAAACGTTTTTACATATTTAATTATATGAATATGTTTATATGCTGTCAATAGAAAAGCCGAAGAAACAAATGTTTCTTCGGCTTGGTTGTATGTATTATTCTGTTACTTCTTCAAAATCAGAAACGGGATGTTTACATAAAGGACAAACAAAATCTTCAGGAAGTTCTTCTCCAGTATATTCATAACCGCAGATCTTACAGCGCCATTTACGTTTTGGTGCTTCTTCTTTCTCTTTGTGATCTGTACTCATATCTTCTACAATCACATCTGCAAGAGCCTCGATCTTTTCATAATCAGTTTCTTTCATACGTGATTTAATAGTGAGTTCTTCACCAATATAATTCCAAGCAAGAGGTTCAAGAATAGCTTTCATAGTCTTTTTAGCACTTGGTGCCCATGTACCATTTTCAATTAAAACACAAGAACGGTTCTTTAAAAGATGTTCTTTAATTTCTACTAATAAGTTCTGCATAGGTGTAAATAAACCTGCATTATAAGATGCACTTGCGAATACTAAATGAGAATATTTAAAGCTTTCAGATAAGATGTAAGATGGATCAGTCTTAGATACATCATATACTTTGATATTGTGAATACCTTTTTCACTTAACTTACTTGCAAGAATCTCAGCTGCATTGGCAGTTCCACCATAAATAGAACCATATGCAATCATGACACCTTTTACTTCAGGTGTATAACTTGCCCATGAAGCAGTATGTTCTACCATCAAATTAATATCTTCATCCCAGATAGGTCCATGCAGTGGACAAAGCATTGAAATATCAAGAGTAGATGCTTTCTTTAAGGCATTAGTCACCTGTACACCATATTTACCAACAATATTTGTATAATAACGTCTTGCTTCATTCCAGAATGATTCATCTAGATCCATTTCACTTGTAAATAGATTGCCATGAAGTGCACCAAAAGTACCAAATGCATCTGCACTAAATAAGATACCTGTTGTAGAATCATAAGTCATCATGACTTCAGGCCAATGAACCATTGGTGTAGTAACGAAGTTCAATATATGATGACCTGTTTCTAACTTGTCACCTTCCTTGACAACAACAGCATGTTTATCTACATCAAAATCAAAGAACTGCTTCATCATACGGTATGTCATAGTATTACCCACAATCTTTACATCAGGATAACGTACTACAATATCACAGAGTGTGGCACAATGATCAGGCTCCATATGATTAACTACGACATAATCAAGTGGCTTACTATCTAATACATGTTCAACGTTTTCTAAGAACTGATGGGCAATTGCTGCATCTGCAGTATCTAATAAGACAGTCTTATCATCTACTAATAAATAAGAATTATAACTGACACCATCAGGAATAGGATAAACATTTTCAAATAGTTCTAAACGTCTATCATTGCCTCCTACATAATAAAAATCATCACTTATTTGTCTTGCATTAAACATTCCCTTTTCCTCCTACTTAAGTGGCTCAAAATCAGATGCTGGATGTTTACAGATAGGACAGATTAAATCCTCAGGTAATTTATCACCTTCATAAACCCATCCACAGATCTTACATACCCATCCTTTTTTCTTCTTTTCTGGTTTTGGTTTCACATTCTTGAAATAATAATCATATGTCATAGAATCATGATCATTTAAGATAACAGCATCATCAAGTTCTACAATAAACATCGTATGTGTTAACTCATCCAATGTCTCTATAACATGACCTTTCATATATGCATTCGCATATTGTGTTAAGTAAGGTAATGAGTCTTTCAAATCATACATATCAAAACCATCAAACTTATTAACCTCTTTACCACTCTGGAATCCAAATCGTTTAAAGATATCAAAAGGGCATGTGATATCAAGCACAGATAAAGTCATAGTCTTTGACTTCATCAATACATCATGAGTGTAATTTTCCTTATTGACAGTCACTGCAATACGATAAGGATTACTTGTGAGCTGTACAGCTGTATTAATAATACAGCCATTAGGCTTATTACCATCATTGACACCTAATACATACAAACCATAACTGAGTTTAAATAATGCATTCTTTTCCATGGTCATACCTCCTCTTGTTTATTATAAACGTTTACACAAAAGAAAAAAACTCAGATGCGTTATTTCTGAGTTTTTGCGTGATATTTGTTTAAGATATCAGGGAATGCCTTGACTAAACGACGATGTGAATATTTCTTAATAAGATGTTCACGGTGACTATCCTTTAATTGACGTCCAATCTTAAAGATATCATCAGTTGTAATATCATTATGAATATCTAGTTCTAGTTCATCTGCAAACTTCTTAAGATCCTGAGAGACTGTCTCAAGCTTTTTCGCAAGATGAGTGGCTTCAACAAATGTAGTAATTAAGTCGCTTGTGAATAGTGTGATACACACAGTAGAAGCAATAACCATTGGAATATAATCATATTGAATAAGCATATGAGTGAGATGTGGCTGTACATTCTTTACTGCAGTGACAGAGAAGAAACCAAAGATAAAGAAGCCTTCTAAGCAGATACGACCATTCAAATTAAATCTCATTTGAGAATAATCCCACCATCTTGCATGGAACATCTTTTCCATAAAATAAGAAGTTAAATATTCAATCGTACAGGCTACAATAGCTCCTTCTATAAAGATGAGTGACCAGTCTTTAGAAACAGGAAACAAAGCACATACAACAATCGCCCCTGATCCATAAATAGGAATACAAGGTCCAGTTAAGAAACCACTGTTGTGTATCTTATGGCCTGTGGCGATAGGGCAGATAAGTGATTCCCAGATCCATCCACAGAAACTATAAATAAAGAAGGAAATAACAAGTATTGTCCAGTTATTCGCAAATGCATCTAACATATAATAACCTCCTCGTTGACATTTTACCCATTATAGCATTATAAAAACATAGAAACAAAGAAAACTTGAATTGAGATTTCATCTATTCCAAGTAATTTAATAATTGTTATATTTTGTTATCAAATACCTCTCAAACCCTTGAAAACACTAAGTTTATCACAGGTTAGCTTTCCCTTATTATTTCCCTTGTGTTATATCGTCCCGTCAGTGTTTACGAACTCTCATAAGGGCAAATACAAGGGCAAGAAAAATCTATAAAACAGTATAACACAAAATAAAAGTGACTTGGTGAACTGATTGAAATGCTTCTGATGTTTATAACGAATGATTGATTGAATGATAAGGAGATTCGATACGATGATAAAAATATTTGCAGAATACAATCCACACAGGAACAGCATTGATGTTTATACTTCTGCTGGTTATACGCTTCGCATTGACTGTTAGGAAGCTGAGAAGAACTTAAAGACCACTCCCGGATCGGATTGTGCACATTAAACGCACTTGCCATTGATGAGCCATTAGAATATGCCCAGTTATATCTTGACGGTTTCTCTTTCCATCTGACCGCCCCATACAGTGAAGAATGCCGACAGGCGGCGTGAGAGTATGCCAGAGAACACGATGCTGCCGACAGGCTGAAAGACGATGCTGCCGACAGGCTGAAATGATGTGGATTTGTTCATAAGTTTGTGTTATATTTATTTAATAACTGGGCAACAAACAGAAAATGGAGGAATCTATGAAACATAACAACATTATAATCATGTTTGCATTAGCACTTGTGATTAGTTTAACCGGGTGCGGAAATACAAATAAGCTTTCCAAATATGACATGACCGGAATTAGCTTTATAGAATATACTGACATAGATACAGTATGCGAAGATAAAGAACTGATAACTGCTGGAAGCAATTTGCTATCTGACCAAGAGGACAATTTGCTCCTCTCCTATGTAGTAGATAGCGCTATTGAACTTTCTGCCGAGCTGGGAGATTATGACCATTTGGTGTTTACAAATCCCAAATGGATTGAAAACTTTGGCGATTCTGGCAAATTAAAGCCCATAGAATATAGCAGCTTATCAAAAAGTATGCAAGAGTTTTTAGACAGTCAAATGCCGATATTGACAAACGACGGAAGTGTATTGCCAGAAGGAACAGGGTTATACGAATACGAAGGTGGCGGTCTGCTTGCATTTCCTGTAAATGTAACTCTTGGATCAGCGAAGCCGATAGAAGCAAAAAATCCTCTGGTTATGCTAATAGACAATCCGGCAGAAATACTGAAAGCTGATTCTTGTTTGTTGCCCTTGACCTCAAGTGGAAATGTGTTGTTTTTGGATAGCGATAATTTACAACAAGCTTTTGAAAATAGTGAGCTTAAAGATTACGGAGATATTCAAAAGTTTAATGAAAAATAACATTTTACAATTACATAAGCAATCCGAGAGGACAGTCGAAAAAATCGATTGTCCTTTTTCTATGCCTATGAGCAGAAAGGAGCGACCACCCATGACAAAGCCAAGAGAGAAAACCCGCGAGGAGCTGCAAGCCGAGATTGAGGGGGGAAGAAGAAAATCCGGCAGTTTGAAAATCAGGAAAAAATGTTGCGTCAGAAGCTATTCAAAGAGGAACGCAGAACGCGCAGCCACCGCCTTATCGTCCGGGACGCAGTCTTTGAAAGTATTGTGCCAGAAGCAAAGGGCATGACTAACGAGGAATCTGCCACCTTTCTCCGGCTTGTATTAACGAGTCAAACTATAATTTGAGCTTAACTTATTCTTTTTATCAAGGAGAAAGGGAACTAGAAGCACCTGATACATTTACGATTATAGGTGCAATAATGACATAAAATTTTGGAATTAAGATGCCAGAGAACACAATTGACTACTTTATTTGAGATAAACTGTTATAATAGTATATGTGAAGAGAGGTAAAAGTAAAATGAATACAAATGATATTTTAAAAAAAGTAGACCACACTTTATTGGCTCAGAGTGCCACTTGGGAAGACATTAAGGTGATCCTAGATGATGGAATCAAATATGGTACAGCATCTGCTTGTATTCCAGCAGCTTATGTAAAACAGGCGGCTGAATATGTAGATGGTAAACTTCCCATCTGTACAGTTATTGGATTCCCAAATGGATACAGTACAACTGCAGTAAAAGTATTTGAAACAAAGGATGCTATTGAAAATGGGGCATCTGAAATCGATATGGTTATTAATATCGGATTCTTAAAAGATAAGAGATATGAAGAAGTAGAAGATGAAATCCGTCAGATTCACGAAGCATGTGATGGTAAGATCTTAAAGGTTATTATTGAAACATGTCTTCTTACAGAAGAAGAAAAGATCAAGATGTGTGAATTAGTCACAAATGCAGGCGCAGAATACATTAAAACATCAACAGGATTCTCTACTGCAGGTGCTACATTTGATGATGTGAAGTTAATGCATGATCATGTAGGCGAAGGTGTTAAAGTAAAAGCAGCAGGTGGTATTAGTTCATTTGATGATGCTGAAAAGTTCATTGAACTTGGTGCTGACAGACTTGGTACAAGCCGTTTAGTCAAAATCATGAAGAATACTGACACTGGTGCAGGATACTAAAAGTAAAAAGCCATAATCCTTTAATAGGACTATGGCTTTTTAAGTATATTGATATAATAAAAAAACAGACATTTTTGCCTGTTGAATTCTTAATGGTGGAGCCTAGGAGGATCGAACTCCTGACCTCCTGCGTGCAAAGCAGGCGCTCTCCCAGCTGAGCTAAGGCCCCAAAGAAATTTTAAATAAACATGGTGGGCCTGAATGGATTTGAACCATCGACCTCACCCTTATCAGGGGTGCGCTCTAACCAACTGAGCTACAGGCCCGTTTCTTGACTGCTCACCTATAATACCATGTAGAAATAGACTCGTCAACAAAAAAATGAAGAAATTGTAGACAAGATAGAAAAATGCTTGATATATACAATGAAAATGAAGAAAAAATAATTTATCATTAAAATGAATTAAAATATTACTAAAATTTTTACTACATTTTATCAAGATTGTGATATATTAGTTAGTATAGTAATGATAGGAGGAAAAAGAAATGGCTACAATTAAAGATATTGCGAAAGAAGCAGGTGTTTCTATTGCGACAGTATCGAGAGTATTAAACGAAGATAAAACATTAAAAGTTTTACCTGAGACAAAAGAAAAAATATTAAGAGTGGCTAGTGAACTTAATTACTCCTTAAAGTCAAAGGATAAGAAGAAAACATATAATATAGGTATTATTCAATGTTATACATTTGAACAGGAATTTAGAGATACTTATTTCTTATCTATCTTACAAGGTGTAGAGAAATACTTAAGAAAAGAAAGAATGGCTTCTACTAAAGTAAGATATGATGATATGAATATGAAACAGGTATTAGAAGGGGTAGATGGTATTATCTGTATTGGTAAGTTTGAAAAGAAATACTTAGATACATTTAGTAAGTTATCTAGTCGAATTGTTTTGCTGGATATGGATTTATCTCCTATCACAAATGTTTGTATCTCATTAGATTTCGATGATGCAATGTATAAGGTAGTGAATTATTTCCAATCACAAGGTCACAAAACCATTGGTTTTATGGGAAGAAATGAATATGATGAGATGTCTTTACAGACTGTATCTAGAAAGAAAAGCTTTATTAAATATTGTGAATATTTAGGAGTGAATTACGAAATATTTACAACCAATCATGAAATGACAGGAGATGAAGGCTATTCAGTTATGAATCGTATGATAGAAGAAGGAAAGGTACCTTCCGCAATCTTCTGTGCGAATGATCCTCTTGCGATGGGGGCTATGCAGGCTTTATTAGATGCAGGAATCAAAGTGCCAGAAGAAGTGTCTATTATGGGATTTAATGATGTAGATGCATGTAACTTCACACGTCCTACATTATCTACTGTTTATGCACCATCCAGTGAGATGGGAGAGATGGGGGCTTCATTGTTACATAGAATGATTACGGAAGAGGATATCAGTTATCCACGAAGAATACAATTACCATGCCAATTAGTTATAAGAAATTCATGCAGAGAGAAGTAATAAAACTCCTCTCTTTTATTTTAGTAAAATACGCAGTAAATTAATTAGTAAAATAACTAAAATACTATTGATTATTTTACTAAAAAGTTTTATTATATAGGTGCAGAAAAGAAAAGTATAAAAAAGAGGAGAATCCACAATGAACCACGAAATCAACAGACTATTAAATTTCGCCTTGCAGAAAGGCATGATTGGCAAAGATGACTTGTACTATGCCACAAACTTAATTCTAGACTTACTTCAGCTAGATGAATTTGAACTAGAAGAAATCGATGAAAAATTAGAAACAGCACAGGATATCATTGATCATATTCTTGACTATGCAGTAGAAAAAGGTATGATTTCAGATTCTGTGACTGAAAAAGATTTATTTGATACAAGACTTATGAACTGCCTCATGCCTCGTCCTAGTGAAGTAGTCAATAAGTTCAACACTCTTTATAATGAATCTCCAGAAAAAGCAACAGACTACTTCTATGATTTAAGTATTAGTAGTAACTATATTCGTAAATCACGTATTGATAAGAATATCAAGTTTAACCATTATGTGAAATATGGTGATATTCAGATTACTATTAACCTTTCTAAACCAGAAAAGGATCCTAAAGCGATTGCGGCTGCAAAGAATATCAAATCTACAAACTATCCTCTTTGCTTATTATGTAAAGAGAATGTTGGATTTGCAGGTAATATGAAACATCCTGCAAGACAGAATCATCGTATTATCCCATTGGACTTAACAGGGCATCGCTACTACTTACAGTATTCACCTTATGTTTACTACAATGAACACTGTATCGTATTTAATGAAAAACATCAGCCAATGAAAATTGACCACAATACATTCGAGCACCTATTCGCATTTGTAGATAAGTTCCCTCATTATATGCTGGGCAGTAATGCGGATCTACCAATTGTAGGTGGTTCTATCCTTACCCATGATCACTACCAAGGTGGTCGTCATCATTTCCCAATGGAAGATGCGAAAGTCATCAAGAGTTATGAACATGATCAGGTACAGATAGATATGCTGTATTGGCCATTGTCAACTCTAAGACTTACCTCTACTTCCAAAGAAAAAATTATCGCTTTGGCTGATGTTATTCTCGAAAAATGGATTGATTATAGTGATGAATCACTCAATATCATTGCCTATACAGATGGTGTAAGACATAACACAGTGACTCCAATTGCACGTATGAAGGATGGAAAGTATCAGTTAGACCTAGTACTTAGAAATAATCGTACAACTGATGAATATCCATTAGGAATCTTCCACCCACATGCACAGCATCATCACATTAAGAAGGAAAACATCGGCTTAATTGAAGTAATGGGCTTAGCTGTTCTTCCTGCAAGATTAAAGAATGAATTAGAAGATATTAAACAGTGTCTATTAGGAAATGCGGATTTTGATTCAAATGAATCATTACAGAAGCATGCAGACTGGTACAAATACCTTAAAACTTGTGACTATGAGAATGTTGATGAATTCCTAGAAGTAGAAGTCACTAAGAAGTTCGTAGCAGTATTAGAAGATGCTGGTGTATATAAGATGACTGATGAAGGTATTGAAGGATTCAGTCGTTTCGTGGAGGGCTTATGGTAGAAATTAAGAAAGAATTAGATGACGGTATAGTTGTCATCGGCTTAGAAAACAAGGACTTCTATGTGGAAGTCACAAACTTTGGCTGTACACTACTTAAAGCTGTGGTGAAGGACAAAGAAGGAAAACCATGTGATTGCGTATTAGGTTTCCCTGAAGTATCAGATTACCAGAAGAGAGATGGTACATATCTTGGTGCTTTAGTGGGACGAGTATGCAACCGTATTGAGAAGGGAACTTTCACATTAAATGGGAAGACTTATAATGTTCCTATTAATAATGGTCCTAACTCATTACATGGTGGTATTGAAGGATTCTCTTACAAAGTGTTTGATTATGAATTTATTGAAGATGGTGTCAAGTTCCACTATGTATCTAAAGATGGTGAAGAAGGCTATCCAGGTACATTAGACTTCTATGCTTATTACACAATTGAAGGAACATCACTTCATATGCGTTATGAAGCAGTGAGTGATCAGGATACAATCATCAATATCACAAACCATTCATATTTCAACTTAAATGGTCATGCATCAAGTGTTCATAATCATGTATTAAAACTTAATGCAGATAAAGTAGGATGTGTTGATGGTGATGGATTATATACAGGTGAATTATTAGATGTCACAAATACTCCATTTGACTTTAGAAGTGAAAAAGTGATTGGAGACTGTATCAAAGACAATCATTCACAGCTAATCACAGCTCGTGGTTATGATCATCCATTTGTATTTAATACAGACAGGAATCAGGCAGAACTTTATTCTCCAGAAACTGGTATTAAATTAACTGTATCTACTACTTATCCATCAGCACAGGTCTATAGTGCAAACTACTTAGATGGACAGTTAGATAAATATGGATATCATATGCATCCACAAGATGCATTATGTATTGAAACAAGTTATTTACCAGATAGTATTCATAAAGAAGAGAACCCTAAGGTAATCTTAAACGCAAATAAACAATTTAAAGAAGAAACAGTATATACATTCGAGGTGTCAAAATGAAAGCAAGCTTATTAAAAGAAGAATTTAAAACTAATAAATATGATGAAATGTTGGAAGATCTATATGAAGATGCCAGCTTAGTAGACTATCAGAAGGATAGATATGCAAACGCACTCAACAAGTTCATTGAAATTTATGGTGATGAAAATGTCAGCATCTATAGTGCTGCAGGTAGAAGTGAAATCTCAGGTAACCATACAGACCATCAGCATGGCTGTGTCTTAGCTGGTTCTATTAACCTAGATGCGATTGGTGTAGTGGCTAGACAGGATGATGTGATCAAGGTTGTATCTGATAGTTTTGATATTAAGCCAATCTATTTAAATGATCTAGATAAGAAGGATGAAGAAGAAGGTACTTCAGAAGGATTAATCAGAGGTGTTGTGTCTAAACTTAAAGAACTAGGCTACAACATCGGTGGGTTCAAGGCATTCATTACAAGTGATGTATTAGTAGGTGCTGGTTTATCTAGTTCAGCTGCGTTTGAAACAATCATCGGTACAATCATTGATGGTTTATATAATGATATGAGCATCGATATGGTCACTATCGCAAAAGTAGGTCAGTATGCTGAAAATGTATACTTTGGTAAGCCTTGTGGATTAATGGACCAGTGTGCATGTGCTGTAGGTGGACTTATCTCTATCGATTTCAAGGATACAGAACATCCAGTCGTTAACCATGTAGATGTAGATTTCTCTAAATATGCTCATAGCTTATGTATCGTTGATACAAAGGGAAGCCATGCAGACTTAACTGATGCCTATGGTGCTATTCCAACTGAAATGAAGGATGTGGCTCATTACTTTGGCAAGGAATTCCTAAGAGAAGTAGATGAAAAGGAATTCTTTGATCATCTTGCAGATGTCAGAGCAGCAGTAAAGAACGATAGAGAAATCTTAAGAGCAATTCATTTCTTCAAGGAAAACGCAAGAGTACCTCAAATTGTAGAAGCATTAAACAATGATGATTTTGACTTATTCAAGAAACTTATCAAAGAATCAGGTAATTCAAGCTATAAGTACTTACAGAACGTCTATGCAGACTTTGACTATAAACATCAGGCAGTTTCTGCTGGTCTTGCATTAAGTGAAATCGTATTAGGTAACCATGGTGTATCTAGAGTACATGGTGGTGGATTCGCAGGTACAATCCAGGCATTTGTAGAAAATGATTTTGTCCCAGAATATAAGAAAGAAATTGAAAAATTATTTGGAGAAGGCAGCTGTCATGTACTTAAAGTAAGAAAACTTGGCGGATGTAAAGTTGTGGAGGAATAAACATGAACGTATTAGTCACAGGTGGTGCAGGTTATATTGGTAGTCATGTCTGTGTAGAATTACTACAGAGCGGACATGATGTTGTAGTCATCGATGACTTCTCAAATTCAAAACCAGAAGCCTTAGATGCAATTCATGAAATTACAGGGAAGAAAGTAAAGTTCTATGAATTCAACGTTTTAGATGAAGATAAGACAGAAGCAGTATTCAAGGAAAATAAATTAGATGCAGTCATTCACTGTGCAGCCTTCAAGGCAGTAGGTGAATCAGTCGTTAAGCCAATTGAATACTATACAAATAACTTAATGACAACTCTTATTGTTGCTAAGCTTATGAAGAAGTATCATGTACCTTCTATCGTATTCTCTTCAAGTGCAACAGTATATGGTGATCCAAAGGTTGTACCTTTAACTGAAGACTGCGAATTAGGACAGACTACAAACCCATATGGTTCTACAAAGGCCATGATGGAAAGAATCCTAACAGATGTACAGCATGCTGTACCAGAAATGTCTGTGACATTACTTCGTTACTTCAACCCAATCGGAGCACATGAATCAGGATTATTAGGAGAAGATCCAAAAGGAATTCCTAATAACTTAATGCCTTATATCATGAAGGTGGCAACTAGAGAACTTCCTTGCTTAGGCGTATTTGGTGATGACTATGATACACCAGATGGAACTGGTGTACGTGATTACATCCATGTAGTAGACCTAGCTAAGGGTCATGTACTTGCGATTGAAAAATATGCAACACCAGGTGTACATATCTGTAACCTAGGAACAGGTAAAGGATATAGTGTATTAGAAATCGTTAAGGCATTTGAAAGAGTGAATGGTATTGAAATACCATATGAAATCAAGCCAAGACGTGCTGGTGATATCGCAACATGTTATGCAGATCCTACTCGTGCAAAAGAACAGTTAGGATGGGTTGCTGAAAAGACACTAGATGATATGTGCAGAGATACTTGGAACTTTGCAAAGAAACATATGTAATACATGAGTCCCTCGTTTTTGAGGGACTTTTTTTCTGTATGAAAAAAGCAAGTAGTGAAGCGGATTACGAAAATCCGCTTGATAGGAATGCAATCTCATTATTATGTAAGTGGATGGAGTAAACTTTATAAAAGCAATACAAATGTATTGATATAGATATGATATAGCATTATAATAAAGACAACAGATGGAAGTGAGGTGCCGAATATGGCTAGTACAATTCAGGTTAGAGTAGACGACGAGTTAAAGAGTAAATCAGATGCTTTATTTAAAGATTTGGGTACAGATACAACAACAGCAATCAGAATATTCTTAACACAGGCTGTTGCGACAAATGGATTTCCTTTTGAAATAAAAAGACAGACTGGGTTAAATCCATATGCACCGATGACTGAGAAAGAGATGCTTGCAAAATTAGAAAAGTCCAGAGAACAGGGAGCGTTCAGGGATGCAGATCATGTGATTTCTGATTTGAGGTCAAAATATGGATTATAAGATTGTTTTAATGAAGGATGCAGAGGAAGATTTTGATAGATTCATTGCATATCTTTTGTTTGAAAAGAAAAGTGAGCAGGCTGCAAGAAATTTATTGAATGACTTTGAGGCAACAAAAATCAGTTTGTCAAATGTTGCCGGGAGCCTGAAACTCTGTGATAATCCAAAATTAAGAGAATTAGGATACCGAAGAATGAATTTTTTATCTCATCACTATTTTATTCTTTATCGTATTAAAAATGATACTGTTTACATAGACAATATTTTTCATGAATTGCAAGACTATGAAAATAAAATGAATTAATATTTGAATAACTGCAGGTTGCATTCTCCTTGCTTGAGTGATGAAATGATAAAAAAACTGAAGAAATAAAAGCAATGATTGAAACATACATTTAGAAAGTTGTCTTTGTTGATTTTGAAAGTCTTAATCAGTTGACAGACTGTATTTTGAAATCAGAGTAGGAGATAAAAAAAGATGCTCAGTTGGGCATCTCTTTGTTTTTAAATTCTAAAGGGGAGCAGTGATGCTCCTTTTTGAATACTTTGCAGAAGTAATTAGGGTCTTCAAAGCCACATTGATAAGCAATCTCTTTAACGGTATGCTTCTCATTAATTAATAATTCTGTGGCTTTCTTTAAACGATAATCTAATAAGAATTTGTGGATAGTCGTATTGTATTTAGATTTAAAATGACTTAATAATGTTCCTCTGCTGCAGAAGAAATAGTCACATAGCTGATCAATCGTAATAGGTTTATTATAATTCGCAATCAAGTATTGTTTTATTTCCTGGGCAAGATGATCATTTTTGGCCTGAATACGATTAGTGAGAGAAATATATTTTGCACAGATATCACATACATGTGCAAAAGCATATATTTGATCTTTATCTAATATAGTAATATTTGTGACGAGCTGTCTTAATTCTTCTTCATTTTCAAAATAAGGTTTAGATTTATTAATAATTTCAGAATAGTTTCTATATGTTCCTATAAGTGCCTGTCCCATCATTAGATAACCAGTTAAAGCACCATATGAATATAAAGGCATAATTGCTTCACTGAGTCCAAAATGACATTGATAGATATAAAGTTCTCCAGTCTCTTTTACATGATTCATCGCATTTATATCACATATAAGACAATGATCAGAGGCTTTATTCTTCTCTATCTCATGACAAAACTGAGATTTATTATGAGGATAAGAAGCCAGTAGTTTCTGATTGATATCAAAGATTGACATATTCAATCCTGAGACAAGATAGAGTTGTTTCAATATTTTTTCTAAGTCTTCCATATAAATCACCTCTTACTTATTATATCTCAATGAAAGTAAAAAAATACAATATTATACTATATTACCCTACATTATACTCTGTTCCATTTCTATTTATTCTCATATTTTTATAATGATATTTGGAGGATAAAACATATGGAAATGAACAATGAATGGGTCAAAGACCCAAAGGTATTTAATATCAATTGTGAAAAGGCACATGCCACAATACATCGCTATGCATCTCTAGAAGAGATGCATACAAATAAGAGTAGTTATATCTATTCTTTAAATGGTAAATGGAAATTCCATTATTCTAATGGTTTTAATCAATTAATTAAAGATTTTTCTAATAAGGATTACAACAGTGATAACTGGGATGAAATCAATGTTCCTGGACATATTCAGTTACAAGGTTATGGAACACCTATGTATGTCAATCAGATCTATCCTTGGTCTGCAACTGAACAGATCATACCAGGAGAAATCCCTGAACATAATCCAATCGGCAGCTACATTACTTATTTTGATTCTTCAATTATTAAAGATAATACAGATGTTTATATTACTTTTAAAGGTGTAGAATCCGCAATGGCTTTATTGGTTAATGGGACTTTTGTCGGCTATAGCGAAGATACTTTTACACCATCACGCTTTAATATTGCATCTTTGATAGAGGAAGGAAACAATAAGATTGCAGTGAATGTGTATCGCTTTAGTAGCGGCAGCTGGCTAGAAGACCAGGATTTCTGGCGTTTTTCAGGAATATTTAGAGATGTAGAACTAGAAATGGTGCCTCATACTCATTTAGAAGATATAAAGATTCTAACTCATATTAATGATACTTATGATCATGCTGTAGTAGAAGTGAATCCAACCGTTATTCACCCTACAAAGATTATTTATACTTTAAAATATAAAGATGAAATTATTGCGAGTGAAATAAAAGAAGATAGTACATCACTTCAATTTGAATTAGATCATCCTCATTTATGGTCTGCAGAAAAACCACACCTTTATACATTAATTATTGAAGTGATGGATGAAGAAGGTTTAGTAGAATGTATAAGCCAGCAGGTTGGTGTGAGAGAATTTAAAATCATAAATGGTATTATGTGTATCAATGGTCAAAGAATCATCTTCCATGGTGTCAATAGACATGAATTTTCTGCTTATACAGGTAGACATGTATCTTATGAAGAAACAAAACAGGATATCTTAAATATGAAGGCACATAATATCAATGCATTACGTACATCACACTATCCTAATCAATCTTTCGTCTATGATCTATGTGATAAATATGGACTCTATGTTATTGATGAAGTGAATCTAGAAACACATGGTACATGGAGTGAGTACTTCGATAAGGAACATATCATTCCTGATAATAAACCTGAATGGTTAGATATTATTCTAGATCGCGCCAATTCAATGTATGAAAGAGATAAGAATCATCCTTCTATTGTTATATGGTCTTTAGGGAATGAATCTCACGGAGGTAAGAATCTCTATGAAATGTCTCAATTCTTAAGAAACAAAGATCAATCACGCGTTATTCATTATGAAGGTATCTTCCATGATCGTTCTTATAATGATACAAGTGATATTGAAAGTCAGATGTATACTTATACAAAGGATATAGAAAAGTATTTAAGTACACATCAGGACAAACCATTTATTCTATGTGAATATGCACACTCAATGGGGAATAGTAATGGGGCTTTATTTAAGTATATTGACTTAGAAAAGAAATATCGTCTATATCAGGGAGGCTTTATCTGGGATTATATTGACCAGGCATTATATCATGATGGAAAGCTCTGTTATGGTGGAGACTTTAAAGAAAGACCAAGTGATTATGATTTCTGTGGTAATGGATTAGTCTTTGCGAATCGTAAGAATACACCTAAGATGCAGGAAGTGAAGTATTGTTATCAATATGTAGATTTCACAATCAATGAACAGGAAATCAAATTAGATAATAGATACTTATTTACTGATTTGAATGAATACACTTTACAGATTGATTTGTTATGTGATGGATATGTCATTAAGTCGCAGAATATTATTATTGAATGTGCACCACAAAACACAGCTGCAATAAAAAATCCATTTACGGTTGAAGGTAATAAAGAATATGCATTGAATATTTATCTAAAGAAAGATAATCAGGTGTATGCATATGATCAATATATTTATGATTATGAACCTTAAACAGTAAAGAACTCTTCTTTGCCAGTTAAAGTTGTAGAAGATTATTTAAATGTTGGTGTACTAAGAAAGGACTTCAATGTCATTTTCTCAAAACAGAAGGGTTTAGTGTCTTATCGTTATCATCAAGAAGAATACATTCGTGTGCCTGTAAAACCAAACTTCTTTAGAGCTTCTACAAATAATGATGTGGAAAACAAATATGGCTATCGCTATGGGGAATGGCTCACTGCAAGTTTATATGCTAAATGTCAATTTGTGAGAGTAGTTCAAGAAGAAACATCATGCAAGATTGAATATACATATGATTTGCCTCGTTTAGGAGATGAACTACTTTATCTTACATATACTGTATATGGTGATGGAAAAGTAGAAGTCGATATGTCATATCAGCCTCTTGCATCCAATATTGAAATGCCTGCATTTGGTTTATTATTTCAGTTATATAAGGATATGGAGCATGTCTCATATTATGGATTTGGTCCAGAAGAAAACTATATAGATAGAAACAAAGGGGCAATGCTTGGAAGATATGATTATAATGTCACAGACAACTGTACACCTTATCTCTACCCACAAGAATGTGGCAATAGAACACATGTTAAGGAAGTGTTGATTCGTGGTGAAAATAAGGTATTATTATTAGAGGGCGATGATTTTGAAATGTCAGCTTTACATTACACACCTTATGAATTAGAGAATGCACGTCATCATGATGAATTACCTGAAGCATATCAGACAGTATTATGTATTAATGAGAAGCAGATGGGCGTTGCAGGAGATGATACATGGGGTGCTAAGACACATGAAGAATTCTTGTTAGATAAGAATAAGCATCATCTACACTTTGTATTTAAAGGAGAATAATCAATGAAGTTTATATTTGTAAGACATGGTAAAACACACTTTAATGAAATCAATTTAACACAGGGGTGGTGTGATTCGCCTTTATCACAATTAGGTGTTAAACAGGTAGAAAACATGTCTCTACAATTGAAGGATTATTGTATAAACAAGGCTTATACATCACCGCTTGGTAGAGCGGTAGAAACATCAGAGATTATACTTCAAGGTCATAATATTGCACCTATTTATGACAAACGCTTAAAAGAAGTGAATTTTGGAATCTTAGAAGGAATCAATACACAGCTTGTAAGAAAACTACATGTAGAAACAGCTGATTGGGTGGATACACTAGAAATGGATTATCGACCTTATGCTGGAGAAGATCTTCATAGTGTCATTACAAGACAAGTAGAGGCAATCAATGATATTCTAGCAAATAGCCAGGAAGATGACACAATACTTGTAGTCGGACATGGCTGTTCGCTTTATGGATTAGTGAAAACACTTGTACCTCATGATGCACGCTTAAGATTTCCAGATAATGCGACAGCAATCATAGTAGATTATAAAGAAGGACATTATTCACTCGATACTATTTTGAATGCAGTCTATTAAGTAACATTTCAAGTCATCCTATTATAATAATAAGGAGAAAATATGAAGTACGATTTTACAACAATCATTGACAGAAAAGGAAAAGATGCCATGGCGATAGATGCTGTCGGCTCTACTCAAGGGCATGTCAAGAAACCTACTTTCCCTAAAGAAGGTTTTAGTGTTATTCCAATGTGGGTCGCTGATATGAATTTTGCGACAGCACCAAGTGTAATGGATGCTCTCAATAAACGTATCGCACATCCGTTATTTGGTTATTTTTATCCTTCTGATGATTATTATGAAGCCATCATGTATTGGCAGAAGACAAGAAATAACATTCATGATTTAAAGAAAGAGTATATTGGTTATGAAAATGGTGTTTTAGGATGCCTTGCAAGTGCCATCCATGCCTTTACAAAGCCAGGAGACAAGATCCTCTTTCATAGCCCTACTTATGTAGGTTTTACAACTGTATTAAATGATACAGGTCGAGTGGCTGAATTAAGTCCTCTTGTAAAGGATGAAGAAGGTATATGGCGCATGGATTATCAGGACATGGACAAGCGTATCAAAGACAATAATATTCGCTTAGCGGTTCTCTGTTCTCCTCACAACCCATGTGGACGTGTATGGGAAAAAGAAGAACTTGAACAGGCAATGGATATCTTTGAACAAAATAATGTCATTGTCGTATCAGATGAAATCTGGTCAGATATTGTATTTACTGGATATAAGCATATTCCTACTTATAGTGTAAGTGAAGATGCTAAAAGACGCACAATCTCTATTTATGCACCAAGTAAGACATTTAATTTAGCAGGACTTATTGGCAGCTATCATATTATTTGTGATGACTATTTAAGAGAGCAACTCAATAAAGTATCCACTTCGACACATTACAACAATATGAATGTTTTATCCATGCATGCTTTAATAGGTGCTTATCGTGAAGAATCACTTGAATGGGTGGATGAATTAAATCAAGTACTTGAACAGAATGTGAAATATACCTACGACTTTATTACAAATAATGTAGAAGGTATTGAAATATCAAAGACGCAAGGTACTTATATGGTGTTCCTACATTGTGAAGACTACTGTCTAAAGAATCATCTGACGATTGATGAACTGATTCAAAAAGGATGGGATGTAGGTGTAGACTGGCAAAGTGGTGTTCAGTTCCATGATCCATGGGGTATAAGACTCAACATTGCATTACCACATGCATTATTACAGGAAGCTATGCAAAGATTAAAAGAATACGTATTCTAACACAAAAGGACAGCCTCGGCTGTCCTTTAATAGTAGGTATAAAAAAACAGACACATAAGTGTCTGTAGTGTTCAAATGGTGGAGCCTAGGAGGATCGAACTCCTGACCTCCTGCGTGCAAAGCAGGCGCTCTCCCAGCTGAGCTAAGGCCCCAAAGAAATTTTAAATAAACATGGTGGGCCTGAATGGATTTGAACCATCGACCTCACCCTTATCAGGGGTGCGCTCTAACCAACTGAGCTACAGGCCCATGTTTAACAGTTTTAGAAATGGTGGGCCTGAATGGATTTGAACCATCGACCTCACCCTTATCAGGGGTGCGCT
>UQGS01000027.1 GCA_900540685.1 uncultured Catenibacterium sp. | reverse complement strand
AATATCATTAAAAAATAGGAAAAACGAAAACACCTATTAGATACAATAGGTGCTCGTCTTTTATTATTGCTTTGAATCAGTATACAATCCATATCCTAAAAACAAAATACCAATAATCAATGCTACAATAGATGCCCTTGATAGAAATGGTCCTACATATTCTAATCCTGAATGAAATAATGAAGCATCCCATGAAGTAACGTTACTCATGAAAATTGCGGCAGATATGTATTTTGTAGAAATAAGAATTGCGGATATTAGACAGAAAGTAACACCAACACCTTTATTATTCATATGATATCCTCGCTTTCTTTGACAACTTAATTATATCATAATGATAAATACAAGAATATAAGAATGAGTTTTCTAATAAAAAATCACCAACCATTTTACTGATTGATGATCTTTTCGCTCATGTTTAATGATTAGTCAAAATCATACGGATTGCTGTAACAAAACCATTCAAGTGAGTATACATCACCAATATCATGTTCTAAGCGTGCATTTCGCTTAGCCTGACGTTTTGCTTGTTTCTTTCGTGATGCTTTCTTTGTCTTCTGATCATTTGACACTCTGGCCTTATAAGCTTTGTTATTAGGATTGTGCTGGTTTGCGTAATCATTAAGCTGTTGTTGAGTGTGCGTCTTTGATGACACCGACTTCATTCTTATCATGAACTTTTCTCCTTTCTCCTTGACTCCATATCTATGATATCGATGATTACGCACAAGATAGCGGACTCTCGGTCACCTTCTTAGCTGAACCCATTAAGATTCGTAATGGATTATCCCTGCATTTAATCAAGTTCAAGGTTGGAGAATAATTTTTGTTACAATGCCATAAAAATTATTAATTAAATTATATCATCTGTTAATATTCAATTCAATCTGTATTAGAAACAACATAAAAAAGGAAGGCTAAAAAAGAGACTAAAAAAGATTATAAAAAGATTGTAAACTTCCCATATTCCGTAGTATATTGTTAGACGGTAGTTTTAAATGTTGGTTTAATATAGAATGAACTGTTTAAAAATAAGATTATAGGAAAGAGGATAGAATGATGAACATAGGATTTGATAATGAAAAATATTTACAGATGCAGTCTGCTCATATTCGCGAACGTATCGCTCAGTTTGACAACAAGCTCTACCTAGAGTTTGGTGGAAAATTATTTGATGATTTCCACGCATCTCGTGTACTCCCAGGATTCCAACCAGATTCTAAGATGCGTATGTTAATGCAGCTTAGCGACCAGGCTGAGATCGTGATTGTTATTAGCGCAGAAGATATCGAAAAGAATAAAGTACGTGGAGATCTTGGCATCACTTATGATGTAGATGTCCTTCGTTTGATGTCAATTTTTGAAGAACATGGTCTGTTTGTAGGAAGTGTCGTTATTACAAAGTACAGCGGACAGCAGAGCGCTTCCTTATTTAAAAACAAATTAGAGAAGCTTGGCATTAAGGTATATCTTCATTATCCGATTGAAGGATACCCTTCTAATATTCCACATATTGTCAGTGATGAAGGTTATGGAAAGAATGAGTTTATTGAAACGTCTCGTCCACTCATTGTTGTAACAGCACCGGGGCCTGGAAGCGGTAAAATGGCAGTCTGTCTTTCTCAGCTCTACCATGAACATAAAAGAGGCGTCTGCGCCGGTTATGCTAAATTCGAAACATTCCCTATTTGGAATATCCCAGTAAAACACCCTGTCAACCTTGCATACGAAGCTGCAACTGCAGACCTGAATGATGTAAATATGATTGATCCTTTCCACCTAGAAGCTTACGGAAAGACTACAGTTAACTATAACCGTGATGTAGAAATCTTCCCAGTTCTCAATGCAATGTTCCAGCGCATTTATGGAGAGAGCCCTTATAAATCTCCTACAGACATGGGAGTTAACATGGCTGGAAATTGTATCTGTGATGATGCTGCATGTAAGGATGCTTCTTGCCAGGAGATTATCCGTCGCTACTACGATGCAAGAAGACGCGCTCTTGCTGGCGAATGCTCTGAGGAAGAAGTATATAAAATCGAGATGCTTATGAACCAGGCTGGTGTTACGGTCCACGATCGTCCGGTTGTTGACGCTGCTCTTTCTCGTGCAGAAGAAACAGAAGCGCCTGCTGCTGCATTAGAGCTCGCAGACGGTCGCATGATCACAGGTAAGACTACAGACCTCCTTGGTCCTTGCGCAGCACTTCTTTTAAATGCACTCAAAGAGCTTGCCGGTATTCCACACAATCAGCCAGTTATCTCACCTGCTGCGATCGAACCAATCCAAACTTTAAAAACACAGTATCTTGGAAGCAAAAACCCACGTTTACATATGGACGAAGTGCTGATCGCATTGTCTGTCAGCGCAGCTTCTGATTCAAATGCTCAGAAAGCATTAGAACAGCTACCTAATCTAAAAGGATGTCAAGCTCATACATCGGTTATGGTCAGCGATGTAGACAGAAAACTATTTATGAAGCTTTCTATCCAGGCAACTTTTGAACCAAAATATGAAAATAATTCTGTAATTTTTCCTAAAAAAGGTATATAGTTCTAAGTAATTTTTAGTCTTGAAGAAAGAAACAAAAAGAGACTTATCGCAAATTTGATAAGTCTCTTTTTTGATTTGCTTCTTATGCTGTTTAGCGTCACTTTATTAAGTGTTAAAGGGCACATAATTATTCAAATTAAATGAAAAGATTGCAAAATAATTATGTAGGTTTTCCAACATCCTTATTTTGTCTTTTACCTACATTTTTATTTTATCCTTTGCAATCGCACAACTTACCATCACTGATTTTAAAGATATTGGACTTCATTGCCTGTGAGACCTACCGGGCTAATTCACTAATCCTGTTTCCTTCACAACGTCTTGATTTACTCTCTTTGTTTTACGTTTACCTTTTGGACTTCGATTTGTCGCGCAACCTCATCCACCATTTAGCCTTATATCAAGTTTCTGTTCGTACGCTCAAAGGAATCGCTATACCACTTCCTTTACTCCTAGCTTTATGGTATCGGCTTGTGGTTCACTACACTTGGCGGTAAATACCTGTGGTCAGACTATCTCCGACTGAATTAGTGCCATGCCTGGCACACACGAAAATGGCAGTACCGATCATAGCGACCGATACTGCCATTACGCTTTATTCAATTCTGCTACCATTCTTTTAAGGATTTCATCAACCTGACCGGCGCGTTGTCTGTGCTCGAAGGAGCCATTACTAAAATGATCTTCTCTTAGAATCGCAGTAAGCAATGCAGTACATAATTCATAATCTGCATTTGTCACACGCAGTAATTCCTTATTACAATTGATTGGTTCTGTTGTCATGTAATCCGCATAGTTACCCTTAAGGTCACCCAGATCTTCAAGCAAACTATAATAAGTTCTTTCTCTTCCTGGATGATCAATGACAGCCTGAATTTTCTTGATTTTTTCTTTGTTTGTCATTGTTTTCTCTATATTGTTTTCTCAATACCATCAAAATGCACTGCAGCAATTTCATCTAACTGCTTAGCAATCTCATCAAATGATTTATTCAAATCTAACGTTTTAACGCTAATCTGATTACCATGCATTTGATATACATTATCTGGTTGAATCAAAGCATCCGCTCTTGCATACAGGAGCATTCCGGAAACCTTGTTATCCTCATCTCCAAATTGATATTCACGATTTTTTACATAAGTAAATATCTGATACAGATTACTTGAATGTAAAGTATGTTTATCAAAGTGAACCTGTGTTGTATTAGTATAATACTTGGCATCAATAATCAATACTGTATTTTCTTTTTGAAGGTGAATATCGCTCTGCATTACTGGAAGCATATCTCCAATGCCATCATCTAAAGACCACGGTATCTGTGAAGCACTGACGGTTAATTTCGGATAATGCTTTTTATAATATTCGAGAATAAACTTCTCGTACAAATGACACATTCTCTGCTCATCAAGAAAATCCATCAGCTTTGTAGTTCCATCCGTGTTTGTTTGGAGCAAACCTTTCACTACCAAATAACATATAGAAATCAGCATCTGATAGGATTGATTGTTCCTGTTATATTGCAAATTCCAGTTCACAGAGTACAAGTCAATCGGTGTTACATCTGCAAAAAATACCATTAGCTTGCGGAGTTCCTTTTTTCTACTTTTTGCAATATCTGCTTTTAGAAGAAGTTCCACTGTTGATTTGATAATCCGATTCATTGTGCTATTAACAGAAAAATCATCATATGTACAAATCAGCTTTTTTCTAAGCATACTTTGTGTCTTTATCGACTCCGCAATATCAATTTTGCCTCGAAGCGATGACAAATCTTCAGTTTGAGCAATGTACTCTTTTCCGAGTCCACGTTTTAGCTGGACAGCGATACCTTTTGCCAATATTGCTGCCATCAGCTCTGCAGTATTATTAAATTCTTCAGTAGCTATTTTTTTGTATCCCTGTTCATTTAGAACTTTGAAAGCATACGACAGCATATAATAGATGTTTTGAACCGGTATCACTTAATTGCACTCCTTAAATTACTGCTCCAATCTTTCACCTTTGTAGGTTCATCAAACCAATATTCCTTCAAAAGCGGAATCAGCTCATACTCAACAATGCCAGACAATATTTGGTCATTAATCGTGTCTGGTAAAAGATTGCAGAAATAGCTATGTCCTATACAGAAGCCATCGCCTAATGATTCATCATTAGATATCACATTATTCAAACTCTCCACACAGGCTATCAGTTTATCAAATTTCTCATTTTCTAAGCTCATTCTATATTCTCTGAATCCATCCGTTGTAAAGCCCGGCTTGATTTCAAAGAAAGCAAATCTTCTTCTGAGCGCATAATCCAACATAGCCAAGCTGCGATCAGCTGTATTCATCATTCCAATGATATATATATTCTTAGGTACAGAGAACTTCTCATCAGAATATAGAAGCTGTAACGAAACGCCTCTTTTGTCATTTTCAATAAGCATAAACAGCTCACCGAATATTTTACTTAAGTTACCTCTGTTGATTTCATCAATGATAAAGAAGTAATCATTATCTCCATCAATTTCAGCCTTCTTACAAAAGTTATAGAAAGCACCTCGCTTCAGTTCGAATCCATCCGTCGAAGGTCTAAATCCCATGATGAAGTCTTCATACGAATAGCTTTGATGGAACTGAACCATCATAACTCTTTCTACATCTTTTACTCTCATCATAGAAAATGCGATTCTCTTGGCAACAAAAGTCTTGCCCACACCAGGAGCACCCTGAAGGATAATGTTTTTCTTGATACGAAGGATTCCAGAAAGCTTGTCATATTCCTCTTCAGGCATAAAGACTTCAGACAGGAAATCTTCCTTTGTGTATGGTGGATATGTTTTCTCCACATCTTCAGCATCCTCTTCTGTTTCATCTTCAAATAAAGAATTGAGCTTTTCTACATAATCAGTGTATGAAGTAATATCTGTTAAAGTTTTCATTACAGCCTGACCTGGATGTGGCCATTCTCCATTATGAGTCCAGTCTACTTGACGTATATTTTTATATTCATCGTCTCTAGTATTATCATATTCATAATCGGACATAACGACACCACGTCCAATGATTTGATGCATTCCTTTCTTAACAAAAACGATGTCACCAATTTTCATTTCATTTGCGAATTGCCATGTTGCATGAGCTGCATTTTTATAAGAAAGACTTTCATCAATTACTTCTCTCATTTTGATTTTCATTGCATCTTTACTATCAAATGTACTCAGATCTCCAATTTCTCCCCAACCGATTGCCATTATTCCTGATGTATAAAACTCATCCCACATGCAGGAACCTTCCCCAGGAGCGTAAAGCCAATATCTAACAGTATGAACATCTTCATCTGCAAGTGCGTCAATATTTTTTCCCTGTTTACTTGGGCTCGAAGAGAGAACATTCTTGAATATATCTGAAGCCATTTCACTAGTCATATCAACAGATTTTCCAGCCTCAGTTAATGTCCATATTCCATAAACACTTTTGTCAATATAGCCTGCATTCACAAGATAATTTCGTGCAAATGCAACTTCGTTCTCAAATTTATTGACGTTGTTCTTCCCTCTTGTTTCGTTGATTTCATCTTCTGATAATTGCTCATTCTCAATAATTTTTGCTCGTGCTTCAGCAGGAGTTCCAGAGCCACCCAGATCACGCAATGCTTGAATCAATGGCGCAAACCAACGCAAGAATGCCGCCTTTGAGGATTTTTTCCCTTTTATCACAGCTTTTTCTTGATTAACTTGTTCCGATACAATCCATGCTCTATATGACAGTTCCGGATAATTTTTGTATTCATAATTACCATCTTTTAATGCATGCAGACACGCATCTTTTATTGCTAAATATTCTGCTGCATAGGGTACCTTATTTAGTTTCTTCTTCACTGAATTTACAAAGTCAACCGGCATATTATCTTGATCTACAATAAACCACCTATTTCTTGAGTCCAAATTAATGAACTCATAAGGCCTAATCCAGTACAATCCCATCGTTATATTCCAACGAATGCCTAACTGATCATGAACTGTATCATACCATTTAGTAAATATCTCACGGTTTGCCACATCATCTTTTTCCGCAAGATTAATTGCTGATTCATAAAGCCCCCACAAGTTATCAATATCAGCAGCCTGCCTATCATCTTTAAATCCATAGTAAGTTGCCTTCAAATTGTTAAGTACCGGAATTCCATCAAAATTATCTGGAACCTTTGATTTGATATTAAAAACAGTTGCAAAGCTTTCTAAGATGGCGATTCTATTAGCATTAGTTATGCCCTTATTGAAAAGCCCAAATACAGTAAAAGGGTCTATGTCTATTATTGAATCTTCACGTTCTAACTTTGGCAATTTCATATTAATTGCATTATAAGCACTTTGTATGTCAGCAATTAATTCTGCACGGTTATTTTTGAATTCCAGAAGCTTTGTAGCAAACTCCGAATAAAAATTTATCCATTCAAATTGCATTTTCACGATACCTCCTGTTCATCGTTGATTTTCTACTTTTTTACTGGTGGCTGGTGAATTAGATAAATCTTTTGATTAAACTTTCAATTCTTCATAAATATCATCATAATCAGTCGTCCATCTTAAATGAAGAAGCATATCATACGTTTCATTGTCATCGCCCATTTGACTTTTGGAAGTCATATTCAACGTCAAATCAGCAAGACTAAGCATATGGTTACTAACTCTAAATGGAATATGTATACCAAAACACGCAGATATCACATTTGACTTAGTGAGGTTTTCCCCTTCTTCATATTACTTGTTGTTCTGTTATCCAAACCTGTAATACTTCTTAAAAGTCTTGCTGTATAATTACAGATATGTTTATTCATCAGTAATTTTTATTATATATTATTTTGTATCAAATTTCTATCATTGGTATAAATTTGTATGTATTTGCATAGTGCTATCAATTTAGAAAAATATTTTTGGTGATCTTTCTTCAAAGGGCATTTTTAACGTTTGCTGTATCATGCAATCAAGGATTAAACCCCACCATCAGACAATGCGTCCCCTGATCAAGAACGTCCTATCTGACTCTGATGAACAACTAAATATCAAAACCAGCTGAATAGGACAAGTTTGCCAAACCAATAGGAGGAAACTCTTTATGGCAAAGGCCAACTTAATTCAGAAAACACTCATTCTAGGTTTCCTCCTAGTCAATCTAAGAAGGAAATCAGAATGGAAACTTATGCTAACAAGAGAACTTATAACAATATTCCAGCTAAAGCTGATGAAGAATTGGTATCAGTGCTTGTTTATGATTTAGTAAACTGGAAGAATGATTGTATTAAAAATGGTCTTGGAAAATCTGAGATTCTTGTAGATACTCGTAATTTAGAAACTTGGCATTATGGAGGAAGACAAATCCTAGTAGGATTTGTCGCAGTTCCAAAAAAACAATGCTGCTATTGCAATTGATGCATTTAAGAGAGAAACAAATGTCTATCTTGAAGGAACCAGAAAGAAACGATGCCTTATTTCAGATGGCAAAGGAGGATTAGTTATATGTCCCGCAAAAAAGAAATGTAATAACAGCAAGCATCAGGGTGATTCAAATAATATTACTGCTAGATGCTTATCGTATGATGAGTTCTTAGAGGACAATAATGATGATAACAAAAAAGTGTTTGAACCTTTCCAAGAATCCAATGTAGAAACACATTGATATTATTGAGACAATAAGTTTCAATTCTTTCAACAGTATCAAAATCAGGTTCATCAAAGAATTTAAAATCAAAAGAATTAAAGGCTGACTTGATGTTTAGTGAAAAATCTTGTATCATGTTTCTTGTATCATCAGTATCAACTGACGATTGAAAAGGAACAGTGTTAGAGGGGTAGGATACTTTAGCGGGCTGTTTCTTTTCTTTTTCCTTTCTAAATATTTTACATGATTATCATACTACAATCAGATCATAAAAACAGGTGGAAGATTATGCCGTCACAAAAGGCACATTTTCCACCTGTTTATTAATTTAATTTGCGGTTTTATTATTTTTTATTATGGGTAGAGTTTGCGGTTTAACACCTGGCAAGGAGGTTCCACATTTTCCGCACGTTACTTCTATCGGATGTTCCTTTTGCTAGCCAACTTGTAAACGCACTCTAGTAATACATCCACAAACTTAGCATTTTATAAAAGCATTAAACACCATGAAAACTTTCTCCTTTCTCCAAATTATATAAACATGTCATCATTCCAAACAAGTTTTATCAAATCAACGAGAAGAGCAATTCTCTCAGTAATCTCATTCTTACCAAATGATGCATAAGCTTTAAATCCAAGAGACTTATCAGCAATAAATTTCTTGAATTTAGGGTTATTCTGGTACGCTAATTTACCAAGTGATTCCGTGTAGATATTGCCTTCATTAGAGCAATATTTCTTTAGTTTATAATCATACCTTGCATCGTTTAAGCTTGCGTTGATACTCTTATGAAGAAGCAGCAACGCACCGATGCTGTTTCTCCAGCGTCTAAAATCATCTTGATCAGAATACTCTGCAGTAAACCATTCATAATGGTCTGTAATAATATGCTCAATCTCAAACGGATTCTTTGTTTGAGTGTTCATGTAATTACAGTAGTTTGATGCAACACCAGTCTGTTCCTCGATATATCCAGTGATTCGTGCAAGGATATTCTTGATGTATTTCTTAGTAAAGCTGTTCAGTCTCAAATCGCTTAACGCTGCTGCAGGGTCATATGCCAGATTGATGTACTGTTGTTCTAATTTCTGTTTCAGTGTAGGAATATCTGTCATACGGATATCTTTGGTTACATTGAAAACAAAGTTTTTGATTGTACTGTAATCAACAGAACGATAATTAGTCACTCTGGATACAATTAACACATCAATGAATCTAGCTACCAGATTAATCTTTTCGATGATTACTGGCCATGAATCCTCATAGCATACAGGAGCCAGTAAAAGCTGTGGCTGTAATGTGAAGTTAACCTGAGCGTTGTAATATACATACTTTGTTTCTTCAGCAAAGGTTGTCTCTGCCTGACGAATACGCTCATAAACCTCTGCAAATTTTGCAAACTTCTTTATGAACAGCTCAAAGTCGTCAGAACCGTTAAGTCCTAACTTATCGCGTTCATCTCGTACCCATTTATGGAAGGAACCACCTATAATATCAAAATCCTTATTTACTGCACCAGCTTTTGTCTCACGAATTGTTTCTGCATAGTGAGCTCTAAGCCAAGCTTTAATAAATGTTTCGTCGCCTTTGTCATCATCCTTCTTTAATGAAAGAACTTTATCCTTCCAAATACCATTCATTTTTTCACGTGATGAATCGGATTTGATTTCAGAGAGTATATAGCCCTTTAACATTTCTGTAGATGTCAGGCTTAAACCACGGTCGTTCATTGTAACAAATATTTTATGAGCATCTTGCTCAGTTGTTGCTACAATTTCAATAAAGAATACTTTTTCTGCAACCCAATCACAGAAATGCAACAACATATCATCTGTAATATCAGCAGGGAAAACATCCTGAATATCTTGATAACGACCATAAAGATTTTTTACTGATTCTCCTGCACCTGTAGTATCAAAATCAGTATCGTTGAAAATTGCATTCATACAATCCTGACGATCATCAACGTTGATGTTGAAAGACTTTGTCCCAAAGGATTCTGAGAAAATCATTGTCTCAATCATGTTATAACTCTGACCGATATTCTTTAATCTGTTATTAAGATACATCAGTAGCAATGTCAAAGAAGAGAATCTTTGCTGACCATCGATAATAGCATTTTCTCTTCCAGCCAGAACAATAGAACCCATAAAATATGCCCCATAATCAGCTACAGCTTGTCTTGGGTCACCTGTTTTATAATATTCCAAGAATTCTGATGTAAGGTCATCAATTAATTCTTCTATGTGCTTGCGTTGCCACATATACTCACGCTGATAATAGTGAATTGAATATTTTGTATTTTGTAATAATTGTTTTAGGTTCTTAGGTGAACCTTCAATCTTCTTCATTAGGCTTCCTCCCCGATTCTCTAACCCTTATTTCAACAGTGAGTAATTGACACAATCAACAATACACTCAATATGATTCGTTTACTTCTACGAATCTGCTGACGGAAGGCTACTTTCGATATTTTCTTGCTCTAATTGTTCAATCAAGTCCATCACACGTTTTGTTTCATGTCTTTTTTTACGACCTTTTGCCTTCTTCATCTCTTTCTTATGTCGTTTAGTTCCTTTTTGAGGATTAGGTTTATATTTAGTCGAATATTTTACAGGATTTTTCTCCCTGTAAAAATCATGCGCAATTATATACTCAAGGTATTCAACAATAGTGTTCCGTCTGCATGACTGCGAATGATAATTCGGAATCAAAGCGTTAGGATTGTCAATCACATCTGTTTCCATTTCATTGCGATGATAAAGAAACATGGATTTCTTCCGTCCGTTAGTGATTATCTTCCAAGTACTGACAGGGGTTTCTATCACCAACGAATTCCCCTGTAGAAAGCATGTAATGAAATTTTTCATACAAATGTTCATTATCGCATCTTCTTCCTGATGATAATACTTCCATATAGGAGCTGTCTCATCAACACAAGCTAGTTCTTCCTCCATATTACGTTGTTTTATCAGAAAATATTCATTCATTATAGCAATCACCTCATTCTTTACCTGTATTTCTTCATTTAGTGTATTATAGCCTTTCTCACCATCAGTATTAAGTAATGCATCATGTGATAATACACAGCACTTTTCTATATTTTTCTTAAGTTACAGACCAGTATAATCATTGACGAGTCTTAACTTAATAAACCTGGGATAGTTATTCTCTTTATCTGTAGATAGAATACCTAAAACAAGCTGCTGCTCACTTGCACGACCTGCTTTATTCTTGGATTTTGCGCCAATATTAAAGACATCTGCCTCATAAAATGGCTATTGAGCAACTTCTCAGAATTACTTAATGACATAAGAATTCTACACTTGCTTTCTAGAAGAAGTGCAGTCTTGGTCTTTCCTACACGCTTGACTAGGTAATACTTATGACATCCGCAACGGTCACTTGAATTGCCTTCGGGCCATTTCATGGATTTGAAGAATTCAATGCAGTTACCAATATTATTGGAATAGTTCCGAGTGAACTCATAAAGAGAAGCTTTCTTAGGCTTTAATACTTTGTTTGACATATGATTATACCTCCATCTGATTTCTAAACTAATTATAGAACAGATGGAAAATCCATGTGTCAGGTTCAGCTTCATGAACGCCGTATAATCGGTGTTTATGAAATTTAATTTTCACTAACCTGTGGTTTGTGGGTATTCAAATTTACTGATTGATGATCTTTTCGCTCATGTATAAAGATTAAACTAAACTATTCATGTGATTCTTCACCACACTTGTTTTATAAATTTTGTGATTCTTCTCTCCAAATGAATAAAATATTGAATATCTACATATCTTGTATTCTCTCTAAGAACTTCTTGGTTCTTTCATGCTGTGGATTTGAAAATAAAGATTCTGGAGTTCCTTCTTCTATAATTCTTCCATCATCCATAAATACAATTCTATCCGCAATATCTCTCGCAAACCCCATTTCATGAGTTACGATAATCATTGTACGTTTATGTTCATTCGCAAGATTTCTTAAAATATTAAGAATACCATGAACTAATTTTGGATCTAATGATGAAGTAGGTTCGTCTAATAAAATTAGTTTTGGATTGACTGCAAGAGCTCTCGCAATCCCAACTCTTTGCTGTTGTCCACCAGATAATCGTGAAGGATACTCATTAATTTTATCCATCAATCCAACCTGTTCTAGATATTGTAATGCTTTCTTCTTTGCTTCATCTTTTTCAAGTTTTTGAACAGATGTCATAGGTAGCATTACATTTTCTAGTACTGTTTTATTTTTAAAAAGATTATAGTTTTGAAATACCATGGATGTCTTAAGTCTTAATTGTCTAATTTCTTTTTCTGTACATTTTTCTGCATTCACTTTGACATTATCAATCTCAATAATTCCTTTTTCAGGTCTTTCAATATAATTCAGGCATCTTAAAAATGTAGACTTTCCCATACCGGATGATCCAATAACAACAATCACTTCACCGGTTTCTGCTTGAAAATCAATTCCTTTTAAAACATGCAGATTTCCAAAGCTTTTATGTAAATTTGTTATTTTAATCATTCTACTTCTCCACCAAGAAGCATTTTATACTCACTTGGTCTAACATAAGGTGCACCAAGTTTTCCATAATGTAGTTTCTTATCTACCGCAACACCAAGTTCCATTGGATCATCAAGTCGCTTACTAATCGCATCCTTGTGATTTGGATAATCTATATAGTTCATTGTCTGAATAACACCTTCTGTCAAAGGAGCAAACTGTTGAATAGGAAGACCTACACCAAGTTCATCATCACCCCATGCACACATCTTTCTAGTTCCTGCACATAATATCGAGAAGTTCATATCATTATCTTCAAAAGGCCCTGCTGTTAAATCTGCACATACACCCTGATTACCCGCCATATGTAGATTTTTTGGAATACCCCATTTATAAGTATATCCCTGTACAACACGCATTAGCTGATAAGCATTCACCATAAACATAACAACATCTGCATCCTCTAACTGATTGAGTGGTCCAATCTCAATTCCCTGTATCTTCTGTTTAATTCTAGAAATATCTTTCGTTACATCTTTAGCCACTGCACGACTTTCATATAAATTCAAACTATAATATCTCTGTCCAGATTCTACACATTCCATTTCATCATCCAATCCCAATGCTTCAATCGCACATCGGCATGCAAAATGTTTTAATTTGGCTTTAAAATGATTACCATCCATAGCATGTTTGACCATCATACAATAGCTTGTTTTTCGCCCGTATTCTTCAAGCTCTAGATTATCATATTCATGTTTAAAATACAAAAAACGGACACCTACAATGTCTCTTCTTAGTCCTAATGCTTTTGTCATTCTGTTTATATCATTATTTTTCATACCCTTACTCCTATAAATATCTACTGATTCTTGTTTCTATGTAACGAAGCAATCTTTCGATTACAACAAGTACTATCCAATATATAATTCCTACTGCAATATAGGCTTCAAAAAAATTCAAAGAAGATGCGGCTAAGATTTTCGCCTGAGCTAAAAGGTCTATGACTCCAATAGTAAAACCAATAGCTGTATTCTTTACCATAGAGATAAATGAATTCCCAAGAGCAGGAAATGCTGCTACAAATGCCTGTGGAAGGATGACTTCTGTATATGTACGAAATGAACTGAGTCCAATCGATAAAGCAGCTTCTTTCTGTCCCTTATCTACTGCAAGTAATCCTCCTCTTATAATCTCTGCAATAAAAGCAGCTGAGTTCATCGCAATTGTTATAATAAGAGCTGTTTCACCCACTATATTTCTCATAATTGGAATAATCTGTGGCAATCCAAAATAGAAAATAAATAATTGCATAACATAAGGTGTTGAACGGAAGTAAGAGATATATAATCCAGCCATCCACCTTAATATCCTGAATCTACAGCTATGACAAATCTCTAAAAACAATCCTAAGACAAGTGCTATAGAAAATGCAATACATCCAAGCCATAATGTATTTGGTATTTTCAAAATAAGTTTTGGAAATATGGAAACAAAAAAATCAAAATCAAAATTCATCTACTAAGTCTCCTTTACCAAGAAAAAGTCAGTCGCTGTGACTGACTCTTCTATCATCTGTTATTCTGTAATCTGTTCTTTTGATATATCTCTCTTGAAATATTTCATAGATAGTTTAGACATAGTTCCATCTTTCTGCATTTCTTTGATTGCTTTATTTACAGCCTTAATCATAGCTGGATCAGCGTCTTTCTTGAATGGGAATGCATTCTTATCTACAAGAATAGGATCCCCAATTAATTTAAAGTTGTATTCACCTTTTTTGTTAATCTGATCAAAAGATAATACTGTGATTGGGAATGCATCATAATGTCCAACTTTTAATTCATCATAAATATTACCTTCTGTTGTAACAAGTTCCATCTGCTTGTCTTTTGGGAATGTTTTATTGATCTTTTTAAGTGAATCTTCAAGAACTGTTCCAAATTCAATACAGATTTTTCTTCCCTGCATATCTTCGATTGTTTTTGCAGTATCATCACCACGAACAGCTAACTTAATCGCATTGTATCCATATACTTCACTGAATGTATATTTCTTCTTTCTTTCATCTGTTACAGAAACCTGACCAGCGATTGTATCATACTTCCCAGAATCAACGCCAGCCATCATTGCTGAATAATCACCAACAACTTTAAAATCAATCTTGTAGCCTGCTCTATTACCGATTTCTTCCATAATATCATGTTCAAAACCAGTTAATTTCCCATTATCATCTGTATAGATAACTGGGTAGAAAGAACCATTGGCTGCGACTGTAATAGTTTTTTCTTTTTCCCCTTTTGATGCACCACATCCAGCAAGTACGCTTACACATGTTGCTGCGCATAATAAAGTACTAATAATTCTTTTTCTCATCGTCTTTCCCTCCTAATAAAACCTGTAAGATTATATCATATGAGTAAAGACGTGTCTATTATATCTAAACTTTTTGACTATTATCACTAAATTTAAATGAATACTTTGTTAATATACTAATAGATTTATAATATATTAAAACAATAATAATTAAAAATTCCTTAACATGCATAGGCAATTTCTGTTATGAAACAATAATATCATTTTAGAATCGTAAAAAAGGAACTCTAAGTTAAAACTTAGAATTCCTTCATCACTTTATATCATTTATTTCTTTTTCAACAACACAATCGATTCAATATGTTGAGTAAATGGAAACATATCATAAGGATAAACATCCTTAAAATCATATCCTAGCTTTCTAAATAACTTTAAATCTCTTACCTGTGTATGAGGATCACAAGAAACATAAACTATTTCCTGTGGCTTCAAAGAAACAGCTGCCTTAATAAATGTTTCAGTAGAACCACTTCTAGGTGGATCCATAATAATGACATCTACATCTACTTTCTGTTTTACGGCTTCAACCATGAATTCAGTCGCATCACCCTGAATAAACTTAATATTCTCTACCTTATTAAAAGTCTTATTCAGTTTTGCATCCTTCACTGCATCCTTATTGAGTTCTACCCCAATGACCTGTTTCGCATTCTTGCTTGCAATAAGGCCAATTGTCCCAATACCACAATATGTATCCATTATTTTAGGATCCTTGACTGTAATAAGAGATAAAGCCTTACTATATAATGCTTCACACTGGTCATGATTGATCTGATAGAAAGAACGTGGAGAAATCTTAAAGGTCATTCCACATAACTCATCTACAATAAATCCCTTTCCAAAAAGAACTTTTTCCTGTTCTCCAAGTACTATACTTGTCTGTCTCTTATTTGTATTTAATACAATACTCTTAATAGAAGGAAAAGCTTTCACAAGCTGGTTACAGAAGTTCTTAGAACCTTTAAAGATAGCTTCATTAGATACAATGACAACTAATGTCTGATTCGTCTTAACTGCACGTCTAATAAGAATATGTCTAATTTCTCCTCTTCTTCTTTGTGGATCATAAATAGACACTCTATACTTTTTAAATAGTACGGCTATTTTACTGATAATGGCATCTGTTTCCTGATCATGGATCAAACATGATTTATAAGGGATAATACGATGAGAGTTCTCTTCATATAAACCATAGTTATATGTCTTATCAAACGCAATAATCGTCTTATTACGATAGTAATAAGGGTCTTCCATACCAGAAACCGGATGTACATTAACCTTTAAATCCTTAAAGATCTTCTTACATTCTTCATTCTTATATTCCAAAGACTTAACATATCCTTGATTAATAAACTGACAGCTTCCACATTTTTTCGCTATATCACATTTCATTATAATTCTCCTAGCCAGTTCTTTAAGAAGTCATGTACTTCATAAAGTGATTTGATTTCTAATCTTTCCTGTGGTGTATGGATATCAATACAGTTTGGTCCCATAGTCACAATATCCATATCTGGAAATATTCGACTCATATAACCTGTTTCTAATCCACCATGAGTTGGTACTTCTTTGAGTTCTTTATCATATGCTTTTTCATAAGCTTCTTTATAAGATTTGCGTAACTGAGAATCAGGATCATAGCTCCATCCATAATATTCATCTGTTGGAGTGACACTTAATCCAAATAAAGAAGCCAATGTCTCTACTTCATTGACAAGTAACTTAAGATTAATTTCATTTTCACTACGTAATAATAGAATAAGTTCTACAGCCTTATTTGTTGTTTCCATAATACCCATATTTATAGATAAAACTGGGAAATGATTGAAGTAGTAAGAATACTTTTCTACACCATATGGACATAATGCAAGGAAATGAATAAGTGCATCACTATCCAAGATCACATGACCACTCTGTTCTTCTTCTAATGTATAATCTAAAGATTCTAATGGATAGAGTGCTTTCTGTTCTTCCATTCTTTCATGAATAAAAGCCTTTAATTCTTCTTTATTACTATTAGACTGGAACGTGAATAATCCATCTCTACAGATTGCATTGACTTTCTGTCCTGCATTAAGTGAAGAGAAACGAATATCAAAGCCATTATCTAAACATGCTTTTAGTACAAGTCCAGCAATCTTAATCGCATTCCCTCTTCCTTCTTTGATTACATCACCAGAATGACCACCTAATAATCCTTTTACATAGAACTTATATCCCTGATCATGAGATTCTACAAATGTCGCATTCTTTCTAATAGTCAACTGAATACCACCTGCAGAAGAGACATTTGTTTCTCCTACAACATCACCATCTAAAGAAATCATCTTGCGAGCATGAATCCAATCCTTATCTACATGTGTAATACCATCCATAGTTGTTTCTTCCTGAACAGTAAATAAACATTCCAAACGAGGATGTTTAAAACTATTATCACTTAATAAAGCGAGCATGATAGCCACTGCCACACCATCATCTGCCCCTAAAGTTGTTTTTGTTGCATGTAAATAACCATCTTCTTCATAGATTTCTAAAGGATCAGTGAGGAAGTCATGATTACTATCTGCCTCTTTTTCAGCCACCATATCCATATGACCCTGTAATAAAATAGGTGCATGGTCTGCGTAGCCAGGCGTAGCTTCCTTATAAATAATAATGTCCCCTATTTCATTTCTAGCATAATCAAATTCATGAGTCTGCGCAAATTCTTCTATATAATTGCCTAGTAATTCTTCATGTCCTGAAGGATGAGGAATACTACAAATAGTTTTAAAATAGTCTAATACATCTTTTGTCATACTTAACTCCTTATTTAGTAATAATATCTGTAATACCTGGATTCATAGATAATTCTATTCTTTGTACATGAGGATGACTGCGATATCTTTTTCTCACCATCTGACCTAAAGTCTGTCCTTGATTATATCCATGGATAATTCTTAAAGTCAATGCATCAGGTTTCTTTAAAGCTGCATCTATCATCTTACGTGCTTCCTGCTGGGTATAGCCATGTATATCTATTTCTTTGATATATTGCATAACTCCCTCCCTGTAATATCTTTTAAATGATTGATTTCTTCTTTTGTGAGTGTACGATATGACCCACTTGGTAATTCACCTAACGAGATATCTCCATACATAATGCGATGAAGTGATGTAATCTTATTATTAAGAGAAAGGAACATCTTCTTTATTTCATGATAACGTCCTTCTTCTAAAGTGATAGTTCCTTCATTCTCACTCATCATTTCTACTATTGCAGGTAAACATTTTACATCCCCATCAATCACAATGCCTTCTTTAAATGGAGTAATATCTAGAAGCGGATAAAGACAAGTAAATGCATATGTTCTAGGTATATGAAATTCTGGAAGAGTGAGTCTTTTTCTTAATTTTAAGTCATTTGTCATAATGACAAGACCCGTTGTATCTCGGTCTAATCTTCCTACATAATGAAGATTTTCATCTGGAAGTAAAGTAATAAGACATGGATCATGAGGATCCTTATTGGCACATACATAGCCTGATGGTTTATGGATGATATAGTATTTTAAGGGATGAGAATCAAGAATCTTTGACTCATAAATCACTGTTTCATCATTTATTTCTATATCTTCATCCACAATTGTATTGTTTACAGTGATGAGTCCCTTTTTAATAGCCTTCTTCGCCTGCTTCTTACTTCCACATTTATTTAATACAAATATGTCTATCAGTCTCATTAATGAGTATTCCTTCCACGAGAACAGTCATTAGAACGATTATCCGTACTATTAACGATGATTACCTTCACCTTATCTCCTCTCTTATAAGAAGGATCCTTTTCTAAAATATCACGTAAAGCTGTTAATCTCTTATTGCCATCTACACATAAATAGCCACAGCCTGTTTCTTTTACTTTGATAGGAAAAGAAAAGCCTATTCTAATAATAGAATGGTAAAGATGATCTGTATATTCTGATGGAATAAAGTGAATGTCACTTAATGGTAGTTCTTTAATACGCATAAGATATGCCTCCTTTTTTTACATTATAAACAAAATAAAACATAATACAAAATTATTTCTAAAGATTATTCCAACTATGATATAATATCACTAAAGGGGCGTGAATATAATGGGCTTGTTACTTAGTAGAATATTGACTTATTTAAATGGTGCGATGCAGAATGATTACTATTATAAAATATGCAATTTCATTATCTTTAACTATCTAGATGTATTTGAGATGTCTGAAGAAACATTCTTAGAAAAAGGCGCATTTAGAAAGGAAGAACTTTATAGCTTCTTATTATCATTTGGATTTTCTACTTATGAGGATTTCCGCTTTAAGCTAGAAGCTGATCACCAGTTACGTTTAAATCAGATTCGTGTGAGATTATTTGGAGAAACTCCTCAGAAATTCTTAGCGAAGATGGATAAAGCGATGGATGAAGAAGTATTAGCCAATACAATTACTTCTATCTGCGAACATTTCTATAAAGCAAAACGTATTATCATCTTTGGTGGTTTGTACCCATGTTCTATAGCGGTAGAATTACAGACAGATATGATTTCTTTTGGACGTCCATTTATCCATTATCATAAGTATGATCCTATTCAATTTAATGAAGATGATGTTGTCATCTTTGTGAGTGCTACAGGACGTAGTCTAGAAGAAATGAAGAAATATGATAATTGCAGCTTTGAAAAAGCATATTCATTACTCATCACGCAGAACCGTAAATATACACAGTCATGTTTTAATGGAAATACAACAGTCATCTATGTACCAGGTAAGTTTGATTCAATTGATTTCAACTACCAGATCATGTCAATTTGTGACTTAATTAGATTACGTTATTTCCAACAATACTATCTCTAAGCAGACTTCGGTCTGCTTTTTTCATGCATTATAAAAGACAAGGATGATCCTTGTCTAGTGAAGAAGAACGCGGTCATTCGCTTCTCCTGTTTCAGTAAATTTTCTTACAAGTTCTTCGACAGTCATTTTCTTTTTAGTTTCTTCATCGATATCTGCGATGATTTTTCCATCCTTCATCATCAGGATTCTATTACCATACTTAAGTGCATCTTCCATATCATGAGTGATCATCATAGTAGTAATATGATGTTCTTTCGCAATTCTTTCTGATAGTTTCATAACCTTGATAGATGTCGCAGGATCGAGTGCTGCAGTATGTTCATCTAATAAAAGCAATTGTGGTTTAACGAGTGTTGCCATGAGTAATGTAAGAGCCTGTCTTTGTCCACCTGATAAAGTACCTACCTTAGTAGTGAGACGGTCTTCTAAACCAATATCTAAGTCTTTTAAAGCTTCTACAAATACATCGTGATGTTTATGTGTGAATGGTGTTAAAGAGAAATGTTTTCCTCTTTGATATGCAAGAGAGAGGTTTTCTTCAATGGTCATTGAAGGTGCTGTTCCTCTTAAAGGATCCTGGAACAAGCGACCAATTGTACGACTTCTCACATATTCCTTTTCATGAGTGATGTCTTTATTATCTAAGACAATAGTCCCTTCTTTTGCTTCTACTGCACCAGAAATAGCACCAAATAATGTGGACTTCCCTGCCCCATTAGAACCTATAATAGTAACGAAATCTCCTGGTTCAAGATGAAGAGATAAATGGTCAATGGCTTTCTTTTCATTGACAGTCCCTTCATTAAATACAACTGTTAAATCTTTAATATTAAGCATGTTTCTTCAACCTCCTCTTGAGTGTTGCAGAAGAAATCGCAATCACAACAATAAATGCAGATAGAATCTTTAAATCTCCTGAAGGAAGACCTAAGTATAAGGCAATTGTGAGGGCAAAACGATAGAAGATAGCTCCTACAATCGTACCTACTAGACATACTGCCACTTTATCACTCTTAATAAATGTGAGACCAATAATAATAGAAGCAAGTCCGATGACCATCATACCAATACCACTTGTGATATCAGCATAGCCCTGCTGTTGTGTAAATAAAGCACCACTTAAGGCAACTAAGCCATTCGCAAGAGCTAAGCCAACAATTTTCATCTTATCTGTATCAATAGAGCTAGCACGGACCATCGCTTCATTATCACCACAGGCTCTCAGTGCAAGACCCATCTGTGTCTTTAAGAAATAATTAAGTAATGTCGTAATCACAATCACAATAATTCCAATAATCAATAATTTATCATAAGGTTCAAACTGAGTGGTATTGCTGAAGATTGTCTTATGATTAAATAATGAGATATTTGGTGTCTGGTTCATGATACGTAAGTTCACTGAATATAAAGCAGTCTGTGTAAGGATTCCAGCTAAGATTTCATTGATATTCAATTTAGTAATAAGTAATCCTGTCACCATTCCAGCAATCGCACCTGCTACAAATCCAAGTACCATACCTAGTATTGGATATCCTGCGACTGCCACTACAGCACTTACTGCACATCCTGTTGTAAAACTTCCATCCACTGTGAGGTCTGGAATATTCAAAACTTTGAAACTAATATATAAGCCTAGAGATAAGACGGCAAATATGCCGCCTAACTCTAGGGCTCCAAGAATAACTGTACTATTCATAAAAACTCCTTAGATTTCTGTATATTTACTATCGCTTGTAATACTTTCTGGTAACTTAATACCTAGCTTATCTTTTGTAGTTGTATTCACATAGATTTTTAAGTTTGTCTTAAATACTTTAACTGGGATATTTTCTACTTTATTTCCCTTTAATACTTTATCAACGATCTTAGCAGTTTCTTTACCAAGTTCTTTATAATCGATACCTACACTTAAGAAACCACCATCTTTAACCATTGAATCAGCACCAACATATAAAGGCTTGTTTGCTTTCTTACATGCATCACTAACAACGTTCATTGCACTTGCGACTGTATTATCATTTGGTGCGAAGATCGCATCACATTTACTATTTAATACATTGACAGCACTCTGTGCTTCATTGACTGATGCAATTGTTGCTTCTTCTACCTTGATATTCTTCTTAGCACAATAAGCTTTTGCCTTTTTAATATTAGTCACTGAGTTGGCTTCACCTTTATTATAAAGCATACCGATTGTTTTTGTATTTGGATTGATTTCTAATGCCTTATCAATAATCTGATCAACCTGTACCTCATCACTTGTACCAGTTATATTCTTATCTGGTTTAGTTAATGAGCTCGTTAACTGTGCCCCCACTGGATCAGTCACTGCACTAAATACAACGGGAGTCTTAGTAGCAAGTTTAGCGACTGCCTGTGCTGCAGGAGTCGCAATTGCCATCACACAGTCAAAGTTCTTACCTGCAAAATCATTCGCGATACTTGCACATGTATTTGTGTCACCTTGACCATTCTTGAATGTATATTCTACATTCTTATCATCATATCCTAAAGTTTTCATTTCTTTATCAAATGAATCCTTGATCTCATTTAATGAAGTATGATCCATAAACTGGATAATACCTACTTTCTTCTTATTACTAGTAGAAGTTCCACATCCTGCTAAAAGTGAAATTGTTAATGCTGAAGTTAATACTGTTCCTAATAATTTGTTCATTGTTCTGTTCCTCTTCGCTTTCATAAATTTTGTTTTCTTTGATTCAATTCAAACAACGACGCCATCGCTTCATATAAGTTCCTCCCAACTGTTAGCAGGTAATAAAAAAACACCTGTCCCAAAAGACAGATGTTTACTGTTTAAGCCACCTTTGGATTTAATAAATGCTAACACATTTTTGCATTATAACGTTTGCATTACGTCTCAGGATACTCGTTGCCTTTCCCCCTCGCCCTCACAGGTCCATTTGTCATTGTGGTACTACCAGGTTTCCAGCATCCCCGGCTCTCTATCAGCCCTACACAAAGTTTTATCTCCCGCTCTTAGGTTTATCTGAATGTTACATCACCACATGATTAATGTCAACACTTTTATTTGTATTTTTGTATATTTTCGAATATTACTTAACATATTTGTGTATATAATAAATATCCTGTTCAAATGAACAGGATATTCGTATTAATAGTTAATATGCATCAATTCTTCTTTTAAAGAACTATTTGTTTTGTCAGTGATATTGATTTCTTTTAAATCATTAAAATTAGTCACAAGTACTAATGTTTCTAAAGAATATCCTTCTTTAGAAATATAGTCCATATCAAATTCAACAAGAAGCTGACCACAATCAACATGATCACCCTGTTTAATATGAGCATTATATCCTTTACCGTCTAACTGTACTGTATTGATACCAATATGAATAAGAAGTTCTACACCTGAATCACTTGTAATACCGATTGCATGTAAGCTTGGAAATAATACTGTTACTGTCCCTGATACAGGAGCATAAACTTTACCAACACTAGGAATAATGACAACACCTTTACCTAAAGCACCTGATGCAAAAGCAGCATCACTTGATTCTTCTAATGGTTTAATAGTACCTTCGACAGGTGCTACAATTGTTTCTTCATTTGCTTTTACGACTTCTTCTACTACTTTTTTGTCTTCTTTTTTACCAAAGAAGAAAGCAAGTAAGAATCCTACTAACATTGATACAGCACCACAGATAAGTGCTGCCACTAAACCACTTCCATCACCTTTAGGTGAGATAAAACTTACAACAGCAAAGATACCTAAACCACCCATTGTATACATTTTCGCACTCATAGCACCCATAATGGCACCACCTACTGCTCCACCAATACAAGAGAATACAAATGGTGTTTTTTCTGGTAATAAGAATCCATAGATAGCTGGTTCTGTGACACCACAGAATGCTGAGATAGTCGCTGGAATCGCAAGAGCCTTCTTATTTGGATCTTTAGTCTTCAAATAAATCGCAGCCATAATACCTGTTGCTGCAAATGTTGTACCAAGCATGCCTGACATAATTGTATCGTAACCTAAGTTACCGATATTTACCATAGCCATTGGTATTATAGCCCAGTGTAAACCAAAGATTACTAAGCACTGCCAGAATGCACCAACTACAAGTGCTGTGATAACTGGTGAAAGTTTATATAAAGCTGCAAAGAAATTAGATAATGCCTGAGTTAATAAACTAACAACTGGACCAATTACAAGTAATCCAATTGGTAATGAAATAATTAATACAAAGAATGGTACAAAGAAGTTCTGTAACATTTCTGGTACAAGTTTTTTCGCAAGCTTCTGGACCTGTGCAGCAAGTGCAACGATACAGATAACTGGAACAACTGTACTTGTATAATTACCTGATATAAGTGGAATACCTAAGAATTTAGTATAATACGCACCAATCATTGGTAGTGTACCAATAGCTTTTCCAGCTGCTGATAATGTACTAGTCTGGATTGTTGGATAACATAAAGATGCACCAATAATCATCCCTACAACGACATTCACATTAAACTTCTTAGCTGCTGTATAACCTAAAACAATTGGTAAGAAATAGAAGATAGAATCTCCAATCGCATTAAGTACTAAATAAGTACCACTTGTACTAAAGCCTGCACCTAGCAGGAATACCAATAAAGCATTTAATCCCTTAATAATACCAGCAGCACATAGTGGACCTAAGATAGGCTGGAAGCATCCTGAAATAATATCAATAAGTGTATCTAATACACCTTTAGGTGCTTCTGCTTCTGCTGCAGGGGCATCATTACTAATGCCTGCAATGGCACATACATCTTCAAATACGGCAGGTACATGGTTTCCAATAACAACCTGATACTGTCCTGCTGATTTCATTACTGTAACTACTCCAGGATTGTTTTTAAGCGCTTCATCATTGGCTTTTGATTCATCCTTTAAACGAAATCTTAGTCTTGTAATACAGTGTGTAAGGGAATTAATATTTTCTTTTCCCCCTACATTTTCCAAAATCTCTTTGGCTAACTTTTCATATTTACCCATAATTTTTTCCTCCATATTTTCCTAAGTAAATGAAAATTGAAGGTTTGGCCAACTTAATGTCACCATCCACGTTTAACGACTGTTCCCTAAATATACAACACGATGAATATGTATTGTAAGATAGAGTTTTTCTTCGTCGGAAAGTTCATAGTCATATTGTTTAAGAATAAACTGTACAATCTTTTCTACACATTGATAGGCATTGGCATATTTAACCTGTACAACAGATAAAAGATCATCTTCTTGAGATTTCTGAGTCTTATGTTCAAGTAAACGCTGAGCAAAGAACTTTAAATGCGTAATAAATCGATAATAGTAAGCACTGTCTTCATTGAATTCCACTTTAAAGTGATAACGAACAATGTTTTCTATTTCCTGCATAATTTTTGTGATTTCATACATGTCATGACAATCATCATCTAATTGCCCATTCACAATATGTAATGCAATAAATCCTGCTTCATCATCATTGAGTTCAATACCTGTTTTGTCTTTAATGATTTGTAAGGAACGTTTACCTACTTCGTATTCAATCTTATAGAAACGTTTAATATCCCATAACAATGCATTCTTGACAAAGATGCCTTCTTTCACTCTTTCACAAGCTGTATAGATGTGATCTACTAAGGCAATATAACAGTTATCATTGATAGGTTTACCTAGAGTCATCTTGGCTTCATCAAAAATCTCGTCACCAATCTGTAAATACTCCAAAGGAATATTGACAACAAGTTCCTTGAATCTTCTAGATACTTCCTGATCTTCCAAGAAGAATACTTTATCTACCTGTTTAGGATCAATAAAGTCCCCTGCTTTCTTTTTAAAGCAGATTCCTCTACCCATGACTATCTTTTCTTCATCATTTTCAATAACGACCGCTACATTGTTGTTTAGTAATTTACTGATCTTCATATGCCTCTCTCCAAAATAAAAACCTGCTTATTCCACAACGAAAAAGAGTCGTGGGACAAACAGGTTTAGCTTGTACTTAAACAATCACTATCCTATTAACTTCCGTGTTCTATACTAGCACATATCTAAATCGCTTACAAGATTAATAAATTATTTTCAAATTGTGAAAAAAAACAGTAGAACAACTCTACTGTTAATAACCCTTTGTTCTATTAACAAGGTTTTCTAATGGTTCCTGATTCTTTAAGTGATTTAGGTTTCTAATCACTAACTGTGTATAGTAATCCTGTACACTCTCCCAATGGTACCCACCAGAACAATGTGGTGTAATCATGACTCTCGGATTTTTCCATAGTGGTGAATCAGCTGGTAATGGTTCTTCTTCAAAGACATCAAGTAATGCCCCACCAATAGACTTATTGTCTAATGCGTCTAATAAAGCATAAGTATCAATGACACTCCCTCTACCTACATTACATACAACAGCGTCTTTTTTCATTAACGCAAACTCATCATGGCTTAACATATGGAATGTCGCATTTGTTGATGGGAGTGAACTGATAATATAATCCATCTTTGGTAATACATCGTGTAATTCTTTAGAAGTAATGATTTCATCGCAATTTGGATGTTCCTTATAAGAATTTCTTAGTCCTGTGACATGAGCACCTAATACCTTTAATACTTTCGCAAATTCAGTACCAATATCCCCTACTCCAAGTAATAAGACATTTGAGCCATAAATTTCTCTACCAGTAAATAATGGTGTCCATCTTGCTTCCTTCTGTCTATCATAATAAAAACGTAAATTCTTATTAAAGCTGAAGATCATTCCCATCATATGTTCACAAATAGCATGACCATAGCTTCCACTCGCATTTGTAAGAAGTGTTTGTCTATTTAAGATGTGTGGTAAAAGAAATTGATCATTTCCCGCACTATTTAATAATAATGCCTTAAGTGTAGGTCTATTCAAGTTGAACTTCATCGGTGGATTGCCTACAATAACATCCGCTTCATCAATCATTTCCTGTGTTAAATCTTCTTTATTCACCTTTAAAAAGTGCATATCAGGACATGACTGACGAATCAAATCAACATTTGCATCATCTAAAGCTGCAATAAGTAATACCTTCAACATATTGAATCCCCCT
>UQGS01000026.1 GCA_900540685.1 uncultured Catenibacterium sp. | reverse complement strand
AACTACATTTGTACAAATATACACTCATAGTAGGAAAAAAGGCGATAAAAAAGAGTCAACTTCTTAAGTTGACTCCATTGGACTAACTCGAATGAGTCAGCCTTCTATTGATTATAATTCTTCGCCATTTGTTTCAATGACTTTCTTATACCAGTAATATGAATCCTTTGGAATTCTCTTAAGCGTACCAGAGTTCTCATCTTCATCACGATCTACATAAACAAAGCCATAACGCTTCTGGTAACCATTTAACCAGCTTAATAAATCAGTATATGACCATGTGCAGTATGCAAGGATACGACATCCATCATCACATGCCTTCTTTAATTCTTCAATATGATTACGTAAGTATTCAATACGATATGAATCATGAATCTGTCCATCTTCTAATTTATCAAATGCGCCAAGTCCATTTTCTGAGATGACGATTGGTAAATCATAACGTGAAGTAATCTTACGGCACGCAAAGCGTAATCCCATAGGATCAATAGTCCAGTCCCAGTCAGTTGTTGGAAGATTCTTATTAGCCGGTACTTTATACATACCTGGTACACCTTCCATCTCTGCTGTACCTTTCTTACCAGTATTGTTTTCTCCACCAAGAGAATCAACACCATCCAATGGGTTATATTCAATACTGCATGTCTTATAATAGTTCACACCCATGAAATCTACTTTTGCAGCTGCTGCTTTTAGAATATCAAGGTCACCTTCTTCAAATTCAGGTGCTACACCTAATGATTCTAAATATTTCATAGCAGATCTTGGATAACGCCCATAAGCATAAACATCCATCCAGTAATATGACTTTAAGTCTTCATAGTCAACACATGCCATCTGATCTTCTGGCTTATCAGATACAGCATAAGCTGGACCATACGCAAATGATGAACCGACTAATGCATCAGGATAAAGTTCTTTTAATGCAAGCACTGACTTCGCATGAGCCATGAATGCATGATGGTTTACCTGATAGTAAGTCTTCATATCCTTAAATTTTCCTGGTGGATGTTTTGCAAGCATCCAGCCATGTCCTGTAAAGACATTCTGTTCATTTAAGATAATCCAATGTTTAACACGATCACCATAACGTTTAAATAGTGTTGTCGCATAATTCACAAAATCATCTACAATACGACGGTCTTCCCAGCCATGATACTGATCTTCTAGTGCCTGTGGTAAATCCCAATGATATACAGTAACCATTGGTACGATATCATACTTTAAGCATTCGTTGATTAAGTCATCATAGAACTGTAGACCTTTTTCATTTACCTGTCCATTACCATCTGGATAGATTCTTGACCAGGCAATTGAGAAACGATAAGTCTTAAGACCCATTTCACCCATTAATCTGACATCTTCTTTATACATGTGATAATGATCAACAGCTTTATCACCTGTAGTAGCTTTGAATGTCTTGCCAGGGATTCTTACAAACTTATCCCATACTGAAGGTTTTTTACCATCTTCAGCCCAGGCACCTTCTACCTGATAAGCAGCTGAAGCACTTCCCCATAGGAAATCCTTTGGGAAGCCTTTTGATTCTTTAAAATACATAGCGTCCTCCTTTTATCCATTTCTATTTAAGAACTCTGTGAGAAGATCCTTATAAGGATGCTTTTCATCAAGAGCATAAAATGGCTGATCTTTTAATGGCATCAGTTCTTTTTCACATACTGCTGCATTATATAAATCAAATACATCATTAAAATCTACTTTATTATTATTCTTGTTCTGAATAAATAATGTAGGAATCGTATTTCTTCTTATATATCTCATGACATCTAAATCATCTAGAGTGACATTTAATTCTTTTCTTAAAACAATTGAAAGAAGAGGACGTGTGATTGATTCTGGATATCCTTCATTCTTCATTAAATAAGCAAAGTAGTCACGCACATTCTTAAATGTACTTTCTACAATCATGCTTGTTGCATTCTTTAATAAACCTGCACTGCCTGCACATAACAATGCAGTTGCACCTGTTTCTTTACCATAGAAGAAGACATGATGTTCTTCACCATATTTCTGGATAACATAACGATTCCAGTAGTTAATATCCATCACATCCTGGAAACCGACACCTCTTGTCACTCCATCTGATGAACCATTGCCATAACAATCAATCATCAAAATATTTGTATGAGGACAGATTGACTGAAAATAGAGTGCTTCATTTTCTAAAGAAGAAGCGTCCTTAGTAAATCCATGAACCATGATCAATGTATTGTCTGCATGATCCACTTCAAGAAGATGACCTGTTAAAATCGCATCATTCATATTCTTAATACGTACAACCTGAGGCTTTAAAGACTCAAATGAAGTACGTTTAATATGTGTACGATATAAACGTTCATCCACAAATTGACTTGTTTTTTTATATAACCCTGCACCTGCAAGGACAGCTGTCCCAAAGACTGCTGTGACTATGTTTCTCTTTTTCATTTATACCAATCTCCAAAATTATCTAATAATAATCTATTGATATTCAATACCTGTTCAAATGAGCTGAGCTTATACTTATCATTATTCATTCTACCTGCGAAGAAACGGATAGCGGCAACAAGCTCATTACGAACTGATGTACGCATTTCTGTAGGGAATGAACTGATTGGGAAGCATGTGAATACAAATGTATTGTAGTCACTGCTGAATAAATCAAGTAATACGTCATAGCCTTCATTCTTTAATAAAGTATTACCTAACGCAAGATCTAGATCATGATTCGCATAGACAAGAATTGCATCCACAATTGTTCTGAACACCTGTTTAATAACTTCTCTAAAAGGTTCTTTTTTATGTAAGTAACAATAGAACAAGTAAGAATAAACAAGGTTGCATTCATTTAAATTATTAGCTTCTTTATCATATAAGATAAAGTGCTTCTTCATATTATCTGATAAAGCTTTTAAAACAACTTCATTAGAATTAAACATTGAACCCAAATCAGTCATGATACAGAATGAGAATAATGTATGTTGACATAAGAGATGCATCAAATGGAATAAGTAGCTTGCAGCATGCTTATAGAATACATCTAGATGATCAACAATTTCCTGAATCAATTCTCTTACGTAATATAAATGATATTGATATTCTGTATCACGATATCTGGAATTTGGTCCATCCCAATCATGTTCATAAAGTATGTTACGTAATAATAAGATCAAAGAAGAAATATAAACATCATATTTTTGTGTCTTGATCAAATCACGCATAACCGGAAGATAGATTTCATAGAAAGAATCAATTGTCTTCTGATTAATACCCTGATGATACTTCATAAACTCCAATATCTCGATATAATCGATTGGTGCCATATTTGTATCAATCAAATGATGTTCTTTCACAATCTTAGGAATCAAAGAATAATGAAGTATATGCGTAAATTTCTCTTTATAAAAGATATGCACAAGTGCATCTTTAATAATAAACTGCTTTTCCTGATCATTTAAGTTTTCTGAAAATTCTGCTTCAACTTTCTCACCATATGATAGTTCAACATAAATATCGATATTTCTAAAGCTTTCATCAAGCATATAATAATGAAACTTCATAGCAGTATCACCAATACGATAACTGCATCTATAACGATATTTACCTAGATAATGACTTTTATGTTCATCCAGGTACTGTTGGATAACGTCTTCTATTTTACCCATACAATTCCTCCTTAAAAATCATTCTCATGAGCCATCTTAAAACGAGCAATAGATCCACTCTTAATAAAACGTTCTGCAAAGAAACGAATGTTATCTAAATGAAAGTCTCCTCCCATTGTAAGAGAAGTATCCATAATTTCTTTTGTTAGGGCATAAAGTGCTTCTTCAGTTAATCCATAATCATCTGGATTAATGATTTCTCTGACTGCTTCTACACATTCTTCAAGATGTGCTGTTTTATCTATATCTGTAATATGTTCCATTCTTATCACCACCTTTATTATTATACATCAAATAACATATCTGTTACTAAGCCTTTGATTTGTATTAGGCACTTCTATTTTAAAGGTTTTTCACTACAAAAGAAATAATATCATTCTATTTCATAGTTAAAACATATTTTACAAGCAGTGAAACAACACCCTTTCAAAATACATTACTACATTCTTAAAGCCATCAATATATCAAATAATATTGTATATCTCAATACTTTTCATGATATACACACTTATAACTGTCAAAGTGATTAAAATTTTATTTTCTTCTTATAAGTCCATGTCTGATCATCACCAAGCATATATTCACCATAATTAATACGATGCCCATCACTTTTCCCAATAACAATAGGAATCCATCCCACATACTCATGTTTGGAATCATTGAAAATATAAGCATCCTCTGTTTCAAATGCTTCATCGATATGTACTGCCATATCACCAAGTACCCCTAAAGCTATTTTCTTTGCCTCTTCACAACTAAGCATATTCATTTCTCCTTCCCTTATTTATATTAAGCATCTATCACTATTCTATCAAATAAGTACATTTCAAAGAATATATTACCACATTTTTAAAGTACCTTATATTTCAAATAACATTGAATATATCGATGCTTTTCAATATTTAAGCACTGACAACTGTCAAACCAACTCTGATTTTGATTTCAATACATCTTAATATTATCAAAAGACAGCACTTAAAATACATTACTACATTTTTAAAAGTATCCTACATTTCAAATAATGTTGAATATATCAATGCTTTTTAATATTTAAACACTGACAACTGTCAAAGGTTTTCTGTTCTTATCTTAAGTACATCTAATCAAAGTCAAAAGATAGGCTTCAGAGTAAATTACTACATTTTCAAAGAACCCTATATTTCAAATAATGATGAATATATCAATACCTTTTAATATTCGAGCCCTTGCAACTGTCAAAGCCTTTCTAATTTCATTTTAATCAGATCTAATAGAAGTCCAAAAGACAGCTACCAGAATACATTATCACATTCTTAAAGTGCCTTATATTTCAAATAATGTTGAATATATCAACACTTTTCAATATCCGAGTCCTTGCAGCTGTCAAAGCCTTTCTAATTTCATTTTAATCAGATCTAATAAAAGTCCAAAAGACAGCTATCAGAATACATTACCACATTTTGAAAGTGCCCTATATTTCAAATAACATCGAATATATCAACACTTTTTAAAATTCGAGTACCTGCAGCTGTCAAAGCTTTTCTAATTTTATTTAACTGGAACTAATCAAACTCAAAGATCCGCCTTCAGAATAAATTACTACACTTTCAAAGAACCCTATATTTCAAATAACGATGAATATTTCAATACTTTTTAACATTTAAACACCCGCAACTGTCAAAACAAAAAAGGCTTTACTCAAGCCTTCTATCTCAACATCTTAATATCTTCTGTAATCTCTAAGCCACTTTCCTTTAAATAAGTATAAGCACGATTGTATGTTTTAGAGTCTTTTAATGCACCTGGTTCATGCGCATCTGTTCCAATAATAATACGATTATGATGTTTCTTACATAAATCAATAAATGGCTGACTCGGATAATGACGCATTGCCTTATATCCTAATAAATTAAATTCTAAAGGCATATCAATTTCAGCTGCATGAATACAGATTTTCTCTAACTCATCAATATGTTCCTGCTTATTTTCATCATAAAAGACAACATCAGGATGTGCTACATATGAGAATAAACCTGTATCCATAGCCTTGATCACCTGTGATACATATCTCTTTAGTTCTTCTAAAGAAACTGGATAGCCATAATAAATGCCTGTTTCATCACTGCCATCAAAATGATTCCCTAAAATAATATAATCAAGTTTATATGTTTCAAGCTGTTCCTTAAGCCAGTCCATCTTATCTTCAAAGTATTCACATTCTAAACCAATCTTAATAGAAATCTTGTCTTTATACTTATCTCTAAGTACTGATAATGTATGGACATAGTCTTCAAGTTGTGATTCATCCATACGCATTGTAGCATGGTATCCTGAATCATAATGCCATGGTGTATGGTCTGAAAATCCTAGTTCTGTATAACCAGCAGACAAGGCCGCTAAGATATACTCTTCTTCACTTCCAACTGCATGCATACATCTTGTTGTATGTGTATGATAATTCTTCATTTAATCCTCCCTAAAAAATACCTGACAACTGCCAGGTATTATAAAAAGTCACATGTAAATCCACGTTCATCTAATTCTAACTTTTCTACTTGCCATCCGTCAATTAAAGATCCTAATTCTTCTTTAATACGAACAACACCCATTGTATCATCAGCACGGATTAAAGCCATAATAGTAGGCCCTGCGCCTGATAAATAAGCACCTAATACTCTTTCATCCTTCTCTAATACATCCATAATAGGGAAGAAGTTATCAATTAAGTGTCCACGATATGGCTGATGGAAACGGTCCTTAAAACCTAGCTTTAAACCATCATCATATCCATTAATAAGTGATGCAACCATTAATGCAAGATGAGATACATTCTTAATCGCATCTGCACGATCTAGTGTCTGTGGTAATACAGAACGTGCTTTTTCTGTAGATAATGTGAAAGGTGGAATAAGTGCCACATAACGATATTCCTGTTTAACAGGGATAGAAAGTGTAGTCACTTTATTTTCTTCCATAACAGAAACAGTTAAACCACCAAAGATAGCTGGGGCAACGTTATCTGGATGTCCTTCAATCTTAGTTGCAAGTTCAAGAATGTTCTGACGTTCTTCATAACGATTCTTGAATGCGAAAGCACCGACAATACCAGCTACAATACATGTAGAAGAAGAACCTAAACCTCTTGTATAAGGAACATCTCCTTCATTGGTAATACGTAATCCTTTATAATCTAATCCTACATAACGTGCACCTTCTTCAAAGGCACGATAAGTTAAGTTATCTTTATTCGCAAACTGCTCAGGACAGCCTAAGATTTCTAACCCTTCATCTAATAATTCAAAAGTGAATGTATTATATAAAGTGACTGCTAGACCAGCAACGTCAAATCCAGGTCCTAAGTTTGCGCTTGTCGCAGGAACTCTTACCTTTACAAACATAATTAGTACTCCTTGATCTTATCTGCAATAGTATCTAAAATGGCATCTCTATCAATAACACCCTTATGAAGGATTTCACGATCCTTAATACCCTTTAATGGGTAAGAAATTTCCATACCAGTTAAATCATGTAATTTTTCAATAGCTGTATAAACATCTACTTCTTCACCTGTTAATGCCTGATAAACAGATTCTGGGAACTTATAAGGTGATGCAGTTGAAAGTAAGATTGTCTTAGTTGTATCACCAGTGTTCTTGACATATTCTTCATAAACACCATAACCAACAGCTGTATGTGTATCTAATAAATACTTGTTTTCATTCCAGCAGTCATGAACAACCTTAAGTACATCTTCTTCTCCAAGACATCCTGCCTTGAATTCTTTCTGAACTCTTGCAAGTGTTTCATCATCTACTTTATAAACACCTGTTTCTTTAAGTTCTTCCATATACTTATTCACTTTTTCACTATCACCATTGACCATGAACCATACTAATCTTTCTAAGTTACTAGAAACTAAGATATCCATGGCTGGTGCATTAGTCTTATAGAATTCACGTCTTGCATCATAAGTACCAGTTGTAAAGAAATCAGTTAAGATATTATTCTTATTAGAAGCAACAATGAACTGGTTGACTGGTAATCCCATATTCTTTGCAATCCATCCAGCTAAGCAGTTACCAAAGTTACCTGAAGGTACAGTGAAGTTCACTGCTTCTCCTAATTTAATTTCATTTCTCTTTACAAGTGTTAAATATGAATAGAAATAATAAACAATCTGTGGAATTAAACGTCCAATATTAATTGAATTGGCAGAAGATAAGAAAATATGATGTTCATCACAAAGTTCTTTTAATTCTTTTGAACCAAAAGCTTTCTTAACTGCAGACTGTGCATCATCAAAGTTTCCTCTAATACCGATGATTTCAACATTCTTACCTGTTGTTGTGACCATCTGCTGCTGCTGAATAGCTGATACACCATCAATTGGATAGAAAACCTTAATACATGTTCCTTCAACATCCTTAAAGCCTTCTAATGCTGCTTTACCAGTATCACCACTTGTTGCGGCAAGAATCATAACTTCACGTTCTTCACCCTTCTTCTTTAAAGAAAGAGTCATCATTCTTGGAAGCATAGATAATGCCATATCCTTAAATGCTGCTGTAGGACCCTGATAGAGTTCTGCAACATATACATTTCCTGCTTTCTTTACAGGAACCACTTCATCACAGAATAAACCTTCACCATAAGCCTGAGTGCATGCTTTATGTAATGCGTTCTTTGCATCACTTGGTGCAAATGTACCAATAATCTCTGTTGCTAGATCAACATAGTTTAATGATAGAAGTTCTTCTAAGTTTTTTTTCTCAAAATCAAAGTCAGGTACAAGTAATCCCCCATCACTTGCGATTCCCTGAAGAATAGATGTATAAAAATCAATAGGTGTCTGATTGCCTCTTGTGCTCTTAAACAATTTTTCCATTGTGCATCTCCTTATCTTGTGTTTTCAACATTGTATTAAATAATCGGAAATAAGTCAATCAAGTTCGTTATTTTTTAAATTTCCCTAAATTATTACATATTTTTAAATATTAGTAGAAATACTGTTTTCTTTCTTTCTTTTTTATTTTTTTCTTATATAATCATGTATAAAGGAGTAAAAGACTTATGAGTAAAGTATTTGTACCAGAGAACTATCATTCACAACTCAATCTTATTGAGACTGAAGTTGCGATTAAGATGATTAAAGACTATTTTGAAAGACGTTTATCAGAAGAATTAAGACTCACTCGAGTATCTGCACCATTATTCTTATTAAAAAACACAGGATTAAATGATGATTTGAATGGAACTGAAAGACCAGTTGCCTTCAACAGCTATGAATTGAATAATGATGATGAAATTGAAATCATTCATTCACTCGCAAAATGGAAACGTGATGCGCTTTATAGATATGGCTTTGAAGCACATACTGGACTATATACAGATATGAACGCAATTAGAAGAGATGAAACAATTGATAACCTTCATTCTATGTATGTAGACCAGTGGGACTGGGAATTAGTGATTAAACCTGAAGATCGTACAGTTGATTTCTTTAAACAGACTGTTAAGAAGATTTATAAAGCTTTATTGGATTTAGATTTCTTAATGATTCGTCATTATCCACAGTTAGATAAGGGATTATTACCAGAAAAGATCTTCTTTATTACAACACAAGAATTAGAAGATGTTTATCCTGATTTAACACCAAAGGAAAGAGAAAGAGCCATCACTAAGGCTAAGAAAGCTGTCTGCTTAATGAAGATTGGGGATACCCTTAAGTCTGGCATTAAGCATGATGGTCGTGCCCCTGACTATGATGACTGGACACTTAATGGTGATATTCTAGTTTATCATCCTATTCTTGATGATGCCTTTGAATTATCTTCTATGGGTGTACGTGTTGATGCGAAAGCCTTAGAGGAACAGCTAAAGAAAGCACATGCTGAGGAACGTACTGAACTTCCTTACCATCAGAATGTTTTAAATAATGTTTATCCATTAAGTATTGGTGGCGGTATTGGTCAGTCACGTTTATGTATGTTCTTCTTAAAGAAAGCCCATATTGGTGAAGTACAGGCTTCATTATGGGACGAAGATACAATGCGTATCTGCGAAGAAAATGATATACATTTATTATAAAGTTCACTCACGTGAACTTTTTTTGATATAATGAGAGGGAAATTGGAGGAATATTTATGAAAGATGGTTTTATTAGAGTTGCAGCTGGTTCTTTTAAAGTCTCTATCGCAAATGTGAAGAAGAATGCGCAGGAGATTATTCGTTTATCAAAAGAAGCCAACGCAAATCATACACAGGTTCTTGTATTAAATGAGTTATGTTTAACTGGTTATACAATTGAAGATCTCTTCTTTCAGAAAAGAGTATTGAATGAATCAGAAACACAGCTTCAATATATTTTAGATGAAACAAAAAATCTTGATACAGTGATTGTAATTGGTATGCCACTTGTCATCCGTAATGATCTTTATAATTGTGCTCTTGTGTTACATAGAGGAGATATTCTAGGTGCTGTACCTAAGACATATATTCCAAATTATCATGAATTCTATGAAGGCAGACATTTCAAGAGTGGTCGTGATCTAGATGAATATATCACTTTATGTGATCAGGAAATTCATGTGACAACTGAACAGCTTTTTGAAGATGTAAATCACCCTTGGTTAAAGATCGGGGTAGAAATATGTGAAGATGTATGGGCACCTCATACACCTAGTACTGATGCATGTTTAAATGGGGCAACACTTATTGTGAACCCTTCAGCATCTAATAACTTAACAGGTAAGAGTGATTATAGAAGAAGCTTAATCAGTGCAACAAGTGCAAGACTTGTATGTGGTTATGTTTATAGTAATACAGGTGTGGGTGAATCAACAACTGATGTTGTATTCTCTAATCATCACCTTATTTATGAAAATGGTACACTTCTTAAAGAATCTACTCAGTATTCTACAGGTATCATCTATGCAGATATGGATTTAGAAAAGATTCATACAGAACGTATTGAAATGACAACTTATGAAAGTGAAGATTATTTTGATGCAGTACCATTTGCGCTAGATGATGAAGAATTAGATCTAGATCGTTACTATGATCCACATCCATTTGTCCCTAGTGATAAAGATAAACGTGCAGCACGTTGTGAAGAAGTATTTAACATCCAGACTCATGGCTTAATGCAGAGATTAGAAGCAGCTCATATCAAGAAAGTAGTTGTTGGTATGTCTGGCGGGCTTGATTCTACTCTTGCCTTACTTGTAATGCATAAGGCTTATAAGATGTTAGGACGTCCTGTATCAGATATTATTGCGGTCACTATGCCTTGTTTTGGAACAACAGATCGTACTTTAAATAACGCCTTAACACTTATGAAAGAACTAGAAGTGACTTCAATGACAGTGAATATCAAAGATGCTGTTAACCAGCATTTCAAGGATATCAATCATGATCCTGAAGTCCATGATGTCACTTATGAAAACTGTCAGGCACGTGAAAGAACACAGGTTCTTATGGATATTGCGAATCAGGCAGGTGGTATTGTCGTAGGTACTGGAGACTTATCAGAAGTAGCCCTTGGATGGTCTACTTATAATGGTGACCATATGAGTATGTATGGAGTTAACGTTTCTGTTCCTAAGACACTCGTAAGATATCTTGTAGATTATGTATCTACTTTATATAAAGGTGAAGTATTAGAAGCCACATTACAGGATATTCTTCATACACCAGTATCACCTGAATTGCTTCCCGCAAAAGATGGTGAAATCACTCAGAAGACAGAAGATATTGTAGGACCTTATGAATTACATGACTTCTTCCTTTATCATCATGCTAGATTCCATTATGAACCACAGAAACTCTTACGTATTGCGGTTCATACATATGGTGATAAATATGATGAAGCAACAATTAAGAAATGGTTAACACTATTCTATAGACGTTTCTTTACTCAGCAGTTCAAGCGTAGCTGTATCCCAGATGGACCTAAGGTTGGTTCAGTGGCTTTATCTCCTCGTGGAGATTTACGTATGCCTAGTGATGCAGATGTATCTATGTGGCTTGATGAGTTACGTTAATAACATAGGGGGCTGTAACGAGGAGATAACTACCTTGAGCGTTACAGCTCTTTTATATTCCAACAAAAAAGTTATTCACTTTACAAAGGAAGAATAAAAATGACTAAGATACAAGATTTTAGATTAAGTGAATCACATTTTAAGCCATTTATTGGTAAGTGTTTCAAAAAGTATCGTTGTGATTCATTTGAGTATACAAACAGTGTAACAGGAGTCATAGGAATTTATATCAATGATAAAACATTTGAACTTCGTAACGAACAAGAATCGATACAATATTTTGATTCAGTTGATGATATTGCTGTATGGTCAATTAAAGAAGTAAACGCAAATGACATTCACTCTTTCTTTGAAGATACTGATCAAATTGATACTCCAATTGATGAAATAGTTAATAAAATCACTTTAGTGAATGAGCATCAAAGAGTTAAAATTTCTGATGATATCTATGAAATGTGGCTCACACGAGCGATTCTTTTCCATTTAGAAACTAAAGACATTTATTTTGAAAAAGATAATACTGCTTTTTCTGAAGAAATAGAAATCAAAAGAGGTCATGATTTAGCAAATGAATTCCCAAAGAAAAATGATTTTTTCTTAAATCAATGGATCAATGGGGTTACTCCTTCTGTTGAAACTGAATTTGTTTTAATTAAATAATCTAAATATTATAATTGAAAATCATCTTAGGGGCTGTAACGAACAGATAGTATCTACTATCCAGAGCGTTACAGCTTCTTTTTTTCTTAACTCCATTATATAGGTGTTATAGGAGCTGAACTTAATGCATCATTTTATTCGCAATGATATAATAGTACCAAAGTACGAAAGAAGGAGAATAGTTATGCAGATTATTAAAGGGATGCACCTCAATAAGAAACTCAATGAACTTGCAGATAAACTGCAAGGACCTGCTTATATCATTACAGAGAATACAGAATATGTAGAAGATCTATTCTTGAATAAGTATTCCTGTTTATTTGATATAGAAGTTCTTACACTCAAACAATATATAGATAAGATTTTGATTTCACATAAACAGTTTGCCCGTCATATTTATTCACAGGCAGATCTTGTTTTTATGATGCGTCATATTCTTTCTTCTCATACATTTAATACAATACAGTTTAGTTCTAACTCTTATGAGATGATTCTTGAATTGATTTCTACACTTAAGAAGATTCATAGAAATAATATAACTCTCGAACAGTTTTTCGAAGATACTTTATTAAGCAAAAAATGTGAAGATTTATATACAATTGATTCTCTTATTACAGGAGGATATTGGACAATTGAAGAGATGATAAATGATCTCATAGATGATACATTAAAGACACCTCTTTATATTCTAAGTGATGATTATCCACATATTGCGTCTCAAGAACTATTTAAGAAACTTGATAACTATGTTCCTGTCACATTATTAGAAATGACAGAGACAGATGAAGTATTAAATGACTATGAAGATACAATTATTCATCATCTATTTGATAATGTGGATGTGCATAAAGTAGCACAAGGACGTGTTATTACAGGTGGGCATCCCATGCAGGAATGTATGAAGATTGCCTGTGATATTAAATCACGTATTGTGAATGAACAGCTACAGTATGAAGATTTTATGATCATTACAAACCAGGCAAGCTATTCAGATTATTTGACTATATGTTTTGATGAACTCAATATTCCTGCCACATTATCACAAAATGAAGCATGTCATTATAATAGTGACTACCGTAAAATGTCTCGATCATTATCAGAATGTAATGGACATACTTTTAAAGAGATTATTCAATATCTTCAAAAACAGGATATCAGTGCCTCTATGATTAAGACACTCGATGCTTATCAATGTGATGATGAAATAAGTCCTGAAGAATTTGATTTATTCCTTCAATGTATTATTCCCGGTAATAGAGTTACAAATAAGACAGGTGTTATTGTGACAACACTAGAAAAGGGACTCACTGCAACACAAAAACATATTTACTTAACAGGGATTAATGAAACATTTCTACCTTTAGAAATCAGTGATAAAGGTTTCTTAATGGAAGAAGATTATAAACAATTTAATCCTCATCCTCTATTACTAGATGAACAATTACAGGCACATTATAAGCGTATTATCCAGGTTCTTTTAAATCCTTATTTATCTTATACATTCTCTTATAGTAAGAAGAATATGGCTGCAAATGAATTGATTCCTTCCATTCTTATGTCACGTATTAGTGATATCTTCCATCTTGAACAAACAAATCCTTCACTTAATTTATTAAAAAACAGTCTTTATTTAAATCAATCACGTATTGATGATGATCCTATCAATCGTTTTATTGATCATTATAAGATGACAAGCAACCAGCCTGAATTTATTAAAGATACAGATAAGTTAGGTAGAGGTGTAAGTATTTCTCGTTTAGAGACATATAACAAGTGTCCTTTCTCTTATTATATTAAATATGGATTAAAGATCACAGAAAAGAGAGAAGATACCTTGCAGTCAAGTGAACTTGGTTCTTTATGTCATTATTTAATGGAGAAATGTTTAGATGATGAAACTCTTGTAGATATAGAAGCGAAACATTATATAGAAGAGAATCTGAAAGAGAAATATGATGATCATCCAATGAACCAATACTTTATTAATAATCTGATTGAAGATATGAAGATGACAATCAAGATTATTCAGAAACAGTTAAAAATGGGCGAATATGTACCTGTATCTAAAGAAAAAGAGATTTCTGGACAGATTGGTGATGTCCCTTTTTCAGGTATTATTGATAGAGTAGATGAATTTGGAAATTATGCACGTATTGTGGATTATAAATCAAGTAGTAAAGAAATTGATTTAAATCTTGCAATGCAGGGATTTAATATTCAGATGCTTGTTTATCTAGATATGTTGTGTAAACAGGAGAATAAAGACCGTGCAGGTATGTTGTACTTTAATATGAAGAAACGAATACTAACACGTGATACAAGTTATGCACTTGGTGATGAGGATGTATTAAAAGAATATCGTATGGAAGGCTATATGGTGGATGATGGATCTACTAATTCTGTAAAAGGACTTGGATCTACTCCTGAATTAATTACACCTGTTAAGATTAAAAAGTCTGGAGAATATGCGAATAGCGCAAAGGTTATTTCCCCTGATGAACTAGATCAAATTATGGAGTATGTTGAGAATCATATTTCTGAACTATATAAAAAGATTCATGATGGCTTAATTCCTATCCACCCTACCTTAACAGACGGTGCTCAGCCATCTAATGACTTTAAGGTTTATCCATGTACTTACTGCCCTTATAAGTCAGTATGCTTATTTGATGTATTTGAGAATGAAAATAGAATTATTGCGAAAGATATGTATAAGAAACTAAAAGAAGGTGATGTGAATGCCTAAATACAACAAAGAACAGCAGGCTGCAATTGATTTAAGAGGAAAGACTATTCTTGTCAGTGCTCCTGCTGGTTCAGGAAAAACAAGAATTCTTGTAGCCCGTTTAATTAGTTTGATTGTGAATGATCATTATTCAATGGATCAATTTCTTGTACTCACATTTACTAAAGCCGCAGGAAATGAAATGAAACAAAGATTAAATGTGTCTCTACATGAAGAAGCCATGGCTAATCATGATGAAGAAACATTGAGACATATTCAAGAACAGATTCAATTACTACCTCATGCATATATCACTACATTTGATAGTTTCTGTAAGACACTATTAGAGAAATATGGTTATTTGATTGGTGTCATGCCAGGCTTTAAGGTTAATCCTTCACCTGATTTAATTAAAGACCAGGTATTGGATCATTGTTTAGAGAAGTGGGTTAATGATCCAGATTTTAAAGATTATGCATCACGTCATAATACAAAGAATAACTTTGATGATTTAAAACAGACATTGATTAATTTCCAGAATATAACTAATTCTTTTGTGGATTTTCATCGATTCCTTGATCAAGTCCATGAAAAATATTATGATTTTAATCTTTCTAGAAACATGCCTATTCTAGAAGGTATCACTCAATTATATAGAGATTGCTGTCTTAAAAGTTTAAGTGCCTACAATATCCTTTATCGTTTCTGTGAAAAACATGATATTACTTATTTCTTTGAAACAGTTGAAAATGCGAAAAAACCTGCACCTGCCACTGCACTCTATGATTATTATTCTGATTTATATGATGCCTTAAATAGACCTCTTACCTTTGATACATTAAATAGTTTACTGTCTCAAAAATTAGAAATGGCAACTATTAAGTGGAGTGAACTTGGTGTAGATGAATCCGTTAAGAAACAATATACAAAATTAAAGACTGATGTGACTGATCCTCTTTCAAAGTTAAAGAAGTTCTTATCTTATACTTCAATAGATGAATTAAAAAAGTATCTTGATTATTCTTTTAAGGATATTGAATTCTTGCTTGGTAAAGATGGACTATTAGACCAGTTCAACAAAGATTACAGCAAGGCAAAGAAAGCAAGAAATGAATTAGATTTCCATGATTTAGAAGACTATGCGACTAGACTTCTACAGGCAGATCTTCCTGTTGTAGAAAGATTAAATCATACATTAAAAGAAATCATGGTGGATGAGTATCAGGATACAAATGAAATGCAGGAGAATCTTGTATTACAGATTGCGAACTATGATGAACATATTCCAATGTTTATGGTTGGTGATATGAAGCAGTCTATTTATCGTTTTAGACAAGCTGATCCTTCTATCTTTCAGTATAAGTTTGATACATTCACTAAACTTGAAGAGATGACAGAATATGATACAAATATTCGTATTGATTTAAAGTATAACTATCGTTCTGAGAAGGTTGTTTTAGATAGTGTCAATTATATTTTTGATTGTATTATGGATAGTTCTGTCGGTGGATTAGAGTATATCCATGGTGATAATGCGATTTTAAGATATGATTTTAATGCGAAAGGTACAACGCTTCCTGAACTAGAGAAGAATCATGATTTTGATACAGATGTACTTATTTCTCTTTGTAAGAATCAGGAAGACTATACAAAATCTGAAATAGAAGCACATATGATTGCTCAGAAGATTATTCAGATGAGACAAGAGAAAGATTATAAGTATCATGATTTTGCGGTATTGATGCGTGCTACAACTGAATTTATTACTTATAAGAAAGTATTTGAACGTTATCATATTCCTGCAAATATTACTTTATCTAGTGGTTTATTTGAATCCAATGAAGTCATTAGTATGATGACGTTATTAAAGGCTTTAGTCAATCCATATGATGATATTGCGATGTTGTCTGTACTACATAATAACTTCTTATTCTCTCGTTTTACTGAGAATGAGTTATTAGAGATTAGAGATGCAGACGAACCTCTCTATATCAACTTAACTCATCATACAAATAATAAAGTGCTTCATTTCTTAGAAGTTTTTGATGATTTAAGAAATACCGCAAGAACGTCTTCTCCTTATGAAACATTAAAGAAGTGTTTAAAAGAAACAGGATACCAGGCTTTTGTATCCCAGTTAATGAATGGTGAACAGCGTAGCGCAAACCTTGATATTCTATTAGAAACATTCCGTACTAATGAAGAATATCCATATTTAAAGGATTATCTAGAGTTATTAGATTCTTCTTCAAATCAGGCACCTGGGTTTATTGCGAGTGATGAGAATGATGCAGTAGAGTTCATGACTATTCATAAATCTAAAGGTTTGCAGTTCCCTGTTGTCTTTGTGAGTGCAATGCAGAAGAAGTTTAATACTTCTGATGAGAAAGCAGACATTATTATTTCTCAGCATGATGGTGTGGCAGGAAGTGTATGTAAGCTAGAAGAATCTCCTTTTGGAAATATTGTATGTAAGTATGAGCATCCTTATTCAAAGATGCTGAAGATGTTTATTCGTCAGGAAACAGTCAATGAAGAAATGCGTATTCTATATGTTGCCTTAACACGTGCAGAAAAGAAACTCATCTTGACTGGTACTATCAAGGATGAAGAAGAGATTATTTCACTTGCTCGTAAAGTGCAGGCCAATGATACAGATCCTACCCTAAAGAAAGGACAAGGAGTTGTATATAACCTTGCCATGCGTTCTACGAATAACTATTTAGATTGGGTCATTATGGCTTTATTAAGACATAAAGACTTCCAGAATGATATAAAGATTCTGATTCCTGAAATCAGACCTTATCTTTCTTTAAATCGTTCTTCTTTTAAAGAACTAGAGAATGAAGATACTCAGTTAGCACGTTTCCATTGTGTTATACAAGACAGCAGTGAAACAGTACAACGTATTCCTGCTTATGCGAAAACAAAGATTGATAACCAATATCGTGCTTATAAGAAGTATTATGATTTTGACTATCCATATCCTGTTGAACCAAGAAGCATTGCTGTGACAAGTATGGAAGAAGTAAAGAGTGATGAAACTCACTTTGATTTCAGTAGTGAAGGAACTAACTATCTAGCCACAGATAGAGGAACATTGGTACATAACTTATTAAGTTACTTTAATTTCAAAGATGATGATCCGCAGGAATTGATTCAATCACTTTATAGTAGTCAGATGTTTGATGAAGAAGGATTGAATGTATTAAAGAACTACCTTCCTCATATCAATGATTTTGTGAACAGTGATACATATCAATTGATTAAAGATGCTGATACTATTTACCAGGAAAAACAATTTAGATACAAAGATGAGAATGGACTCATCATCAATGGTATATTTGACTTAGTCTTTATTAAAGACAATAAGGTTTATGTATTAGACTATAAGACAGATAGAGTATCAAAAGAAAACAGTGAAGAAACACTTAAAGAACTCCATCGTACACAGTTATCTTATTACTCTAAAGTATTAAAAGAAGTATTCCACACAGATGTGCAAGGCATTATCTACTACCTCCACATCAACAAAGCAATCTACTTATAGAAAAAGACTGATATCACATAAGTGATATCAGCCTTTTATTTTTCTACAGTATTGTTTTCTTCATCTCTAAATAATTCTTTTTGACAATGGGGACACACTGTTAAACTACCTGCATCTTTTGTGGGAAGGTAGTTATGACAATAAGGGCATCTCCAATAAACGAGACCAAGAATAAAATAGATGACTAAACAAATAATAATCACGATTGTCAGAATAATCGCAATTGAGGCGTAACCTATGAAATAACAGACTAATGCTGCAATCGCAAGGAGACTAGCTAAATAACTTTGTTTAGACATAAAAAACTGTACTCTTTTTAGTTTCATAAGATCACCCATTCCCTACTTGCCTATTATATCAATATTCAAAGTAGAATAGAACACCTTTTTCGGTATTTTCTACCCCAAAATGATAACTATGTCTCTCTAATATCGCTTTTACGATAGGAAGACCAAGTCCTGTTCCACCTTGATCCTTAGAAATATAAGCTTCCCAGATAGATTCCATCTCTTCCTGAGAGAGATGTTGACCTTCATTTTCTATTTCAAAACGATGATGTGTAATACGATATGTAATCGTACCTTGTTCATCTGTATGCTTAATCGCATTAGATGTCAGGTTATTAATGACTCTTTCAATCTGAATAGGATCACAATCCAATTCTACTTCTTCATATTCTTTAATAACATGAAGCTGTTTCTTTTCTAATTCATATTCAAAATCATCTATGACTTCATCTGCTAGTTCTGATAATGAAACATGATAGTTATTGAGTTCTATCTTACCAGATTCTAAACGAGAGAGTTCCAACATTGTAAGTACGATTCCATTAATGCGTTCTATCTGTTCATTTATGATACGAATATATTTTTCTCTTGATTCCTGTGTTGTAGCATCTTCTAATAATTCAGAATACCCTGCAATAATACCAAGAGGTGTTTTAATCTCATGTGTGAAGTTCGCAATAAACTGTTTTCTTGTATGTTCAAGTCTTTGAACATGTTCAAGCTGTTCAGTGAGCTGGTTGATCGTATTCTCTAGATTGGTACTCATGATATTGATGTTGTTTTCTAATTGTCCTATTTCATCATGACGTGTAATTAAGAACTTCTCACTGAAATCATTCTTCGCAATTTCGCTCGTTACTTCTGATACATGTCTTAATGGTTTAGTAATCATATGTGAGATCACAATAGAGATCACCACATTTAACCAGAGTACAATAATATAAATATACCAGGAATGTTCAAAATAGTTTACAGCAGCTCTTTTAGTAAGCTGAGGTATAAAGCTTGCTGATACAAAATAACCTTTTACACCACCTGTATTAGAAACAGGAGAAATTTCCTGATTCAGTTCTGATAGCACAATAGTCATTGTCCCACCATTCACATTAATACTCTTAGAATGCACATAATCAGACCCTCTTGCGTATTCCATACTATCAATCTTCTTGATCTGTTTCTCTAATGCCTTCTTTAATTTCTTATAATCAGTAAACTCTCTACCACCACTTGAACCATTTCTTTCATATAAACATCTTTCTGACATATACCAGGATACTTTATATTTCTTCAATGATTTATGTGTGCCATTCAATAAAACCTTACCATTAATCGCAAGATAAGCGGGTTGAATTCCTGTAGTATCCAGTGATGTATAATATTCAACCTCTCTCTCACCATCATTCATATAATATTGTGTCTTTTTAGACTTAGCGCCACCTATGACAACATCATAATTCTCATCAGGATGTTCAATCATATACTTATTGATTTTCTCTACAAGATTATTCTCGGAAATATCCACCATGATTTCCTGACTCTTATCATCATCAATAATCCATAATTGAGAGACATGTAAAGAAGCACTACTCACAAATGATTTGATTTTATTATCACTATCAATAATAGCTGCCATTCCCTCATTTGTTAGATAGTAGTTCTTTAAGTATTTTGTCATATCTGGATTATCTAGAGAATACGCTGTCTGATAAATATTCTGTAAGCCAGAGGTGAGTGAAGCATCATAAGAAGAACTAATAAGACGTTCCTTGTATTCTGTAATACCTTGTAAGGACATCAATCCTAGAATAATCACAAATACAAACAACATCAAGAAGAAGGTACGCTGTACAAGTCCAAAAGACCATTTAGTCTTCTTCATCCGTATATGTATAACCTGCTTTCATAATAGTCTGAATACGATGTGAGTGAACACCTAACTTCTTTCTTAACTTCTTAATATAAGTATCTACAGCACGTCCATCACCATAATAGTCATAACCCCAGACCTTATTGAGAATCTGAGAACGTGTAAATAACTGATTCTTATTATTTAAGAATAATTCCATTAATAAATATTCTTTATTAGGAAGTGCAACCGGTTCACCATCTACATACATTAAGTGTTTACTTGCATCTAACCAGATGATGTCTTTTTCTTCTTTTTCTGTCTTCTTGCTTCTATTTAAAATAGCCTGACATTTCGCATATAAAACAGAAGGTTTAAAAGGCTTCGTGATATAATCATCTGCCCCTACATGATAACCATCCAGCATATTATCAGTTTCAGATAAAGCACTGATAAAAATAATAGGCATATCATATTTTTCACGGATCTTCTTACATGTTTCATAGCCATCCATTCCTGGCATCATAATATCAAGTAAGACCATATCAATATCCTGATTCACTTTATTTAAAGCATCATAACCATCTACTGCTTCAACAACTTCATAGTCTCTTGTCGCAAAATATTCCTTAATAATGTCTCTAATAAGTACTTCATCTTCTACAACTAATAGCTTATACATTTTACACCTCCAAAATAAACAAAAGGGCTCTATCGAAGATAGAGTCCCCATATGAGTTATTCACCAATTAATTCCATCATTGCCTTATGGAATACTTCTGTCTTATCAGCAGCATCCTTTGCATCTGTACCCTTAATTGAGAAATAGAATTTACACTTAGGTTCTGTACCAGAAGGTCTAGCAGCAATCCAAGAACCATCTTCTAGATAATACTTTAATACATTTGACTTAGGTAAGTCAATTGTAGTGCCATCAGAACGTTTACTTGTTGCATAGTCTTCACTTAATACAACCTTTACACCACCGATTTCAGTAGGCTGATCATTTCTTAAAGTATCCATCATTTCTTTGATACGTGCAGCTCCTGCAGCACCAGCTTTAGCTAAGGCAATCTGTGATTCCTTGAATGTACCATACTTAGCATATAATTCATTCAATACATCAATAAGATCCTTACCCTGCTTCTTATAGTAGTTACCACATTCAGCAGCAAGTAATACAGCCTGTACAGCATCTTTATCTCTTACGAAGTCTTCTACAACACAGCCATAGCTTTCTTCATAACCAAAGATGAACTGTTTTTCATGTGTCTTTTCATACTTTCTGATCTTATCACCAATGAACTTGAATCCAGTTAATGTCTTTTCAACATCAACACCATAGTTTCTCGCAACTAATTCACCAAGATCACTTGTAACGATAGTATTGTACATAACTGCATTATCAGGTAATGTACCCTTCTCTTTTCTCTGAGATAAGATATATTCAAGATATACAGCAGCACTCTGGTTACCACTCATTAATACATATTCACCATTATGCTTTGCAACAACACCAAGTCTATCACCATCAGGGTCTGTAATTGCGACTACATCAGCATCTACTTCTTTCGCAAGCTTAATAGCTAATTCATAAGAAGCATCTACTTCTGGGTTTGGAGACTTTGTATTTGTATAATCTGGATCAGGTGCACACTGTGCAAGTACTGGCACAATATCATAACCTAATCTCTTTAAGCATGTTCTTACAGGGATGTTATCTGCACCATGCTGTGGTGAATAAACAATCTTGAAATCAGACTTATCTAGTCCAGGATTGATTTCAATACCCATAACAGCTTTGTAGTAAGCTTCATCTACTTCTTCTCCTACCCATGTAATGAATGGATAAGCTTCTTCATCACTGATCTGTTCGATTTCTAATTCATCATCGATTTCATTTACATAATCAACAACGATATCACCCCATTCAGGGATCAACTGACAACCAGTATCATCATATACTTTATAACCGTTATATTCCTTAGGGTTATGAGAAGCAGTAATCATGATACCACCTGCACATTTTAAATAACGTACTGCGAAAGATAATTCTGGAGTAGGTCTTAAAGATTCCATGATATAAGACTTAATACCAAACTTTGCAAGAATCTTAGCTGATTCAATCGCAAAACGATATGACATATGTCTGTTATCATAGCTGATTGCTACGCCACGTTCTTTACCTTCTGGTAAGTTAGCTACATATTTCGCAAATCCCATATTTGCTTTACGAACTGTATAGATGTTCATACGGTTTGTACCTGCACCTAAAATACCACGCATACCTGCTGTACCGAATTCAAGATTCTTATAGAAAGCATCTTCCTTCTGTTCTTCTGTCATTCCGGCAAGTTCTGCCTTTAATGAAGCATCCATGTCTTCATAATTTAACCATTGCTCATATTTCTTATTAATATCCATTTTTAAGCGTCACCTCTTGGCTCTATTATACCATTTTCGAAAACCTATAGAAACAAAAAGCGCTACAGTTGCATGATTTTCTCAAAAGTTTTAGTCATAATTCATATACTTATGTAAAATGAAAATAAATTTTTGTGAATATCGTAAAGTTTTCTATGATAGTGCCTAAGTAAGCACTTACATGCATATAAAAAGGAGATTAGTGATCCCTCACTACATCTCCTATTTTTGCATCACAATAGTCTACTATATCCTTTGATGAAACAATCATCTGATAGCCTCTTTTACCTGCTGAGAGAGCGATAGGACGGTCTTTTTCTATGCTGGCATCAAAATATGTAGGAAACTTCTTTTTCATGCCAACAGGAGAACATCCTCCACGCATATAACCTGTGAGACCTAATAAATCCTTCATATGAAGCATTTCTACCTTCTTATGTCCAGATAGTTTAGCTAGCTTCTTTAAGTCTATTTCTTCTAACACTGGAATACAGCATACTAAATAATCATGGTCTTCATGCAAGACAAGTGTCTTATAGATATCTCCTGCATCCATATCTACTTGTGATGCCACATGTTCACCACTTAAATGTTCTTCATCATATTCATATGTCTTGATCTCATAAGGAATCTTATCACGATCCAGCATTCTTAATGCATTTGTTTTAATTTTACTCTTTTTCACACTTATCACCTTGGATGATATTATAGCACTTTATCTTGGCCAATGTTCATTTTCTACAAAATAAGTCGCTTCCATATCAGCTGTAGATAATGCGAAAGCTTCAGGGAAACGACTAAATACATTTCCTACTGTTCTTGCATCATCCCCATAACTAAAGCCCATATGATAGGCAATAGCCGCTGTTTCTGTATCTGTAAGCTTCAAATATCTATTAATGATATAAACACTCTTAGAACCATGTCCTACAGGAAATGCATCTTCTATTGTATAGAAAGGCACCTGTTCCCATTGACCCTGCGCATTCTTCTTATTACGCATTTCTGTCTTATAAATATCAACTTTACATAAATCATGGAATAAAGCACATAATGCCATACTTTCTTCACTCATAGATAAATGATACCCTGGTTCACAGCGTTTCTTTACATAGCTTCTAAAACAGAAATAGACATGAAGACTATGATCACATAAACCACCTTCATAATCTCCATGATAACGTGTACTTGCAGGTGCACTATAGAAATCAGTCCCTTCTAGCCATGAAAGAAGATCATAGATTCCTTCTCTTTGTATATATTTATGACAAATATCATTAAATAATGTTTTTACTTCAATAGAAGATAAATCATCTCTTTCAGGATACATATCCTTTGCGAGTCTTAATAAAATACCATCTTTTCCAATTGTTTTCATATTTGTATCTCCTTGTCTTCATCATTATACCAAACTTTCTCATAAGAAGAGTGTGATTTTATTATCTAATTCTACTATACTATATATAGAGGTGATAACATGAATAAACTACATTTGGCCCAGCTGCCTACTCCTATAGAAAAAATAGACTATCTATCAAATAAATATAAACCAAATATTTATATCAAAAGAGATGACTTAACAGATAGTGTGGCATCTGGTAATAAGATTAGAAAACTAGAATACAGCGTGGCAGAAGCTTTATCTTTAGGCTGTGATACATTAATCACTAATGGTGGATTCCAGTCCAACCATTGTCGTTCTACTGCAGCAGTAGCCGCAAAGCTAGGATTAAAATGTATTCTTATACTTAGAAAAGAACCTGGTGAAAATATTGAAACTGCCAACTTCCTTCTAGATCATATGCTTGGTGCTGATATTAGAGTCAAGGAACATGATGATTTCCAGGCCCATAAAGATGAAATGATGCAGGAAGTCTACCAGGAAGTATTAGATCAAGGTGGTAAGCCTTATATTATTCCTATGGGTGCAAGTAATGGAATTGGTACTTTAGGTTATATTGATGCTTTTGATGAAATACTAGAATATGAGAAAAAGACAGGTATTGTGTTTGATACGATTATAGATGCCGTCGGTTCTGGAGGAACCTATACTGGTTTATATTTAGGTAATGAACTAAGACAAGCTCACAAAGATATTGTTGGTATTAATGTATGTGATGATGCTGATTTCTTTATTAAAGAAATCAATAGTATTATTGATGATACATTGCCTCATCTTGATGTTGAAGATGTAGAGAGAAGTCATATTCATATCATTGATGGATATGTAGGAAGAGGATATTCTTTAAGCCGTAAAGAGGAATTAGAAGCTATCTCTGCCTTATCTAGACATAGTGGTATTATTCTAGATCCTGTTTATACAGGTAAAGCTTATTATGGTTTAATCCATGAATTAGAAAAGGGTACATTTGATCATGCAAAGAATATTCTATTTATGCACACCGGTGGTATTTATGGTCTATTCTCTAAATCAAAAGAAATAATCTCAGCCTAGGCTGAGATCTTTTTCTTATAGGTGATAATAACTGTTTCTAGATACATAATAGATGTAATACCGATAGATTCTATCAATATTCTAGGTGTATAGACTGTTTTTATCTTTCTTGTTTCTTTTTGAGAGATTGTCATATCATGCTGAGATAAATATGTATTAATTGTATATTTAGATAAATAAGGACTTGTGAAGCAGGAGATGGTAAATGCAGCAACAAAGACAATCAATGTCTTTATGAAGCTATGCTTCTTTAATCCCATATAGACTAATACTAAAAGAATTGATCCTATAATAAATAGAATAACAGGAATAGTTTTGACTTTATCACATATATTCTCAAATATAGAGACACAGGCATTATATTGTGCATCATTGGATGTAAGCTGTAATTGGCTCCAGTCCAATGGTGTTTTTTGTGCTCTCTTGATAAAATCTTCTGTTTTACCTTTTTTATTTAAATAATAAGTGACAGAAGATAAAGACTCTGTATGACTTAATGACTGTGCTTTTGATAAAGAGATAAAGATTGTGTTATAAGGTTTGAGATGACTTAAGAGTCCTACTTTATTCTTATAGATACCTACAATGGATAATGATACATCTCCTTTTTCTGTCTTGAATTGTATTGTATCTCCTATACTTAGATTATTATTCTTCGCAAGTGCATAGGAAATCACTGCATTGGATGTATTTTCATCATGACTATTAAGGAGTCTTCCTTGTTTTAATTGATATTCTTTAGAATTAAATTCCTGAATCAGCGTCATAGAGGAATAACCTGCAAGAAGAAATGAATCTTCTTGATAGTCTTTTAGATGAACACGAGGAAAAGAGAGACGTGTATTGACAGATTGAAGTATGGATGATGCATTGACTAATTGTTCGTAATTATAGGCTTTTACACTCTTAAGAGACGTTAATTGTTTTGCATCAGTAAGACTGACACCACTAGTATTAGATGTCAGTGTGACTTCATACTTTAATTGTTTCTTGTAATTATTAATAACCTGTAATGAACCCTGTTTAATAAATAAACACAACATAATCATATTCAAGGTAATGAATACAATTAGAAATAGTAATAAATAGTGTAAACCCTCTTTCCCTTTAGACATAATGACGCCTCCTTATGAATATTATAAAAAATAATATATGCGTTATTATGGATAAAATATGGGAAAAAGTGTGTAAAAAAAACAGTGGATACAATCCACTGTCAAAAACAAAAGTATATTATTCAGCAACTTTCTGTTCTTTGATTACTTTAGCGATAGAATCGATTACGTCCTTTTCGTCTTCACCTTCAGCTTCGATTTCTACAGTAGCCTTAGTTGGAACACCTAAAGACATAACACCCATGATTGATTTAAGGTTAACGCTCTTACCGTTATAGATTAAGTTGATATTGCTAGAGAATTTGCTAGCCTGGTTTACTAAGATTGTAGCAGGTCTTGCATGTAAACCTACTGGGTCAGATACTACGAATGATAATTTTTCCATTTAAAAAATTCCTCCTTATGAATATAGTGTTATTATATCACAAATCCTAATTTTTTCTATACCTTTATGTTATTTTTTACTAACGCTTACAAAAGTATTGATATATACACTATTTTTTTCGACAATAAATTTTAAATTTGGATAAATCCGACACCTAAAACAGAACCGCGGGACTTTGACAGTTACAGAGCCTCTGATTTGAAAAAACGTTGATTACAACGTT
>UQGS01000025.1 GCA_900540685.1 uncultured Catenibacterium sp. | reverse complement strand
TACATGATTATCATACTACAATCAGATCATAAAAACAGGTGGAAGATTATGCCGTTACAAAAGGCATATTTTCCACCTGTTTATTAATTTAATTTGCGGTTTTATTAGATTTTATTATGGGTAGAGTTTGCGGTTTAACAGTTAAACTGATCTGCGAGGCAGGTACAGGATATAATAATATTGATCTTGAAGCAGCACAGAAAAAAGGAATTACGGTCTGCAATATTCCGGCATACAGCACAGAACGTGTGGCACATACTGCAATCATGATGATATTAAATCTGAGTTCTGCAATGCAGGTACAGATGAAGATGCTGGCATGCGGAAATCATGATAATTTTACCAAAAATCTTCAGGTTCCGCATGTTGAGTTAAACGGAAAAACACTTGGTGTTATAGGTGCAGGACACATTAGCAGGAAAGTTATCCAGATTGCACAGGCTTTGGATATGAACATACTTGTATATACTAGGACACCGAGAGAGGATGAGAAGGGAATCCACTATGTAACGCTTGAGGAATTACTCAAGAATAGTGATTATATTTCCATTCACTGTCCATTGACGGAAAGTACAAAACATATGATAAACAAAGAGACTTTATCACTTATGAAGCCCTCAGCATTTATCATTAATACTTCAAGAGGTGCACTTATTGATGAGGCTGCTCTTATAGAAGCATTGGAAAATGGTACGATTGCAGGAGCCGGACTTGATGTTCAGGAAACTGAACCACCTGAAGAGAACAGCCCTCTTTATACTATGGATCAAGTCCTCTTGACGCCACATATGGGATGGAAAGCACTTGAGGCAAGACAGCGATTGGTTTCTATTCTGGCGGATAATATAAAGCAGTTTATGGAAGGGAAACCAATCAATGTTGTATCAGGTCTATAGTATCTGGCAGCGAAGTGATGATATAACTTTCGGGTTTGCAGAGTAAAAAAATAATGCAATGACAATGTAATAAATTAAGAAAAGAACTGTAAAACCCTTTAAATCAGCGCTTTACAGCTCACCTCAAACTATTCGAATTTAATAAACAGATTGGTTTAACACATATTTTAAACCATATTTTCGTGCAAATAGTGTTATTTATGCCATTATTATCGCATTTGTTATTCTCTATCAGATTTATTGTACTCAAAATGTACTCACTATAACTATACTTATTGATCATAAACGACATCATCTAAATTTACTAGCAAATTATTTTCCAAGTTAAAACAACAACATTCTTTCATTACATTGTATTTTATCAAAGAAATTTTTAATTACCCATAATCAACAGGTTAATCCAATTATTGAAATTGTTTTTACACATAAAAGCCAAGAAAACTGAAACTATCATTTCTTATTTTGATAATCACCTGTGGAATGTGGGTATTCAAAAAGAAATTTAATATGGTCATCTTAGTTCCCAAAAACTTAATTTTATTATTTTCGGGAATCGTTTTCGCCACACAACCAATTTGCAATATCAATAATTCTTATACCTTTATAAAATTAAGAAAAGAGCTGAAAACCCTTTAATCAGGGCTTTACATCTCCCCTCAAACTATTCGAATTCCATGAATCTATATATTTTTACTAACCCACTTAAATTATGATTCATCACCTATTCTTCCTATTGCACTCTTTTTAAACGATTCTTGTTATTTTAAATAAAATAAGGTCATTTTAAGGTCAATATCACTGACTCTATGAATTGTAATTTGTATTATTATAACAAAGTGGTTACTACATTTGATATACCACATAATGCAATTAATATATACGTTAAATTTTTGAGTAGCTCTCCATCTAACTTATCAATAATTCTATTTGCCACAATAACTCCCAATATAATTCCAATCATTCCAAAAGCAATTACAGGTAATAATGAGATAGTAATAATTGAATTAAAAATTCTAAAAATCGTAGTATAAACTGTATTAATCAAGAAAAAGCATTGAATGGTACCTAAATATTCTTCTTTACTACTTGTCTTCGTTAAAAAATAAATAACCATTAGAGGTCCACCAATCCCAAATAGCCCGTCACACATTCCTGAAATTATTATACAAGTTATAGATAACATTCCTTTTGGTTCAATTGTTTTATTATTAAAAAAAAGAAAATAAATTGCTAAAACAATCAGAAATATTCCAAGAATCATTTTCATAACATTTTGATTTATAAACTTAGCAAATATAATAGAAATACTGCTAATAGTTAAATATAAGACTGCTGGAATGATTATTTTTCTTATGTTAACATTTTTGCGATAACGATAAAGCATTATACTACTTAAAATAATACTAATAGCACATGATAGTCCTGCGCTTTGAATAATAGAAAATTCAAAAGGAAGGAACATCATCATGATAACACCGGCTCCAAAACCAGTAACTCCTTGAATCAAACCACCAGCCAAAGCTGGTAAAAAAACATAACAAAATAACTCCATCGCTTTTTCCTCCTAGTATATTACAAATTCCATTTTAATTATTATCTGTAATATGTTTTACTCTTTTTAAACAATTCTATTATCCCAAATTGATTAATTGTAATTTGATAGTTTCATAACTTCACTTACTTTCCACAAAGTTGAAATATATAAACGGAGTACCGTTTATTTATTTTGTAAATAAGGAGAAGAAAGAAAAAATCCATATAAAGCCCAGCGGTTGTATGTGTTTTCAAATGCTATAATCTCTATAATCTATAAAATCATTAGAAATTTTTCTTTACAATGACAGAATTATTTGTTTTGCCATATCAGAGTTTTTTAGTATAGATCGTCCTACTCCTATCATATCGGCTTTCTCTGTTTGTAATAATTCTTCCGCTACTTCCTTAGTAGTAATTCCACCAGTGAGGATTACTGGAATATTAACTGCTTTTTTGATTGGTTCAGAAAGTTCGCTAAAGTATCCTTGTTGCTTTGTTTTTGGAGAAATATAAGAACAAAAACCACCTGAAATATCTAATAGGTCAATTCCTGCCTTTTCAAATTCTTTACATGCAATAATACTATCTTCGATAGTAATACCACCTTCCATATAATCGCAAGCTCCCAGTCGTAAAGCAATCGGATAGGAATTTCCTACTCGTTTCCTAATAGCACTTATAATTTCCAAATGTAATTGCATTCTTCCTTGAAGTGTTGTGCCAGTATATTTATCAGTTCTTTTATTTGTTAATGGAGAGAAGAACTGATTTAATAAATAGCCGTGTGCCGAATGAATTTCGACACCGTCATATCCAGCTTTTTTTGCTCTTAATGCTCCCTCTGCGAAATCGTCAATAACCTTGTCAATATCATTTTGTGTCATCTCTTTTGGTAAAACAGTATTTTTTCTCCTACCAGGTAAGGGTACAGCACTAGCACTCAAAACGTCACAACCAGTTATTTCTTTTGTAGTTGCTCCTCCGGCATGATTGATTTGTGCAAACACTTTCGTTTTGTTATTGTGAATGACAGATACTATCTTTTTTAATTCTTTTATATCACTATCCTTTGAAATAGAAACCTGCCCTTTTTGGGCTTTTCCTTGTTGGGATACAAAACTATGTTCTGTTATAATGAGACCTAAATATCCTCCTTGGGACTTTTCTTCATAATATTCGCAAAGTTCTTTTGTTATCTTACCATCTAGATTTGCTTTAGCAGTTGCCATAGGTGGCATAACTAATCGATTTTTAATAATTAAATCTTTGATTTGAATTGGTGTATTTAATAAGCTCATAATATATAGTCTCCTTTACTCATTTATCTATTTCTGTTATCATTTTACTATGTTATTTCTTAAAGTGAAGAACGCACTTTTTTTATAGATACTATCAAAAAGGGGAGTTATATGATGAAACATAAAGAATGCTCAAAAGAAAATATAAATATCAAACCATTTGCATATGCTATTTCATTAATAAATGGAAAGTGGAAAATGCATATATTGTTTTGGTTATGGAAAAAAGAAGTACTGCGATATAGTGAATTAAAGCGTTTATTGGGGAAAGTAACACATAAAATGCTTAGTAATCAGTTAAAAGAATTAGAAGAAGACGGTATTATTATTCGTACTGAATATCCTCAAGTTCCTCCTAAGGTGGAATATTCTCTTTCTGACTTGGGGAAAAGTATGATGCCTATTTTACAATCCTTATGTACATGGGGAATAGAAAATATGCCTGCTGATTGGGAATCATAAACAATATAAATATGCTTATTCCCTCTTATCAGCTACAAACAAAAATAGACCCTATCAATAGTATGCTACTCTTGGTAAATTAGTAATTTACATAATATAATTACCAAACGGAGATGGATAGCTACTTCCTAATCCTTCATTTGAACCTAGGTAAAAAATAAGCAAAACGGGCAAGTTATAAATTAATGTGGACCCTAAATTAAAAAGGTACTTAAAATTGGTTAGAAATAAAGATATCCTCTAGGTGTAAACCATGGTTTACATGGACACATACTAACTGCTGACCAATAGCTTTAATTAATAGAGCTGCAACTACAGAAGAATCTACTCCTCCTGAAAGTGCGAGAAGAGCCTTCTTATCTCCTACCTGTTTTTTAATTAATGCCACCTGTTCTTCAATAAATGCCTGTGCAAGTTCTGGTGTTGTGATTCTTACCATATCAGCTGGGCGTCTGATTTCAGTAACGTTCATTAATATTTCCTCCTTTATTTTTAACTCATATCTATAAGATAATTTATCATATACAGACATTAAAAAAATAGAATATGAGAAAGCTTACTTACGAAGATATAATTTTGTTATTTATATACAACAAGACAGCGGTTTATCTATTAATATTCAAGTTATTATTTGCTGATAATATTAAATATTATACTTTTTTATGTTCAAAATACATTTATGGTTATGATATGCGTAATTTTTCTTGTTTTTTACGTTTATATTCATATAATATGTATTAAAAGGAGTGATTATATGGAATATTTATCATTATATAAAGCAAATTTCATCAATGATATCGATGAAAAGAAACTATACAACGATAGAATCAATTCAGAAAATACTATTCAATTTTTAATTAAAATTCATGATAACCCTTCATTTCTCTGTATCAATAAAGAATTAACTGTACTTCTTGAAGAAATACAATTCCTTAATAGTAAAATTATTCAAAAAAGATTTGAGTCCCAAACAGATTTGATTAAAACATGGGAACTATACCATTCTCTTATTGAGGAAATTAAGATTAGTAATGAAATTGAAGGTGTTGTAAGTACTCGAAAAGAAATCACTGAATTAATTAATATTGAAAAACCCAAAGAATATAAAAGATTCTATGGTATGGTAAAAAAATATGAAGATATATTTTTTCAAGAAAAAGAATTCACGCCCATATCAGATACTTCAAAACTAAGAGAACTATATAACGATATTTTACTTGTAGATATAGAAAGAGATAATCCCGACAATATTCCTGATGGTGTTATTTTCAGAAAAGAAATTGTGAATGTTGTATCATCAACCAAAACGATCCATAGAGGGTTATATCCTGAAAGTAAAATCATTGAGGCAATGAACTCGGCCTTATCTATTTTGAACGATAACTCTCTTCCTTATATAGTACGAGCTGCTGTGTTCCACTATTTCTTTGGTTACATCCATCCTTTCTATGATGGTAATGGTCGTCTTTCACGTTACATCTCAAGTTACTATTTATCAAAAGTATTGGATCCTATAGTTGCATTAAGGCTTTCTATTGCATGTAAAAATAGACAGAAAGATTACTATGAAGCCTTTAAAATAACCAACGATGTAAGAAACAAAGGTGATATCACTTACTTTGTATTACAATTCTTAGACATATTAAAAACTGGTTTAAAAAATTATTTAGATGATCTCACTGACAAAGTTGATCAATACCATTATTATCAAAAGAAACAATCTGAATTAGATTTAGATAATTCAAGTAAAACCATATTAGAAATTGTGATAGAATATACTCTGTTCTATCTAGAGCCTGTTACTTTATCTAAGCTCGTAGAACTTACTCACTTATCTAAGTCTACTGTATCGAATCGTTTAAATAAGCTAGAAAAAGACGACCTTGTCGAAAAAAGCAAGCATGGCAAGAACTGCCTATTCTACTTTAAAAAGAATTCATTATAAAACGAACCCTTTTCAAAAAAATTGAACCGCCCCTGTCAAGTAGACAGGTGAAATAATTAAAAACATGTACCCTTGCCTGCCACGTAGTGGCAGGCAATTTTTTTATGCATAATGTGCCGCCTTATATTTCTGTATCGCCTTGTTCTCAGGTATTGGATACTGAACTGGATTCTCATTGCACAATGCTTCACTTCTTACTTCATAAGGTGTTCTCACACCAAATCTTCTTTGATATCTTTCATGACTGTAATATCTTATCCATTCTCTTATTGCCTCTTCTAATTCCTCTCTTGTTTCATATTTCTTGCCATAATGATATATCTCACATTTAAGTATTCCCCAGAATCCTTCCATTGGTCCATTATCAATGCAGCAGTGAACTCTGGACATGCTCTGTTCCATGCCATTATCCTTAAGCATACGTACAAATACTGGACTCGTATACTGGTAGCCGCCATCACTATGAAATAACGGATGTGCTCCTGGATTAGCTTCTACAGCTGATCTGAATGTATTGAAGACAAGTTTATTATCATTATGGTCACTAATTTCATATCCTACTGGATATCTGTCATAAAGATCTAGTATCAGGCTTAGATATAGTTTATTTTCATTCTTCTTTCCATATTTGAACTCAGTGACATCTGTTACCCATTTTTCATTAGGTCTTGATGCATTGAAGTCTCTTTTAAGATTATTCTTGGCTGTATTGTTGTTTTTTCTTACTGTACAGCTTCTTCTTTTTGGTCTTATGATTGACTTGATGCCAAGTATTTTCATCACCTTGTAGACCTGCTTGTCATTATAGTTCTTGTTTTCATCTCTGTTTATTCTATCTGTCATCATTCTGTAGCCAAGCGTATGATTGAACTTCTCATCATACTTCCTTACAAAGCCAGCCAGTTCCTCATTTTCAAGATCTCTTTCGCTTTTGCTATGCTTAAGCCATTTATAATAATTCGCCCTCTTTACACCTAATATCTCAAACATAGCTGATAGGCTTACCTCTTTGTCTTCTTCCTTGATTTCCTTGATTGACTGATATTCATTCTCGAATTTGCTTGTTCTGCATATCCTCTCCTTTCTATCTCCTCCACTTTTTTTAACAGTCTAATCTCCAGATGAGCTCTCTCAAGCTCACGTTCCTTTTCTCTCAGCTGTTTCTTTAGAAGGCCGAGCTCATCTAGCTCCTCATCCTTTTTACGGCGTCCACGTCTGTCTGACAAGCCGTCTTCACCTTTTTCTTTGTACTTTCTTACCCAGTTAAATACATTTGGATATGTCACATCAAATACTTTGCATGTACCCGAATAATCAAGATCATGCTCCATGCAATATTTTACTATCTCTATTCTTTCTTCTTTTGTGACTTTTCTGCATTTTGCCATATAGATTTCCTTACCTCCAGGAATATAATCCTTTAATTCTATATGATCATTATATAACTTTACCCATGCAAGTACTGTTCTATCTGAAGGAATATTGTATTTTAGCGCAATATCTATTAGTGAACCTTCACCAGCAAGATATTCTTCTACAACCTTTCTTTTAAACTCTTTTGTATATGATTCATTTGCAGGCTTCTCATCAAATGCAGAATCACCATATGTTTTAAAGATTTTAATCCACCTTTTAATTGTGGTTTTACCTGCATTTATTTCTTCTGCTAGTATAGAAATCGATTCACTACCATCTAAGTATCTTTTACATATTTCAATTTTTTGTTCTTTTGAAAACTTACTTTTTCTTCCCATAAGAAAAACCTCCTCAGTAAACAGTGCTTTTAATTATTTACACTGTCTACTGGGAGGTCATCATATCAAATGCAGGGTTCGTTTTTGTCATATTCATCTAAAAGCTACAATTTCTCTATTTACTTCAACTATACCATCTTTCATATCAATGAAGTCATCCAAAATACTTTGATCATATCTAATCTGGTTAAGTAAATCCTTTCCTTTTAATATTTCTATTTTTTCAGAAAGCCAACAATCTTTTCTCATAAAACATAGTTCATAATCATCCAAAACAAATATGATAGCTTTAGTATTCCACATATCATAAGATAGACTTTCATTTTTTTCTAATGTAATATGCTCATTTACTAACAAGACCTTTGATATGATTTGATTAACACTCTCCATCATCTGGATACTGTCAAAACTATTTCTATTAATCTTAGACAATCTATATACCGTATTTTCATTTTCTAATGAAAAGTAATCATATTCTTCATATTCATTTGTTAAACAATATGCATTATCACCAATTTGAATATCTACCATTTCTGCCATAGAATCTGCACATTTATATGAGATCATTTGTAATCCAACAAAAGATTGTATAAGTTTTGTATCAAATCTAAAATCATACGTTCTCATCTTAGGCCTCTAAAATATATTTAAGAATACAGGATCATTCCTATAAAGCTACTAGTTGAATATTATTTTCTTTAATCCAATTCTTTAACCAATCACTACACAAAAAATCACATTCCATTGGTCTAATAAGCGTATAAGAAGAGTGTGTTAAGATATATTGATCTAAATATCCAGGATGGAATACTGCAATACAGCATTCATTATCTTTCAACATTCCTAAGTTATCTTCCATATATTTCTTAGGATCATATAATCCTCTTTCATCAAAATGAATCATACCTAATCCATGAATACGATTTTCACTTACCCATTGAGGATCCATAGGATTCACAAAAAATAGATTATGTCTTTTTGCAACATTTTCTAATGCCTTCATATAATTAAAAGAAAATACAGCATGGCCTTCAAAATACTGTGGTTTAAATCCAGTAATCTCAATAAAGCGATTTAATTGAGCTTCTATTTCCTTTTCACATTCTTCAATATTAATCGTATCTTCTTTTCTTTTATTAATGACTTTACTTGAATAGAATTCACCATTTTCATCTACTAGACTTGGAATCTCTTTAGGTGAGCATAAAGGCTTTCCTAAACAGATATTTGTATGCTGTCCCACAGATACTTTACACTCTTTAATCATTTCATATCCATCTAAAGCATGTTCCATATTAGGCATAAGTCCAACACTTGTAATAACACCATCTTTAATTGCTTTATAAATTCCACAATTAACACCTTCACTTATGCCCAAATCATCTGCTCTCATTATTAGCTTCATACTTATTTCCCTTTCATTTTAATAAAGCGACAGTATGCCCCTAATAAATTAGAATCATTTTGATACATACATACTTCAACCTTTGGTTTTCTAAAAACTAAGGCTTCTTCATAAATTGTATCAATATTCTCTTTAATTCTTTCTACAAATAGTGGATCAGCACTTATACCTCCACCTATACAAATAACATCTGGATTATACAAACAATCAATATTATAGCAAAACTTTGCGATTGCAAAAAACCAGGCATCAAGATAATCATTTAATTCACTATGATTTTTTTCTCGATATAGTGCCATCATTCTTTCACCATTCAAATCATCCTCATGAGTTATTTCTTTTGCCTTATTTACAACACTAATTGTTGAATAAAGTTTTGCAAAACTATCATAATTACCTGCTTCATAATTAGTGAATAATGGTGAAAACTCTCCAGCAATCAAATAACATCCTCTTAATATTTCTTTATTAATAATGACGCCTCCACCAATACCTGTACCAAATATAAGTGCGACACTATTAGGATAATCTTTTCCGCTGCCAATTGTTGCTTCACATAAAGCTGCTGCTTTTCCATCATTTTCTACAGTTACATCAATATCATCACATACCTTAGAAAGTTCATGTGCTAAGTTAAATCCTGCTAAATATTCCAATATTCCTGCGGTTAACATTACACCTTCTTCACTAATTCTTCCTGGTGCAGAAATAGCAATTCCTCTTATTTCATCTTTAAAAGAGTCATACAAACTCTTTAATTCATTTAAAAAATCTTCTGTTGTAGTATTTGGTGTTTTAACTTTTCCTTTATTAGAGATTTGATAGTTTTCATGAATCAATCCATATTTAATATAAGTTCCACCAATATCAATAGCCAATACACTTTTCATATTATTCTCCTTTAAAAAGAGACTATTTCCTAAGAAATAGTCTCGTCTTTTATCTGATGATTTTTTCTAAATTGAGAAGGTGTCTCATTAAAGCTCTTTTTGAAGTGACTTATTAACGAATGTTCACTTGAAAAACCACACTCAATTGCGATATCTAAGTTTCTCTTTTGTGTTGTCATCAATAGAAACTTAGCACGATCTAATCTTATTTTTGTTAAATAAGTATAATAAGTTGTATTCAAATTCTTCTTAAAGAGCAAAGAAATGTGTTGTGTTGTATAATTGAATTCCTGCGATAATTTCTGCAATGATATATTATCTTGATAATGTGTACTCACATAGAATAGAATATCTGAAAATATATCGTTAATTTCATCTTTTGCATCCGATAAATCAGATTGTGTTTCTTGAACAAATAGTGCAAGAATATTTAATATACTCGCTTTATATCTTAATTGTGAGTAAACATCATCACGATTTATAAGCTGTATGATTGTTGAACAATAAGATTGAAACTCTTCTTCATTTTGAATAATAAAGACTTTATCGTTCAATAAAGAGGAAGACATATGTTGAAGTATAAAACCAACATTAATATGTATACATTGATAGTTATAGTGTCCTGTTCCTGCAACTATCTTATGCAGCGTCTGCATGCCGATAACAACAGTGTTCCCTTTACGAACAACTGTTTCTCCATGTGGAGTATAGACAACCATTTCTCCTTCAGTAATATGAACAATTTCTAACCATTCATGCCAATGAGGTTCAACAATAAATACCTCCTGGTTCTCTCCCATATCGCCCAAAAACAAACAATATTTATGTTTATCAAAACGTCTTAAGCTTAGATTTTCACCATCTATATTTTCATATTCTTCATCATATTCGATCTTCATATAATTCACCCAATAGAATTATACCACAACCATTTCTTAATAACTATTTATAGTTCTTCACCGTTTGATTGAATCACCTTTTTATACCAATCAAATGATTTTTTCTTTGTTCTTTTTAAAGAACCATTTCCTAAATCATCCATATCTACATAAACAAAACCATATCTTTTTTTCATTTCACCTGTACCTGCACTGACTAAATCAATGCATCCCCATGGTGTATATCCCCAAATTTCAACACCATCATACTCGATAGCAATCTTGATTTGTTCGATATGTTTTCTTAAATAACTGATACGATAATCATCATTAATAGATCCATCTTCTTCAATTGTATCTAATGCACCAAGTCCATTTTCTACAATCATGAGTGGTAATTGATACTTATCATATAAACGATTTAATACAAGTCTTAATCCTTCAGCATCAATTGGCCATCCCCATTCAGATTCTTCTAAATATGGATTTTTAGCGCCTCCCATTTGATTTCCTGATGAACCTTCTTTGACTTCCTTAGTAGAAATAACAGAAGAGTTATAATAACTAAATGAAATAAAGTCTACAGTACCTTCCTTTAAAAGTTCTTGATCTCCTTCTTCTGTTTTTAATACAATATTCTGTCTTTCTAATTCTTTTAATTTATAGTTTGGATAATATCCACGACATTGTACATCATAATAGAAATCCTTAAAATCTCTTGCCATTTCCATCTCTTTAATAGAATCTAATGGTTTACATGTTTCAGGATAGAATAGGATATTCGCAATCATTAAACCAATTTTAAAATTAGGATTAATTTTGTGTCCTAAAATAACAGCTTTTGCGCTTGCTAGAAGAATATGATAAATAGCCTGCTGCTGATTCTGTACATTTTTAGATGCTTCAAAGATACCGAGTGTTGAATAATCTCTTAAAAAGTTGATTTCATTAAATGTTAGCCAATATTTAACCTTATCTTTGTATCTTGTAAATATTGTTTCACAATATCTAGTGAAGAATTCTATTGTTCTTCTGTCTAACCATCCTTGATATTGAACTGCTAGATTTAAAGGGAGGTCAAAATGATTAATAGTAACAAGCGGTTCAATTCCATATTTTAGACATTCATCAAAAACATTATCATAGAATTTTAATCCTTCTTCATTAGGCTGCTCATCATCTCCATTAGGGAAAATACGAGTCCAGTTAATAGACATTCTAAATGTCTTAAATCCCATTTCACCCATTAAAGCAATGTCTTCTTTGTAATGATTATAAAAATCAGTTGCTACATGACTTGGATAGTAAACAGAATCATCAATGACTGCTTTTGCATTCTTAGGAACATCCTGAAAACGATTGATAGTTTGTCTTGTTCCATCTTCTAACTCAATAACAATACGTCTAGGATTATGCATATCACCATTTGTAATAACATCAGCAGTAGCTAATCCTTTACCACCACTTAAGTATCCACCTTCATACTGGTTTGCTGCAGTTGCGCCACCCCACAAGAAATTCTTAGGAAAACTCATAATTTACCTCCATTATACTTTTCTTTTCGCATTTGAATAATCGTCTGTTCTAGGAATCCAATCTAAGAATCTTTCAATTGCAAGATTCCAGAAACGCCATTCATGCTCATAATCTTTAACACTAACCCAATCAACATTCATTCCTTTTTCTTTCATTGCTTCAACAAACTTAACGTCAGATTCATATACAAAATCTTTGTCTCCACAAGTCATATAAACAGGAATGTTACCATCACTGTCTTCCAATACTTGATATAAGTCAATAGGGTTGCCTTCCATTTCTACTGCTGCAGAGAAAGCACCAATCGCATTATATTTATGAGTATTTGATAAACCATGATATAAAGCACCAAATCCACCCATTGATAAACCAGCAATATAGTGATCCTCTTTTCTATGAGAAATTGGGAATACTCCTTCTATAAATTCTGGCAATTCATTTTCAATAAAGTCATAAAATGCATCCTGTGGTTGATTAATATAGTTCTTGTTTTCTCCAGAAATCATAACAACAGCTATTTGTCTTTCTTCTGCAAAGAGTTCTACACTTGTATAACCACCCCACTGAGCATGGTTATTACCAAATCCATGTAAAAGATATAATACTGGATATTTTTTTGAATAGTCGTGATGAGGTTTTTTACCATTCATTCCCATTGATTCTGGAATTGTAACTGATGGTAGAATCACATCAATATCAACTGTTCTCGTTAATGTATAAGATATTACGTTACACTGTATTTTAGCCATTTTATTTCTCCTTATATGTGCTCACTTCTAATTACTACTATGCGTTTTCTTGTTCCTGTTTTAATGCATTCTTATCATCAATAAAGAAGAATGGTAAATACATTAAGAAATCAATACCTAAAGCAAGTAACCAGATTACTAATAAAGGTAAGCCTCCCTGGAAGAATGCAGTAACAAATCCAGGTGTTACCCATGGCATTGAAATAGTTGGGTTAAATGAAATTGGGATAAATTTCATTAATCCTAATACAATTAATCCTTTTACAGGTGCTGAGAATACCATTGGAATAAGATAAATAGGGTTTAACATGATTGGGAAACCAAAAATTGCAGGTTCATTGATATTAAATAAGTTTGCTGGTGCAACGAGTTTTCTCATAGTTTTGTACTTCTCAGATTTACCAAAGAATGAAGCAAGACATAATCCTAATGTATTTCCAGCTCCACCAATCTGAATGCATGAAGAAAGGACTGCAAATGTTAAGTAAGGTAATGCTTGATTTGATAAGAATGCTTCCTGGTTAGCTAATCCAACAATAGTAAGAATTGGCATATAAGGCATTAGGATTGCATTTGGATGAACACCAAAGAACCAGATTAAATTCATTAATGTAAAAATAGCGATAAGTGAAATAGGATTTGCACCAAAAGCAGATACTGGTTTACCAATTAATGTAGTCACAAGAGTAAATAAATTACCATATGGTGTAAATGTACAAGCATATTTAACTACAAATACTGATGTAAAAATAATCATTGCTACAAAAGTAGGTGCTAATGACTGAGATACCATTGGTGGTACAGAATCAGGAAGTGTTAATTTTAAATTCTTTTTCATTAAGAAACAATAGAAAGCAGGAATGATTAAACCTAAAATGATTGCTAAGAAAATACCATCGCTTCCTAAATAACTAGTTGCAATTGTTGAAACTGAAGCACCTGCTTTATTTGTAAAAGTCTGAACAGGAATTAAGATAATGAATGCAGCCATAGCCATAACTGCTCCAATCGCTCCATTTTCTCCTTCATTCTTAGTAAAAGCATATCCAATAGCTCCTACTACATAAATAGCTAGTAAAGATAAAGTTAAAGAAACAACTTCTAATGCAGTTGCATAGATTCCAATACTCTGTAAGAATTGTGTCCATGCAGGAATTGGTAAGTTTGCAAAAACTGCAATTGCAGCTACACCTAATGTGATAGGCATAGTGTACATAAATCCTTCTGTTAAAGCTTTAATATAACGGCTGTTTGCTACAGCAGTCGCAAAAGGTCCAACTACTTTTTCTAGACCTCTTTGAAATTTGTCAAAAAAGTTCATATTTAATCCTCCATATTTGATGTAATCATAAAGCTGCGCATGTCTTTATACTTACTTTTAAGTACAGATTTAGTATATCAGTGTAAACACTTACATAATGTCATATTTTTCATATTTTTATGTTGATAAATAAATAACTTAAACTTGTCTCACATCATAAAAAGCTGAAATAAAATGAATCTCTCATTTCATCTCAGCTTATTTCTATTCCCAATCAAATTCATCTATTTCTTTCTTAATATCCGTTGAAACAGATGAATCAGCTTTTAGTTCCTTCATAAGTTTTACAAACATGTCTCTCTTTGGATTATTCACATCATTGAAACAACGGTGTACCATCCATATATTATGTGCTGTAGGATTCTTTCTTACTGAAGATACCAACAATTCTTCATATCCATGCTTATAGAATAATTCTACAAAATAAACAAGATCCCTGGCATACCAAAATCAACTGTTGGATTGGTTCCAATAATTTCTAGAATAGGTTCTACTAATTCAAAAGGTTCTGGATACTCATTGATTGCATCAATCAAATCAGCATCCATATAATATGCTTCATCTTCTTTAGCTTTACTCTGTAATTGAGTGATTATTTCTTCTTTTGTCATATAGTTATTTCCTCACTTATTTTTGTACTCATAACAATCAGGATATGATGTCTTTTTGATAATAATATCAGCCAATGCTTCTGTTATATCATCCACTATAGCACATGGTAAATGATTGATTTTCTTATAGAGGACACCTGTTGAAATAGGTAATGCAAAAAGTTTCTTTGTTTCTGCTAGGAACTTTAGTTTATCTTCAGGGACTTTCACAATATAGACCTTTCCATAGTCTGAATCCTCTTAATCATCTTCCATATCACAGCCGTTTTCTACCCATGATTTAAAATCAAACCATTCCTCTACTTCCGAATTTCCTATCTCTGCCGCATCTAAGAAACCACATAATGTTGCTCCTTTTTCTGCTTTCATAATAAGTTCTCTATCACCATTATCATTTCCAACGCTAATATATCCAGGCATATTAAGAGAAAACTCATTGCATTCATAGCTTTCAATAATAGTAGAAGTATCATAGAGTACACATAGATTCATCGCAATCCCATTGGCATATCTTAAAAATTCTTTATAGACCCTTGGAATAGTTCCATTGATATGTTTTTCTACAGATTCTATTTCATCTTGTGTTGCTGGTGCATTTTTCTCCATATAATCGATATTATTGAAATTCATATATAAAGCCCCCTACTCATCTATAAATCAATTATAACATCTTAACAAAACAAAAAAACAGCCTGCTTAACGGAATATTCCAGTCAAACAAGCTGTTTTGTTTTTATAGATAAATCTTTTTATAGCTAATTACTATGCTCTAACTTTCTTCTTACGAAGTACATATGCACAACCAACTAATAATGCAAGTGAACCAATTGTAGCAACTAAAGATGTAGTGATATCAGTTGAGTCACCTGTCTTAGCTGTACCCTTCTTATCATCAGTCTTTGTAGTCACTGTTGTTCCAGTTTTATCTGTATCAGATGGTTTAACTGTGATATTTGGTTTATCTGTATCAGATGGTTTTTCTGGTTCAGATGGGTTTGGTTTTTCTGGTTCAGATGGGTTTGGTTTCTCTGGCTCAGTAGGCTTTGGCTTTTCAGGATCAGTTGGAGTTGTTGGTTCAACTGTCTTAACTGGAGAAGTCATCTTCCATAACTGTGTACCATTGAATGGGTTAGCTGTACCAATTGCCATCCAGTCAGCACCTGTTGCGAATACACGACATCCATGGTTATATGGATCATTGAAACCATTTGTAGTAATAGTTGAGAATGTCTCACCATCACTTGTTACATACATATCAAATCCACGCTGTGCTGTAGAAAGATATTTTAATAATTTACCAAATGCGATTAAGTTATCTTTCTTAGTTGCAGTAATTAGAATATCAAATAATGCCTTTAATTCATCAGGAAGACTTGAAGAGAATTCATTATAATATTCATATACATCAGCATACTGGTCTACGAAATCCTGTGATCCTTTTTTATCTAATGAATCAGCCATTGGATCCATACCAGAAATAATTGTGAATAATTCAGATGAAAGTTCATTATTTAAGCTATTTGCCTTAATTGAACCATCTTCAAGACCTTTTACAAGAGTGTTAATCTGTTCAGTTGTAAGTTTAATAGTTTCTACATTGTTGTCAGATGCAGCAGATGCGGCCTGTGCACCACTATATCTCTTAGATGCTGATTCAATTGCTTTCTGTACCTTTTCAGATGCAGTTAATTCAGTTTCTTTTTTACTATCAGCAATTGACTTAGTTTCTTCAGTTTCAGCTGCTGGCTGAGCTTTTTCTTCAGAATCTTCATCAGTCTGAGTTTCTTCTTCAGATTTTTCTTCAACCTGTGCTTCTTCTGTATCCTCTTCAACCTTTGCTTCATCAACAGCTTCAGTTTCAGCTGCTGTAATTGGCTGAGTTGGATATTCGATATACTTACTTAATAATAATTCAATAAATACTTTGAGATAATTAAGCTGAGACTTCCATTCTTCTTTGCTCATCTTTAATAAATCACCATTTGATAACTGTCCAATAGGATGTAATAAACTGCTGCTATCAAATGTACCTAAGTATAACTTACCGTCATATACTTTAGACTGCCAGATATACTGGTTTTCACGATGTCCAAATCCAGAACTAATTCCAGAAGTACCACCCTTAGGGAACATCTTAGTTGCATCACCAACAATTAATTCCATGTTTTCATTCTTATCCATACGGTAAAGACTGACAGACTGTTCAATATTGTTAGCCATGAATTCTACATTAGTTTTGAATAGAAGATCGTTTAATGCAATTTCGATATCTTCATATTCACCAATATATAAGTGATCCTTATAAACAACTAAGTGACATGCACCAGCACGAGTACGTTCTGGATCGATACCAAATGTATATTTAGCACCATCTGCTTTATCACCTACAACAGGTGTCCATGTCCAAGTACCATCAGATTTTCTATCACCACGTACAATCGCGAACGACTGCATTGATTTTTCATCTGGCTTATTTTCCAGTGTACCTGTACATAATGCAACATAGAGACTGTTATTAAATTCAACCATTTCCCAGATAGAACCACCATAGATACTATCAGTGAAATGATATGCAGGATAATTATATAAATCTTGCATAGTTGCAATCTTCTTGAATGAAGACTGACCAGCTGATGGATCAGTAGACTCTAAAATATAAGGTCCATTTAATCCAACACAGCTTGCAATGAATTTACCATCAAATACAGTCATTCCACGAATACCTGTATTGTAACCTTCTTTATATGCCTGACCATATTCTCGAAGAGTCATACCAGTATAAACACGTTTAATATCATCTGTCTTAGGATCAATACAATAAATGCTAGGTAAAGCTGCTTGTGTTCCTTTTTCAGCTACAGCTCCACAGAAATAAAGCTTATCTTTATATTCAATCGCATTTCTAAAAGTTGGTGACTGTCCAGTAGTTGAATTAGACATCAATAACTTTACTTCACCAGTCTTCACATTAATCTTTATAAGGATACCTTTAGAATCTGCATCTGGTGTACCATCTTCTTTCTCATGTCCATAGAAGAATGTACCATTATATAATGTTTTTAATGCAGCAGCCATGACTTCCTTATCAAGCTTTGATCCTAGCGCACTACCCATTAATTGAATCGTACTGCCTGATGCAGCATAGCAAGTACCAACATACATCCAATCTCCATAACCAACAGCAGCCCAAGAATAGCTCTGTCCCTGATCTCCCTGACCTGTTGCAGCTGGGTCCTGACCAGTTACAGCGACTTTTCCATCACCTAGATAATCAACAAGACCATCAGTTGTAGCTTGCGCTTTATCTGGGTGTGAGATTTTGCCAAAAGTGTAATCACCTTTACTATAGGTGACAGATGGCGTAAATTCGGAATTATTCCCTGTTGCACTTACTGCAGAAGTACAAGAAAATGCAAGTGTCAATGCAACAAAAGAAGCCCCGACTTTTTTAAATAGGCTATTATTCATGTTATGCCCTCCCTTTTTATTTTTTCCATTCCGCATGTTTAAATTTTATCATCTAAGCTGCAATAAGTAAAGTGCTTACAGTCAAGTGACAAAATATGTATCTTGTGACATGCAACAAATACGCCAAAATATGTGTATTATTACTAAATTTCTATGACAAATTCAACATTTTTCACAAAATCTAAGAGACCTTTATTTTATATAAAGCAGTTACATATTGAATCAAAAAAAACAGCCTATTTAACAGAGATTTCTCCATTTAATAGGCTGTTCTATAGTATTTATATTCAATTGTTGAGCAAGATATATTTTCAAAATAAACGGAATATAAATGCAAATATATCCATAGTTCACTTTTTGAATATTGTCTTGTTTTTAGATAAATGTTACATAATATTCCTAAATCATATTTCTATGATCTAAGATTTTTATAGTTTGAGATAAGAGATTAAGCTCTCACTTTCTTTTTACGTAATACAAATGCACAACCAACTAGTAATGCAAGTGAACCAATTGCAGCAACTAAAGATGTAGTGATATCAGTTGAGTCACCTGTCTTAGCTGTATTCTTCTTATCATCTGTTTTATTTGTAACTGTAGTATCAGTTTTATCTGAATCAGAAGGTTTCACTGTGATATTTGGTTTATCTGTTTCAGAAGGCTTTTCTGGTTCAGATGGTTTTGGTTTTTCTGGTTCAGTTGGAGTAGTTGGTTCAACTGTCTTAGTTGGAGAAGTCATCTTCCATAACTGAGTTCCATAGAATGGGTTAGCTGTACCAATTGCCATCCAGTCATCACCAGTTGCGAATACACGTAAACCATGGTTATATGGATCACCAAAACCATTAGTTGTAATAGTAGTGAAAGATTCACCATCAGCTGATGTATACATATCAAATCCGCGCTGGGCTTTAGATAAGTACTTTAAGATCTTACCAAATGCAACTAAGTTATCTTTCTTAGTAATTGTAAGGAAATCTTCAAATAATTTCTTTAACTTTTCTGGTAACTGTGAAGCAAATTCTGCATAGAATTCATATACTTCAGAATAATCATTCACAAAGTTCTTAGTTCCTTTTTTATCTAATGAAGATGCAAGTGGATCCATACCAGAAACAAGAGTAAATACATCATTTGAAAGTTCATCATTTAAGCTATTTGCCTGAATTGAACCATCTTCAAGACCTTCTACAAGAGAATTGATCTGATCATCAGTAAGAGAAATAGTTTCTGCATTGTCATCAGATTCAGTAGATGCAGCCTGTGCTCCGCTGTATCTTACAGATGCAGATTTAATAGCTTTCTGTACTTTTTCAGATGCAGTTAATTCAGTTTCTTCTTCAGAATCAGTCTCTGTTTCAGAAATAGGTTTTGTTGGATATTCCGCATTCTTGCTTAATACTAATTCAATGAAAACCTTAAGATAGTTCATCTGAGATTTCCATTCTTCTTTAGACATATTTAATAGATCACCATTTGTGAACTGTCCAATAGGCTGTAATAAGCTGCTGCTATCGAATGTACCAAAGTACATCTTTCCATCATATACAGTAGACTGCCAGATATACTGGTTTTCATGATGTCCAAATCCAGAACCAAGTCCAGAAATACCACCATTAGGGAACATCTTAGTTGCATCACCTACAACTAATTCCATGTTTTCATCCTTATCCATACGATAAAGACTTACAGACTGTTCTAAGTTCTTAGCTAAGAATTCTACGTTCTTCTTGAATACTAAATCTTCTAATGCGATTTCGATATCTTCATATTCACCAATATAAAGATGATCATTGTATACTAACATGTTACAAGCACCAGCACGAGTACGTTCTGGATCGATACCAAATGTATATTTAGCACCATCTGCTTTATCACCTACAACAGGTGTCCAAGTCCAAGTACCATCTGCTTTTTCATCACCACGTACAATTGCGAATGACTGCATAGTATGTTCATCAGGTTTATTTTCCTGAGTACCAGTACATAAAGCAACATATAAGCTGTTATTGAATTCAACCATTTCCCAGATAGAACCACCATAGATGCTATCTGAATAATGATATGCAGGATAGTTAAATAGATCATTCTTAGTCGCAATCTTCTTGAATGAAGACTGTCCAGCTGATGGGTCTTTAGACTTTAAGATATAAGGTCCATCTACACCAACACAGCTAGCAATGAATTCACCATTGAATACTGCCATACCACGGATACCAGTACTGATACCTTCTTTATATGCAGCACCAAGTTCCTGTGGAGTAATACCAGTGTAGACACACTTGATATCATCTGTCTTAGGATCGATACAATAGATGCTAGGTAAACCAGACTTAGCACCTTTATTACGTACAGAGCCACAGAAATAAAGCTTATCTTTATAACGCATAGCGTTTCTGAAAAGTGGTCCTTTACCATTTAATGAAGCAGACATTAATAACTTAGTTTCACCAGTTTTAACGTTTACTTTACAAAGAATACCATCAGAATCTTCATCTGCTGTACCATCTTCTTTTTCATGTCCATAGAAGAATGTTCCATTGAACATTGCTTTTAAAGCAGCAGTCATAGTTTCTTTATCGAACTTATCACCAAGAGTAGTATCCATTAATGTTAATGTATTACCCATTGCTGCATAACAAGTACCAACATACATCCAGTCACCATAAGATGCTGCAGACCAAGCATAACTCTGCCCCTGGTCACCTTGTCCTGTTGCACCCTGATCCTGACCAGTGACACCGACCTTTCCACCACCTAGGTAATCAACAATACCATCTGGAGTAGAGACTGCTTTATCTGAATGTGATAACTTCGCAAAAGTGTAGTCACCTTTACTATAAGTCACTTTAGGTTGAAATTCTGAAGTATCCCCTGCGGCACTTACTGCTGAAGTACTAGAAAATGCAAGTGTAAGTGCTACAAAAGTTGCCCCGAATTTCTTAAATAGGCTTTTATTCATAAATTCCCTCCTCAATAATATTACGTTTTGCCATTCCGTTCAGTCAGACATTTTATCAAAAACCACAAAGGTTGTAAAGCGTTTGCAGAAAAGACAAATTGTACAAAATAGTTAGTTTGTACAAATTTTTACTTAATAATTATGATGTTATTACATGTCAATATTTTTATACTAATATTTTCTCTATGATTTTTATAAAAAATGAATGGTCATTTCATTTAAAAAAGATTAAATTCAATCTATTGTTTCGCTAATACCCAATTATCTTTGTTAGTGTTTCTCTTTTATTTATTTTACTCTTTTTTAACTTGTATTATTCAGCAGAAAATTTAAACATTTTTTTAGTATTATCGCAAAAAATGTAAACTTAGTAATTACCTCATTCTCTTAATAGTTTATCATCAGCCGTGATTACGCTAATAACAAATAAATCATTAATTTCCTCCACATACTTGAGCGGAATATGAATAAGAGGAGGTAGTATGCTATATATTTATAAAAATCCTAGGTCATCTTGTTATCAATGCGATTTCTAGTTGTTTTGTTCAAATCCGTTGAATTATTTGTAGAATACTTTATAATTTAGGTGCAGGTAGAGATACGCTGTATACTCGTGTCACCGAATTAGCGTTTAAGCGATATGGAATATCGTCGGCCACGAGGTCGCCAGTATGGCGATTTTTTTTTACATTTTATGCAAGTTTCTCGTAATTCAATGACTGAGTAGTTCACTTCAAGGAGATGGAATATATGAATCTATTCATTTATTCAGATGAATCAGGTGTATTTGATAATGTTCATAATGAATATTTTGTTTTCGGTGGTTTAATACTGCTAGGAAAAGAATCAAAAGAAAATTGGAATAGACTATATAGAAATGCTGAAAAAACAATAACACCAAAATATCAAATAGGACAAGAATTAAAAGCAGCTATCGTATCAAATCAAGATAAAGGTAAATTATTCAGATCATTAAATAACTGCTATAAGTTTTCTGTTATTATTAATCAAAAGAAGATTCATCAAGAAATATTCAAAAGCAAGAAAACAAAACAACGCTACCTTGACTATGCATATAAAATAGCAGTAAAAGAGCTTTAGAGGATTTAATCAGAAACAAAATGATCACTTTACATACTGTTGAGAGAATCTACTTTTTTGTTGATGAGCATACGACTACAACAGATGGAAGATACGAATTGAAAGAAGCGCTTGAACAAGAGTTGATCCACGGAACTTTCAATTATCAGTATGATCATTTTTATCCACCTATCTTTCCAGAAGTCAAAAGTGTAGAATTAAGTTATTGTAATTCTACTACTACACGATTAGTAAGAGCAGCTGATATAATAGCCAACCGTGTATACTTTTTAGCAAGATCAAATCAATTCAAAAAGATAGATGAATTACCAAATTTACATAACATATACTTACCCTAACAGCATTTGTACGATTACGTATTCTATCTTTCAAGAAATACACAATTTAACTTACCTCATTTAAGAGAAAAACTGATTGATTCTCAATATATTGATACAAATATAATTATATCTTGTGATGATATAAAAAAGATGTTGATTGAAAGATTCAATGAAATTGATTTTGAGCAGGCAAAAGAAGATGTAATACCTTTTATTAAGGATCCTAGCGTTCTAGATATCTGGTCAAAAGAATTTTTTATCGCAATTACTGATCAACTCAATAATGAATAATTTACTTTTTATTCCATAACACAAAAATCGTGTGAATCAGTTTGTTCACACGATTTTTCTATATAGCTTTAGGCAAGCTTTAAATTGATTTACTGCAATAATGCAGCTTGAAGCTTTTTGATTGATTCATCTTTTGAGTTTTTTCTAAAAGTACCATAGATATCCCAATGATAGGGTTCTTCAAATGCAATAGCCTTTAATCCTACTGGTACTTCGTCTTCAAATTTTGGTGAAATCGCAACACCTATTTTTTGTCTACATAAATGCATCAAGGTTCCACCATCCATGGTTTTTGCTTTTATATTTGGAGTAAATCCATTTATTTTACAGGCATTAATAAAATCATTGTATATATGAAAACTTTCATTCATAATTATAATATTTTCATCCATAAGCATATTTAGAGAGATTTTTTCCTTCTCATAATAAGGATGTCCTTCATATACATATAAAACAAGATTACATTGACATAATTTCACTTGTTCTAAATTAGGATTATCATGTAGCCCAACAACAATACCATACTCAATATCATAATTAAGAAGTTTATTGATTACTTCCTCATTACTGTACTCACTCCATTCAACATGAAGATTTTTATTTGAGTTCGCAAAATCCAGTATTGTCTTTAGTTGAATAGCCTTTAATATGCCACTTGCACAACCAATTCGTAAGCGATTTATTCCATTATTCAGATTATTTATCTCATTCTTAATATGAGCATCCTGTAACACTAGCTCTTTGCTCCAGTCATAAAATAGTTTTGCACTATCTGTAGGCACAACACCATTTTGAGAGCGAACAAAAAAAGTGGTGTTATACTCGTGTTCAAGATTCTTGATGATTTTACCAAGACCTTGTGCAGAAATAAATAAATGTTCAGCTGCTCTATGCATACTATGCATTTCATATACTTTCTGAAAATATATAAAATTCTTTATATCACCCAATTTAAATCACCAGCCGCCCTTATATCATTATTAGATATGGTTAGCTACTTCAAATGCATCCCAAATTGCATACATGATATTAGATACTTTTTTTGCGTCTCCAAGCAAGTAAAGATCAGGAATATCAAACTGAAGATTATTGTAAAGTGTATTTTCTTCTTTATATCCAACTGAAAGGATCACACTATCACTCATAATAGTCTTGCTGCCATTTTTAGTATCAAGTTTCACTTCTCCATTCGCAAATTCTGTAACCTTTGCGCCTGTAATGATTTCTACTCCATTAAATGGCAACAATGCTTCTAACATTTCTTTATTTGCAGCACAAAGTGGACCATTTACAGCCATAACCTTATCTAATGCTTCTACAATTGTAACATGGATACCATTCTGCGCCAACCACAAAGCAGTTTCACAGCCTACAAGTCCACCACCTACAACGACAGTTTTCTTGCCAGCATCTTTTTGTTTCAATAAAACCTGCTCTGCTGTATAAGTATGTGCATCATCACCAAGAGAGAACACCTTTGGTTTAGATCCTGTAGCTAAAATCACAGTATCATAATCCATAGATTTGATTTCTTCTTCATTAAGTGCTGTATTCAAATGAACATGTACACCTAGACGATTTAATTCATTTGTATACCAATTGGCCAATGCGATATCATCTTCTTTAAAATCAGGAGCTCCTCCAGGAATAAGATTACCACCAAGTCTGCTGCCTTTTTCATAAACTACTGCTTCATGACCTCTAATAGCAAGTACACGTGCTGCTTCACAACCAGCAACACCACCACCTACAATCAATACTCTCTTTTTCTTTAAAATAGGCTCGTATGCATTCACACGTTCTCTCGCTGCTTGTGGATTAACAGCACAGTTAAGAAGAGAATATGAAGCAACTCTTCCCATACATCCTTCATGACAAGAAATACATGGACGAATCTGTGTAAGATTTCCGCATCTTAATTTATTACAATAATCTGGATCTGCTAGTAGCGGTCTACCTAGATCAATAACATCACATTCACCATTTTCAATAGCTTCTAATGCCATATCAGGATTATCCATACGACCTGCACAGAATACTGGGATATTGACTACTTCTTTGACCATCTTACAGTATTCTCTATAAAGACCTTTCTTTTGATACATAGGAGGATGATTCCACCACCAGGCATCATATGTTCCAACATCAGTATCTAACGCATCATAACCATAGCTTTCAAGTAATTGAGCTGCTTTTAAGCCTTCTTCTGTATCTCTACCTTTTTCTTCAAATTCTTCTCCTGGTAGTGCCCCTACACGCCAGTCCTTGATCATGCTTTTTACACTAAAACGAAGTGTAACAGGGAAGTCTTCACCACATGTCTTTTTAATTTCTTCTACTATTTCTTTTGCAAAACGTAATCTGTTTTCAAGAGAACCTCCATATTCATCAGTTCTTTGGTTAAACATAGAAATTGCAAACTGGTCAATTAAATAACCTTCATGTACAGCATGAATCTGCACACCATCAAAGCCTGCTCTTTTCGCATGAAAAGCAGCTTCACCAAACTGTTTGACAATAGCATGAATTTCATCTACAGTAATCGCACGACAAGTTTTATCTAACCAGCGATGTGGGATAGCAGATGGTGCAATGGGTGGAATATCACCTACATTTGTAGGAATAGTTACACGACCAAAGCCACCTGATAACTGTAAAAAGATTTTGCTTCCATAAGCATGAATTCGTTCTGTCATTTCTCTACTTGTTTTCACAAAGTTAACAGGTTTATAAAGTGGATTTGGAACAGTTGAAGGATCCTGTTTTTCAACAACCTGATCAAAAAATGTGACACCTGTAATAATTAGACCAGTTCCACCCTTGGCTCTTTCTACATAGTAATCAATACCACGCTGATTCCAGCCCCCATTTGCATCTGCAAGACCTAAAGGTCCCATTGGAGCCATCGCAAAACGGTTTTTAATAGTTATACTTCCAATTTTTATTGGACTAAATAATTTTGAATATTTCATAAATCCATTTCCTTTCCTTGTTATTTTATTCTCATGGCTTCATAATAACATATATTTTTAGGGCCTAATATCAATGAAATGTTTACAGTTAGAAACAATTATTTTCTACATACAAAAAAGGCATCAACCTGTAAACAAGTTGATACCTTTACCATGTTATTCAAATTCAATAGTTTCAGGTGGTTTAGAAGTAATATCATACATTACTCTATTAACACTACGTACTTCATTGATGATTCTATTCATAGTTTCAATACAAAAAGTGATAGTCACTTATCGCTTTCTCAAATTACATATTAAACAAATCTGAATGGGTTCCAGTATCGATCAATGTAAGTACAAGAATATCTTCTTCTTTCATATAAATCAATAACCAGTCTGGTGCAATATGACACTCTCTAAAACCTTTATATTTACCTCTTAATTCATGATCACAATATTTTTCTTCAAGAGGAATATTATTTTGTAATGAAGTAATTACCTTTTCTAACAAATTTAAATCTAATCCTCTCTTTTTTACAAGTTTAAGACTCTTTTTAAATTTTCTAGTAAGTATTAATTCATAATACACTAATCAATATCCTCCAACACTTCTGAGAAATTGTGATATCTCTTTTCATTTGGATCTTTGACTATTCTTTTTGCTTCTTCCATTGCTTCTAATACATCTGATTTATACTGAGGTAATTCCACAGTGAATGGAAGACCTCCTCGTAATATGCATTGTCTTAAGAAAATATTCATAGCGCTTGACATATCTAGTCCTAATTGTGAAAATAATTCATTTGCCTGTTTTTTTACATTCTCATCTATTCTTACTTGTGTAGGTACTGTAGCCATACCATCCACCTCCCTTTATTAAAATGATTCTATATTTTTTTCATAATTATAGTACATCATTTAGTTTACATTGTAAACCTATTGTATAATATTTAAAAATAAAAAGAAGCGATATTCTCGCTTCTTCGAGTAACTAAATAGACTTGGGGTTTACTCAAGCTTTAAAAATGTCAGGGGTGTGA